>JABDLS010000026.1 GCA_013002885.1 Gemmatimonadota bacterium | reverse complement strand
ATCGGCCGCCGCGAGCCGGGGAGCCGCCCATGACCACAGCGACGTGGATCACGATGGTCCTGATCATGGGCTTCGTATGGGGTGGCTTCTCCGTGGTGCTCTACACCGCCATCCGGAAGGAATCCGGCAAGGGTGGGGATGCCTAGCACCCGAGACATCGCGCTGAGGCCGCCGCCCCAGGGATCCACGTGCCCCGACGCGACGACCTAGAGACCATCCTCATCCTGGGCTCTGGACCGATCGTCATCGGTCAGGCCTGCGAGTTCGACTATTCCGGTACCCAAGCGGTGCGCGCCCTCAAGGAAGAGGGGTATCGGGTCGTCCTGGTGAACTCGAATCCAGCGACGATCATGACCGATCCGGACCTCGCGGATCGGACGTACATCGAGCCCATCACCGCCGAGTGGGTTGAGAAGGTCATCGAGCGAGAGAAGCCCGACGCACTCCTGCCCACCATGGGCGGGCAGACCGCGCTGAACGTGGCGATGGACCTCCACAATGCCGGTGTCCTGAAGAAGCATGGCGTGGAACTCATCGGCGCCAACGAGCGGTCCATCCAGATGGCCGAGGACCGCGAGGAGTTCGCCGAGGCCATGGACCGTATCGGCCTCGCCGTGACGACCGGTGGCTTCGCCCGGACTCTGGAAGAGGCTCTGGAAATCGTCGAGTCCACCGAGTACCCGGCCATCGTTCGGCCGTCGTACACCCTTGGCGGCACGGGTGGTGGCATCGCGTACAACCGCGAGGAGTTCGAAGTCCAGGTGCGTAAGGGTCTCGACGCTTCGCCCATCACCGAAGTGCTCATCGACCGTTCCATCATCGGATGGAAGGAGTACGAGCTCGAGGTCGTCCGGGACGCGTCGGACAACGTCATCATCATCTGCGCCATCGAGAACGTGGATCCCATGGGCGTCCACACCGGGGACTCCATTACGGTGGCGCCGGCCCAGACGCTTTCGGACGTCGAGTATCAGGAGATGCGGAACGCGGCCATCGCCATCATCCGTGAGATCGGCGTCGCGGCGGGCGGCTGCAACATCCAGTTCGCCGTGAATCCCGATGACGGCGAAATGCTCATCATCGAGATGAACCCCCGGGTGTCACGGTCTTCGGCCCTGGCCTCCAAGGCCACCGGGTTTCCCATCGCTCGCGTGGGAGCCAAGCTGGCTGTGGGTTACCACCTGCACGAGCTCCCCAACGACATCACCAAGACGACTCCCGCCTCCTTCGAGCCGGTCCTCGACTACTGCGTGGTGAAGATCCCGCGTTTCGCCTTCGAGAAGTTTCCGTCAGTGGACAACACGTTGGGCGTCCAGATGAAGGCGGTAGGGGAGACGATGGCCATTGGGCGCACCTTCCGGAGCGCTTGGCAAAAGGGCTTCCGTGGACTGGAGACGGGGCGGCACGGATGGGTGGTGGGCGAGGACCTGAAGTCCGACGGCCTGGGAGAGGACGATCGCGCCTCCATTCTCGCCGCCCTTCGCAGGCCGACCGCCGAACGACCCTTCCAGCTGAAGCGAGCTCTCGAAGCGGGCATCACCGTCGACGAGATCTTCGACGCCACCCGCATCGATCGGTGGTTCCTCGATCAACTCGTTCAGATCCTCGAGTGGGAGCACAAGTACGCCCAAGCCGATGCCGTGACACCGGAACTCCTTCGCAGGATGAAGCGGGAGGGCTTCAGCGACCTGCAGCTCGCCGAGTTGCGTGACGAGGACGAAAAGACCGTTCGCGATCGCCGGTGGGGGTGGGATATCCACGCCACCTACAACGTCGTCGACACGTGCGCCGGTGAGTTCCCCGCAGAGACGCCCTACTTCTACTCGTCGTACGAGGACGAATCGGAGAGCGAACGCTCGGACCGGGACAAGATCGTGGTCCTCGGCAGCGGCCCCAACCGCATCGGGCAGGGCGTCGAGTTCGACTACTGCTGCGTCCAGGCGGTGTTGGCGCTTCGCGAGGCCGGGTACGAGACGATCATGATCAACTCCAACCCGGAGACCGTGTCCACGGACTTCGACGTGAGCGACAAGCTCTACTTCGAGCCCCTCACCCTGGAAGACGTTCTCGAGGTACTCCATCTGGAGAATCCCAAGGGGATCGTGGTCCAGCTCGGCGGGCAGACGCCGCTGAAGCTGGCCAAGGGACTCGAGGAGTTCGGTGCGCCGGTGCTGGGGACGTCGGTGGACGCCATCGACCGCGCCGAAGACCGGGACCGTTTCGACGAGGTCTGTCGGATCATCGGGGCGCGCACTCCAGAGAACGGGATGGCCACGAGCGAGGACCAGGCCATCACGGTGGCGGAGCGCATCGGGTATCCCATCCTGGTGCGTCCGAGCTACGTCCTCGGCGGCCGGGCCATGCGCATCATCTACGATGAGCCGTCGCTGAGGCAGTACTTCGAGGAGGCGGTCCGGGCTTCCCCAGACCACCCCGTCCTCATCGACAGCTTCCTCGAGGACGCCTTCGAGGCCGACGTCGATGCCCTCTCGGACGGCACGGACGTAGTCATCGGTGGGATCATGCAGCACATCGAGGATGCCGGAGTACACTCCGGTGACTCGGCTTGCGTACTCCCTCCGTACATCCTGTCCTCCGACGCCTTGGACGAGATCCGGGAGTTGACCAGGAAGTTCGCTCTCGAGCTCGGTGTGGTGGGACTCATGAACGTCCAATACGCCATCCGCGACGGCATCGTCTACGTGCTGGAGGTCAACCCGAGAGCGTCCAGGACGGTGCCCTTCGTGAGCAAGGCGACGGGAGTGCAGCTCGCTCGGGTCGCGTCGCGGGTCATGGCCGGCGAGCGCCTTGCGGACTTCGGCCTGGCTCATGAGCCGCCGGTGCCGGGTGTGGCGGTGAAGGAGGCCGCCTTCCCGTTCAACCGCTTCGACGTCGACGTCCTTCTCGGTCCCGAAATGCGGTCCACGGGCGAGGTCATGGGCTTCGACGACTCCTTCGGTATGGCCTTCGCCAAGGCCCAGGTTTCGGCCGGAAACGACCTGCCCGAGTCGGGGAAGGTCATCGTCACCGTCAACGACAACGACCGTGAGACCGTGGCCCCCTTGCTCCGGCGTCTGGTCGATCTCGGGTTCGAGCTCATGGCGACCGAGGGAACGCAGGCAGACCTTCGGCGGCTCGGGGTGCGAACGGAGCTCGTCTACAAGGTCGGTGAGGGTCGCCCCAACATCGTCGACCACATCGTCACGGGTGACATCGCGCTCCTCATCAATACGCCCCTGGGCAAGAAATCCCAGTACGACGACTACGCCATGCGCCGGGCGGCCATCACGTACGGAGTACCATACCTGACGACGATGTCTGCCACGTCGGCGGCCGTAGACGCCCTCATCGCGCTCCGTGCGAGGAAGCGGGAGGTGCGCTCAATCCAGGAGCGCATCGCGAGCCTTACGCCCGAACCGGTGGCGCAGGGGGTATGAGCCGCCCCACCGGCTTCTACCTCCACCCCTCATCCCCCCTCCATGACACGGGGTGGAGTCACCCCGAGCATCAGGGCCGCCTTCGAGCCCTCGCTTCGACGGTGGGCAAGGACCTTCTCACGCTGCATGGGCACGTGGAGCAGCGGCCCTCGGGAGAGTCCGACGACGACGATCTTCTCCGCGTCCACACACTGGAGCATCTGCGGCGCGTCCGGGACGCGTGCGACGCCGCCGAGACCTCCGGCCGCATCGAATCGTTGGATTCGGACACGCGGGTGTCGTCCGCGTCCTGGGACGCCGCCGTGGGTAGCGCCGGGACGGCCATGGCCGCCGTGAGGGACGTCCACGAAGGGGCCATCGCCAACGCCTTCGTGGCGACCCGTCCGCCGGGACACCACGCGACGCCCACCACCCCTATGGGCTTCTGCCTGTTCAACAACCTGGCCGTGGCGGCCCGGTGGTTGCAGGCCGAGGGCAGGGCCGAACGGGTGCTCGTCGTCGACTGGGACGTCCACCACGGCAACGGCACACAGGACGTCTTCTACGACGATGCGACGGTCTACTTCCTCTCCCTGCATCAGTCGCCTCACTACCCGGGAACGGGCGCGGCGTCGGAGCGCGGTTCGGGCGGAGGCGAGGGAACCACCTTGAACGTCCCGCTCCCTGCCGGTATTCCGCGAACCGACTATCGCGAACGGTTCACCCAGTCCCTCGCGACCGTCCTCGGGGACTTCGACCCCGACTTCGTCCTTGTCTCCGCAGGTTTCGATTGCCTCGCCGGTGACCCCCTCGGCGGGTTCGTCCTGGAGCCCAGCGACCTGTACGGGATGACGCGAGAGATCGTGGAGCTCTCCGAGAGGGAGTGCGGCGGGCGGTGCGTCCACTTCCTGGAGGGTGGATACGACCCGAAACGGTTGGGGCAGGGGACGGTTGCGGTGATCCGCGCTCTGGCTGGCCTCGACCCTCCTGAGGACTAGAGGTCGTCGGGTAAGACACCCCGAGGGCCCTCCAGTCGCCGACCGCGCGTTGCCCTGCGGCCACACCTCCGTACCTTTCCCTCCCATGCCATCCAATGAAGACGGCGCCGGAGAGCGCGACTCTCTGGTTCCCTCGATGCTCGACCTGGTCCGGTTGAGCCGCAAGCGTCTGTTCCCGCCAGGCGGCGTCGAGCTCTACAGGCAGATCGCCCTCCTCACGGAGATGTCGCCTGGACTCGAGGTCCTCGACGTGGCTTCCGGCAAGGGAGTGCCCCTCGAGTACTTCGTGAAGGAATTCGGAGTCACCGCGTCTGGTGTCGACATCGACCCCGCAATGGTGGAGGAGGCCGAAGACTGGAGCCGGGAGCTGGGCGCCGGTCAGCGCCTTCAGTTCCAATCCGGGCGGTCCGACGCCCTCCCCTACCGGGACGAGATCTTCGACGTCGCCATCGGAGAGATCGGCCTCGCCAATCACTGCGAGCCCGAAGACGCCGTCCGTGAGCTGGTGCGGGTGACGAAGCCCGGGGGCTTCATCGTCCTGGTTCAGCTGGTATGGAAGGCGCCGGTGGATCCGGAGCGGCGGGAGGTCCTCTCCGAATACCTCGGGGCGCGACCCCTCATGGTCGTCGAATGGAAACGCCTCCTGCGGGAAGCAAGTGTGGAGGACGTTCATGTGGAGGACTGGTCCGACGAGGAGACGGCATTCCGACCGACGGTGGTGAAACCGTTTCCGGACTTCGCGGAGATGTTCTCCGTGGGCGAACGCATTTCGATTCTCCACCGCGCATGGCAGCGTTGGGGCCTCAGAGGCGTGAGCGCCGCCCTGGCTCGGGAGAATGAGGTCCACAAGCTGCTGACCAGCGAGCGCATCCTCGGGCTCGACCTCCTCCGGGGGCGTAAAGGGGGTGGATCGGAGGGAACGGGGTCGGCCGAAGCCCGGCACGACGACGAAGCCACGGCTCCGTCTTCCGGTGCTGCCCCGGCCCACGACGAGGCGACTCCAACCCGCCCCGCGGCCACTCACGACGAAGGCGTGCCGACCCCGGATCGAGCCGCGCAGACCGACGAAGAAGATCCCGTGACGAACGCCGAGACCGCGGGATTGCCGCTCTTCGGTGACGAACCAGACGATGCGCATGGCGAGGCCACGACGAGCGCCTCCACTCACGACCGGAAGGACGGAGACGAATGAGCGCAGGACTGCTGTGCACCCGAGAGGGCATCGAGGGAGTCCAGGCTGAGCTACGCAAGGAAGATCTGGACGGCTGGCTTCTCTACGAGTTCCACCACATCAACCCGGTGCCGGTCTCGCTACTCGGTCTCGGCAAGACCACCCGTCGCGCCTTCGTCCTCATTCCGGCGCAGGGTGAGCCGGTGGCCCTCATCCACGCCATCGAGGCGTCGTCGTGGCGACAGTGGCCGTTCGAGCGGCGGGTGTATTCCGGGTGGCAGGAGATGGAGGAGCAGCTCGCGACCCTCGTCGAGGGCCGAGGCCGGTTGGCCATGGAAGTATCACCCGGAGGCGCGGTTCCCACCGTCGACTACGTCCCGGCGGGTATCGCCGGGGTGATCCTCGGCCATGGGGTCGAGATCGCGAGCTCCGGAGACCTGGTGTCCCGCTTCCATTCGGTCCTGTCCCCGACGCAGCTAGAAGACCACCGAAAGGCTGCGGAGATCGTGAAGGATGTGGCCCGGGCTGCATTCGAGCGAGCCGCCGACGCCATCCGGAGTGGCGAGCCCACCACCGAGGGAGCGCTCTCGGCGTGGATCGTAGAAGAGTTGGAGCGCCACCATCTGGTGGACCACGTGAGCTGCATCGTGGCCATCGGTCCCATGGCGTCGGACTCCCATTACGCGCCGGTGGGCGACGGAGAGACCATCCGTGAGGGTGACCTCCTCCTCATTGACTTGTGGGGCGCCTACTCCGGCTCGGTGCCGGCCGACCAGACGTGGATGGGAATCATGGATGCGGAGGTCGACGCCCGTACCCAGCAGGTGTGGGAGGCGGTGAGAGACGCCCGCGACGCCGCAGTCGACTTCCTCCGGGCCCAGGCGTCGGACGGGGCCGAGGTGCGGGGCTTCGAGGTCGACGACGTCGCGCGGGCGGTCATCGACGAGCGGGGCTACGGTCGTTACTTCGTCCACCGCACGGGGCACTCCATCGACACCGACCTCCACGGCAGCGGGCCGAACCTCGACAACCTGGAGAGCCGGGACGACCGGCGCCTTCTGCCCGGCGTGGCCTTCTCCGTGGAGCCGGGCATCTACATCGAAGGTGACATAGGGGTGCGCAGCGAAGTCAACGTCTACTGGGGTGAAGACGGCCCCGAGGTGACGCCCTCCGAGCCTCAGCGCGAGATCTTCACGCTCCTCGACGAGTGACCGCTCGGAGCCGCGTCGATGTCGCGCTGCCGCTACCCATCTTTCGCACCTTCACCTACGAAGTGCCGGGAGCCGCGCCGCCGATAGGGTCTCGCGTTCTCGTTCCGTTCCGCCGAAAGGAGCGTATCGGCTGGGTCGTGGGCCCGGGAGAAGAAGGCTCCATTCGAGGCCTTCGTCCGGTACTCACGGTGCTCGACGAAGAGCCGGCGGTGTCGAATGACCTTCTGGCGCTCTGTCGGTGGATGTCTGCCTACTACTCGTCGCCGTTGGGCATCACCCTCCGCGCTGCACTCCCCTCGGTCCTGTCCGATGTTTCGCGGGACTACGTGTCCCTCCAGGCCGGGTATCAAGGCTCCGGAGGCGCCGTCGGCACCGAGCTGCGCCCCCGGGAACGGCGCATCGTGGAGGCCCTTCGAGGCCGCGACGCCCCTCAGCGTGTCGCCACGCTGCGCAAGTCGATGGGGATGGGCTCACTGTGGCCCGAGATCCGGTCCCTGACAGCCCGGCGGATGATTCACCATGAGACCGTGCCGCCGCCGCCCCCCCCGGTGAAGACCCGTCGCGTGGTGCGCATCGCTCGGCACCTCGAGGCACTCGGCGAGCGGGAGGAGGTCTTCGGCCGGGCGACCCGGCAGGCTGAGGCCTATGGCTTTTTGGAGGCTGCGGGTGGCACCGCCGAGCTGGCCACCCTGACGGGCACCGAGGGCTTCAGTCGGAGCGTGGTAGCTGGCCTCGAAGAGAAGGGGTTGGTGGAGGTGGCCGACGAAGAGGAGTTCCGCGACCCGTTCTCCGATGTCCCGGCCGTGGCCCCCCCGGACCTTACCCCGACGCCAGACCAGCAGGCCGCGCTCGACGCCTTGGTCGGCGGGTTGGACGAAGAGCGGCCTCCTCCCTTCCTCCTGCAGGGGATCACGGGCTCCGGGAAGACCCTCGTCTACATCGAGCTCCTCAGGGAGGTTCTCGCCCGTGGCAAGACGGCCATCGTCCTGGTCCCGGAGATCTCCCTGACGCCTCAGACCGTCTCGCGCTTCCGCGCGCATTTCGGGGACCGGGTCGCCGTGCTCCACTCGGGCCTCTCGGACGGCGAGCGCTACGACGCCTGGCGGATGCTTCGATCTGGCCAGCGCACCATCGCGGTGGGTGCCCGGTCCGCTCTCTTCGCCCCCCTCGACGATCTTGGCGCCGTCGTCGTCGACGAGGAGCACGATGGGAGCTACAAACAGTCGGAGGCTCCTCGCTACCACGCGCGGGACCTGGCCGTAGTGCGGGCCCACCGACACGGCGCCGTCTGCGTGTTGGGCAGCGCGACGCCCTCCCTCGAGAGCTGGGACAACGTGCGCAAGGGCAAGTTCAGGCGCATGCTCCTCCCCGAGCGTGTGGGCGGAGGCCGGCTCCCGGCGGTGCACGTCGTCGACTTACGAAAGGGGCGCAAGCAGGACCCATCGAAGACGGGCGTGAAGGAAGGAAACGGTGGGATGGGAAGCCAAGCCGATACGTCCGCCGACAGGGGAGGGCGAGTCCTCTCCGAGGAGTTGGTGAGCGCCGTCGACCTCCGGTTAAGGAGGGAGGAGCAGGTCATTCTCCTCCTCAACCGGCGCGGATACTCGTCCTTCGTCCAGTGCAGGGAATGTGGTGAGGTGGAGCAGTGCGAGAACTGCTCCATCTCTCTCACCTACCACCGCGTGACGCAGAAGATCGTGTGCCACCACTGTCGCTTCGAGGCTCCGGCACCTTCGCGATGCCCACGGTGTGGCGGAAACGACCTCTCCTTCCGCGGTCTGGGCACCGAGCAGGTGGAGCGCGTGACCGCCGAGACCTTTCCGGGCGCCCGTATCGTCCGGATGGACGTCGATACGACGTCGGGAAAGTGGGCGCACCAGAAGATCCTGGAGCGCGTGGAGCGCCACGAAGTCGACATCCTTCTCGGCACCCAGATGATCGCGAAGGGGCTGGATTTTCCGCGTGTCACCCTGGTCGGGGTGGTCAACGCCGATGTAGGCATCCACCTCCCGGACTTCAGAGCCAGTGAGCGCACGTTCCAACTCCTGAGCCAGGTCGCAGGGCGTGCCGGGCGCAGCGCATTGGGGGGTGAGGTTTACATCCAGACGTCACTTCCCGGGCACTACGCCGTGAGGGCTGCGGTAGACCACGACTTCGAGGCTTTCGCGACGAGGGAGCTGGGGGAACGGGAGCGGCCCACCTACCCGCCCCACGTCCGGCTGGTGAACGTCATCCTGAGCAGCCCCGAGCAACGTCTCGCCGCAGAGACAGCGGAAGGAGCCGCCCGCTGGCTTCAGGCGGTGATGGCGCGATGGAGGCGAGCCGGGGCCGCGACGGAGGTCGAGCTCGTCGGTCCGGCGCCGGCTCCCATCGAGCGGCTCCACGGCCGCTGGCGCTGGCACTTCTTCCTCCGAGCCCCGTCGCCGCGGGCACTCGGTGAGGTGACCCGGGTCCTCGCCGAAGATTTCACCCTTCCCTCGGGAGACGTCAGGCTCGCCATCGATCGCGATCCGGTAGCGTTACTGTGACGTGACCTCTGGGGGATTGAGCGCCGGAGGTCTCCGGAATAGCTTCGGGTGCAAGGTGGTCCACTTGCTTCGGAGGAGAGCCCTTTGAGCTGCCTGGCCCTGAACGCTTCGTTCGAGCCGCTTACGATTGTCCCGCCCCGCCGCGCGGTCCGACTCGTCCTGGACGGGAAGGCCGAGATCCTGGAGGAGGACGGGCAACGCAGCTTCCGCTCCGAGAACCGCTGCATCCCATGGCCGGCGGTCATCCGGTTGGTGCGGTACGTCCACGTGCCCCATCGATTCCGGCGGCAGGTGACGAACACCTTCCTCTTCGCCCGCGACGACTACACCTGTCAGTACTGTGGCCGCCACAGGAACGAACTCCGTGGCCGGCAGTTTCTCACCCGAGACCACATCCTTCCGGTTTCCCGCGGGGGCGAGAACCGCTGGGACAACGTGGTGACCAGCTGCTCCCCCTGCAACAACCGGAAAGGCGGCCGCCTACCCGGCGAGGCAGGCATGCGGCTACGAAGTGAACCGTCGGAGCCGAACTACGTTCACCTGGTGTGGGTGGTGCGGCGAGTCACGGACTCCCAGGCCAAGTACATTCGGATGTTCTACGGGCAGGACGCCCTGGAAACGGTGCGCGGTGGGTAGCGCTGACGTCAGTCTTCCAGCCAAGCGTAGGGGCGTTCGCAGATCTGCCCGTAGCCACGCACCGTCCCCCGGCTCGTGAACTCCTTCCAGCAGATCATCCATCCCCGGACGGAATCCTGCTTCACCTCGTAGGCGAATCCGGGCTGTCCCGCCCGTTCGGCGAGAAAGCGTTGGAGGTACACCGGTAGGTTGGAGATGCCCTCCACCTCGTGATCCGGATCGCTGCGTTCGGTGACCGAGGCCTCGATGTGGGACTGTGACAGCTTCAGGGCGCGGATGGCCTCCTCTACCGCGGTCTTGAGCTCGGACAGCTCCGGTTCCGACCCGGTGCGTGCCTTGATTCGCTTGACCAGCGAATCCGTACCCGGGGCGAGTAGTTCGTCGCGGGCCCGGGTGAACTGCCCCAGCAACTGCTCGTGGAGTCGCAGGAGTTCCGTGTACTCTCGTTTGGCCTGCCGTTCGGTGTTGGATCCGTCGGCCATGCTGCCTCGAGAAGGGAGGGGCAGTAAGATAAGTGTGGGGCGCCGTTAATAAGGTGGCTTCGCCTCGACCCTGCAACCTTGCCATGAAATGACCGATCCCTCTGACCCACGGGACGTAGACTCCCGACCGGCCCCGGCCCCGGCCCGGCCGGCCCGTCCGCCCGCCGCAGGTGGGCGCGGGGGGCCGAGTGGCGGCGAGCGCCCCCCCCAGCGGGGACGGAATCGGGGTGACCGCGGTGGGGCGCACCGGGACCCAGGCCGTCGCAGTCCTGCGAAGCCGACGCCGGTCCGTGCGATGGCCGCTGTGGACGCCCCACTGCCGCCCGTGGAGCCGGACCTCGAGGAGGCGGAGGTCACCGTCGAGGGGGCCGCGTGGAAGGTGCGGGTCGTGGGCCGTGCAGGCGGGGCTCGACCGTCGGACACGCCACTGATTCTCCTCGGCTTCTGGCCCGAGCAGGCGACCGAGGGCGACCGAGTCCGGGAGGCGCTCGTGGTAGGGCGGTCGCTGGCGGAGATGACGGCGGGGGCCCTGCAGAGTGCGTTCTCCTCGTCGACGCCGCCACCGACCCCGCGCGACCCGGCGAGCGACGCCGACGGGCGGGGCCGTCGAAGGCATGGCGGCAGGGGCAGGGGCAGGGGGCGTGGATCGTGATCGCCCGAGAAGTGCGGTGAAGCACTTGGCGCGGTACCATCAGCAGCACTGGGACGGGTAGAGTGGCCTTTCCCCGGGCCCGACCAGTCTGCGGGGTTCTTGGGGCCCCCTATGCGCTCAACACGAATCGACGACCCGGTGTCATTTAGAATGTCCGACACTCCGACGGATGGAGAGCTGGTTTACCAGGCCAGAGAAGGCGACGAAGTCGCGTTCGGGCTCTTGGTGCAGCGGTACCAGCGACCCGCCTATGCGGTGGCTCTCTCCGTCACGGGTCGGCACGAAGATGCGGAAGATGCGGCACAGGAGTCTTTCCTCGTCGCGCTTTCTCGTTTGGATGAGTGCAGAAGTCCCGAGCGTTTCGGGGGATGGTTGATGACCATCGTCCGAAATCGCTCCAAGAACCTCATCCGGCGCGAATCGCTTCGAGAAACGGATCAGGTCCCTCCAGGGGCACGTTCCTCGGCTCCGACGCCGGACAAGGTTGCCGAGAACGTGGAGTTGAGGGCCCTCCTGGAGGATGCTTTGGCTGGGCTTCCTGAGGTACAGAGGGAGATCGTTCTTCTGCATGACATGGAAGGATGGAAACACAGAGAAATCGCGGAGCGACTGGAAATCCCGTCAGGGACCGTGCGGTCTCATCTCCACTTCGCGAGGAAGGCGCTGCGGGCGGCCTTGGGAGAGGTCCCCGGAGTGCCGGAAATATTGAGGAAAGCGTAATGATGACATGGTTCCGTCGCGGCGCCGGTGATGTACAGATCCTGGGCCGCGACCCGATGGTGTCGGAAGCTCTCGAGAGCCTCGATCCGGCGAGCGGCGAAGCCAACTACTGGTTCCGTTTCCACAGGCGCGTCATGGCCGAAGCGAGCGCCGAGTTGCACCGTCGCCGTCTGATGGCCAGGCTCACGGTGGTGGACGTCATGGCCTCGTGGTCCAGGACGGTCGTGCCCACGGCGATGCTCGCCGCGGCCGTCGCGGCGCTCATTCTGGTGCGGGCCGGCTCGGGCTCTCCTGAGTCGGCACCGGCCGCCGGGCTGATGGCGGAGCTCCCGGGTGAGCCCGTTCCGGTGCTCGAGGAACCCGGCGCCGCGGTGATCTTCGCGAGCTTCGGACCGGACAACTTCTGATGAGTCAGACGTCGCGGACCCGGATGCTCACGGCGGGCGTCCTCATCGCGGTCTTCGGTACGGGGATTCTCGTGGGATTGGTCGTGGATGCCGAGCTCGGCGCCACCCCTCCGACGGAGGTGGCCGAGACGCCGGATGCGCCCGATGAGCCTCGGGAAGAGGCCACAAGCGAGCGTCGGTACCTTTATCAGCAGGTGGGAGCTAACGAATCCCAGTTGGCCAGCATCGACTCTATCATCCAGGAGCATCGCGCTCGCAGGAACGCGATCGATGAGGAGTTGAAGCGAGTCGAGGCCGAGTTTCAGGTCGACTATCGGGCCAACCTTCTCAACACGCGCGAAGCGATCAAATCGGTGCTCTCGGCAGATCAAGCGGCCGAGTACCAGCGTCTCCTCGAAGAGTGGGATGCCCGGCGCCAGGCTGAACGCGAGAACGGTGACGAGAAGGACTGACAAAACATGCACAGCTCAACGCGGACCCCGGTCCGCACCCTTGCCTGCCTCGTGGCAGGCGCGGCTCTCTTCGTGCCTACGTCCGCGGAGGGCCAGCAGTCGGTCTCCCTGACGGAGGCCATCGAGCGCGCCCTCGTTCGGAGTCCGCAGGTAGCGCAGCAGCAGCAGTCGATGGACAACGCCCTTCTGACTCAGAAGACCTCCTGGGCGTCGTTCCTTCCCACGATCAGCGCGAACACGTCGGGGTCTCTTCGTAGCTCCCGGACCTTCGACGAGGTGACGGGGAGCTTCCAGCCGGGTAGCTCGGATTCGTACAGCGCCGGCCTCTCCGGGAGCGTCACGGTCTTCGAGGGTATGCGGCGCTTCCGTGAGTACGACGCGGCTCAGGCCGACGTCCGGGCCGCCGAGGCGCGCTACGCCAATCAGCGCTACCAGGTGACCCTCCAGACCAAGGGCCTCTTCTTTTCGGCCCTCGAACAAGAGGAGCTCCTCGAAGTGGCCCGTCAGCGCGTGATCCAGGCTGAGCAGAACATGGACATCGTCCGGAGCCGCACACGTCTGGGGGAGGCTACGATCTCCGATTCGCTTCGAGCCCGACTCGACGTCGTCAACGCCGGGCAGGCGGTTCTTCAGGCCGAGACCGCGCTCCGGTCAGCTCGCTTTTCCCTCGGCCGGCAGATCGGCGTGGCCGAGCCGGTGAGGCCGGCCGCCCCGGATGAGCTCGATCCAGGCCCGCTCCCTTTGAGCGAGGATGAGATCATGCAGCTTGCCGAGGAGGCTTCGCCGGCGGTGGTTGCCGCCAACGAATCCACAGTTGCGGCGGCGGCGTCGGTTTCGGCTGCGCGGGCCGCATACTTCCCCAGCCTGCGCTTCTCCTCGGGCTACAACTGGGCCAATCAGGACCCATCGTTCTCCGGGGGCAGCACGAGCTGGAGCATGTCGCTGGGAATGAGCTACCCGATCTTCAACGGTTTCCAGCGGGAGAGCAGCGTCGATCGAGCCCAGTTCGTCCAGCGGGTCAGTCGACTCCAGGAGGACGACGCCCGGCTTGCTGCCCGGGAGCAGGCCGATGCTGCGCTTCAGAACCTGCTGACCTCCGAGCGGGCCACGGTGATTGCCGAAGAGGCGGTTCTCGTAGCAGCAGAGGACCTCCGTGTGGTCCGGGCGCGTTACGAGGTCGGTGCGGCGACGATTCTCGACATTCTCATCAGTCAGAACGCGCTCACCCAGGCGGAGACCGATCTCATCACCACGCGCTACGACTACATACTCGCCCGAGCCGAGCTCGAGGCGATTCTCGGGAGGGAGTTGTGAAGGCAAGTGACGAGGAACGGCGAAACGACGCTGTCATCATTCGAACCGAAGGCCTGACGAAGCACTATGTCCTCGGCGCGGAGACGGTGCGGGCGGTGCGGCAGATCGATCTCACCATCGAGCGTGGGGAGTTCGTGGCGATCATGGGCCCGTCGGGGTCCGGCAAGTCGACCTTCATGAACATGATCGGTTGCCTCGATACGCCGACCGCGGGCAAGTACTGGCTCAACGGCCAACTCGTCAGCGACCTCTCCGACGACCAGCTGGCCCGTGTGCGGAACCGGGAAATCGGCTTCGTCTTCCAGACCTTCAACCTTCTCCCGAGGGCCACGGCGCTCCACAACGTCGAGCTACCGCTCATCTACGCCGGCGTCGGAAGCAAGGAGCGCCGCCGCCGGGCCGAGGAGAAGTTGGAGCTCGTCGGTCTCGCAGACCGGATGGACCACAAGCCGCCGGAGATGTCCGGTGGTCAGCGCCAGCGGGTCGCCGTAGCCCGCGCTCTGGTAAACGAACCGGCTCTCCTCCTCGCCGACGAGCCCACGGGGAATCTCGACTCGGTAACGAGCGAGGAGATCATGGCCCAGATGGAGACCCTTAACGAAAACGGTCAGACCATCGTCTTGGTTACGCATGAACACGACATCGCCGCACACGCACGACGCCAAGTACACCTGAAAGACGGACTCGTCGAGCAGGACTTCTTGAACGAGCCCGTGGAGACCTCTGCATGACCATGTGTCGTTTCGCACTCCTGACGACAGGAGTGCTCGCCCTCGGAGCTTGCCAGACCGGCGAGGCCGCGGAGGAAGTAGGGCCGCGCTACATCACGGCCGAGGCCACCCGCGGCAATCTGGAGCTCCGCGCAGAAGCCACCGGAACCGTCGAGCCCGTTCGCGAGGTGGAGGTGAAGTCCAAGGCGTCGGGAGAGATCCTGCGCTTGTATGCCGATGTAGGCGATCAGGTGGAGCGCGGAGCGCTTCTCGCCGAGATCGACCCCCGAGACGTCCGCAACCGATTCAATCAGACCGAAGCCGATCTGGCGGTGGCCGAGGCCCAGCTCGAGATCGCCCGAGCCCAATTGGACCGACAGCGTCAGCTTCTGGAGGCTCAGGTCATCACCCAGGCCGAGTTCGAGAACGCCACGCTTTCGTTCGCCAACGCCCAGGCCTCCTTGGTCCGGGCCCAGACGAACCACGAACTCGCCGATCTACAACTTGCCGACGTGAGCATTCGCGCGCCGATGTCGGGGACCATCATCCAGCGAAGCGTCGAAGAGGGCGCCGTCATCCAGTCGGCGTCGTCGAACGTCTCCGGAGGGTCCGTCCTCTTCGTCATGGCCAACCTTGGTGACATGCAGGTACGCACCTTGGTCGACGAGACGGACATGGGCGACCTCGAGGCGGGGCTTTCCGCCGCCGTTAGTGTCGAGGCCTTTCCGGATCGTACGTTCCAGGGCGTGGTCGAGAAGATCGAGCCCATGGCTACGGTGGAGCAGAACGTCACGATGTTCCCGGTCATCGTCTCCATCGACAATCGCACGGGACTGCTCAAGCCGGGGATGAACGCAGAGGTGGAGGTATTCATCGACGAGGCTATCGACGTGGTCGTCGTTCCGAACAACGCCGTGGTTCAGACGTCGGACGTCGGACCGGCAGCCATGGCCCTCGGTCTCGAGCTCGACGATGCCACCCTCGCCCCGTTCATGCGCGGCGGTGGCTTCGGCCCGCGCGGCGGTGCGGCCGGTGCGGCAGCGCGGGGTCAGGGCGGGGCCGCGGGTGGTGGTGGAGGGGCTCCGGCGAGTGCCGCTGGAGGCGACGGTGAGGCAACTCCAGGCGCTGCGCCGAGTCAGACGGCTGCGGCGAGCGAGAGCCAGGCCACAGCGGAAACCGGAGCCGATCCCATGGCGCGTATCCAGGAGCTGCGTGCGAAGGTCGAGTCCGGCGAGATCAGCCAGGACTCGATGCGCACGGTCATGCAGTCGCTCCGAGGCGCCGGTGGTGCTCGCGGCGGCATGCGGGGCCTGGCGGGGATGGCCGAGGGGAGTCGTTCGTCCGATCGGGAGACGCGACCTGCCGCGGTATTCGTCCTCGGCGCCGATAGCGTTCCCGAGCCACGGCTGGTCCAACTCGGCATCGGTGACTGGGACAGCGTCGAGATCGTCAGCGGCCTCGACGGTGGCGAAACGTTGGTCGTGGTCGGACCCGCCCAGCTCCAGGCTCAACAGGCGGAGTTCCTGGAGCGGATGCGTTCGCGTATGGGCGGCAGCAGTCCCTTCGGGGGCGGCGGCGGCCCCGGTCGCGGTCGATAGGGCGCCCGGAGATGCTTCTATTCGAGATCGTCATGGTGGCCATGGGCGCCGTGCGCGCGAACGTGCTTCGCTCGGTGCTCACGACGCTCGGCATCGTCATCGGGATTGCGGCGGTCATCACCATGGTCGCGCTGGGCGAGGGCGCACAGCAGCGGGTGCAGGAAGAAATCAACCGGATGGGGACGACCATACTGACCATTCGCCCCGGTCAGCAGATGTGGGGCGGAGTGTCACGCGGTGACGCCCAGCTGTCCGTGGAGGACGCCATAGCTCTGCGCGCAGGCTCTGACGGACTCCTCAAGGTCTCGCCGGAGCAGCAGAGTCGCATGCAGGTGACATACGGCCGGTACAACTCGAACACCCAGATCATGGGCGTCTGGCCGGAGTACTTCGAGATGTACGACCACCAGCTGGAAGCCGGACGCTTCTTCGATCAGGGTGAGGTCCAGGGACGACGACGGGTGGCTGTGCTGGGATACAACGTGCCCGAAACCCTGGGTGGCACTCCGCCCGAGTTGCTCGTGGGATCCACGGTCCAGATCCGGGGCATCATCTTCGAGGTCGTCGGCATTCTCGAAGAGAAGGGCGACGCCGCGTGGATCCGGCCCGATGATCAGATCTTCATTCCCCAGTCTACCGCTCAGTATCGGGTGATGGGGGGCCGCGACCGGTTGAACTCCATCTACGCGTCGACGGAGACACCCGAGGAACTCGATCAGGCCTTCGCCGCCATCGACGGGATCATGCGGCGTGAACACCGCATCCGGGTCGGCGAGGACGCCGACTTCAACATCCGGAATTCCGCGGACCTCCTCGAGACCCGGAACGAGGCGAATCAGACGTTCGCGCTCCTCCTCGCGGGAATCGCCGCCATCAGTCTCATCGTCGGTGGAATCGGCATCATGAACATCATGCTGGTCTCGGTGACCGAGCGGACGCGGGAGATCGGTGTGCGCAAGGCACTGGGGGCCACGAAGCGTGCCATCATGACCCAGTTTCTCGTGGAGGCGCTCTTCCTTTGCACGCTGGGCGGACTGTTGGGCGTGGCCGCCGGCTACGGCGCCTCCGAGCTGGTAACCAGGATGGCGGAGTGGGACACCTCGGTGGCTCCCGAGGCGGTTTTCACCGCCATCGGCTTTTCCGCTGCAGTAGGCCTGTTCTTCGGCTTGTGGCCGGCTCGTCGGGCGGCGATGCTCGACCCCATCGACGCCCTTCGTTACGAGTAGCGGCCGGACCGTCATGTCGGCGCCGTCTCAGCGTTCCCGCGAGGCAGACTCTGCCGGCGGTCGTCAGAAGACCTGCGTCAGCGCTTTCTCAGCAGGACCTGGCGGCTCTCCCCTTCACGGATCAGCGTGAGGGGGAGGGCGTCTCCAGCCACCGACACGCCGTAGCGCAGGTCTTCGACGGACCGCACGCCCACCTGATCCATCCGGGTGATGACGTCACCGGGAACGAGGCCCGCGAGGGCCGCAGGCGTCCCGGGCGTGACCCTGGTGACCAGAATGCCGCCAGAGACCTCGAAGTAGCGGGCAAGCTCCGGCTCGAGGTCGATGACCTCTGCTCCCGCAACGAGATTGCGCCCAAGCAGATACGGGGTAAGTGGACGGAAGTCGCCTGCGCTCCAGTTGTCACGCCTCGTGGACCTCTGATTCGAGTCGACGACATCGTACTGGAGCCCGGCCGTCTCACGAGCGGCCTCGGCCATGGCGGCCTCCAGCTCGCCTGTGCGAGTCGACAGCCGATCGAGCTGCTGGGCCAGGCGGCGGAGCTGGGGGTCGTCATCCAATCGCGGGTCCGACCGGGAGCCGAGGCGTTGTCGCAGTTCCTGCTCACGTGATCGGATCTGCTCTTCGAGGTCGACGACCACCGTGTTGATTTCCACCATCTCGGTTCGCAGCGAGTCGTGCTCCTCTCCCTGGAAGATGAAGAACTCGAACGGAGCCCGGACGCGCGTATCACCCTCTCCGGCGATCACCATTCGCCGCACACTCCCCTGAGGACCTCGGACTTCCCGGATGCGCACCTCGGGGGCGTCGTCGCCGGCCCTGAGATGGATACGCAGTGAGTCCATGGATCGGGACCAGGTCTCCACGAGGGAGTCGCTCTGCATCGTCACCTCGACGCGGCGGCTTGGAGCGAAGCCAGCCGGGCGACTGGCGGCCCGCATGCGGAAGCGTGTCCGATCGCCGTTGCGCTCGATCACCATGACGACGGGGTCGCCGACCGTGAGTCTCAGGAGCTCGGGGAGGGAGGCCAACTCACGCGGTGTGTCCAGGTCGTTGATGGCCACCACCCGATCACCGGCGCGCAGCCCAGCTTCGGCGGCGGGACTCCCGGCGCTCACGTCGGTGATGAGTATGGTCTCTCTGAGGCCTCCCTCATCGGCGGACACGTTGAAAGAGACACCGATCCAACCCCGGTCCGAGGCGGCCCTCTCCCACACGCCCGCTCCCGCGCGGTTCTGGGCTTCGATCTCCACGCCCTTTCCGAGAATGGCCGCGGCGGCGACCATCGCGACGCCGACTCGGGAGTTCATGGCTCGTCTCATCAGAACCAGTTGTCCTGGCCCGTCGACACCATCCGAAGCGCTGCATCGCGCTCGGCCACCGCCGAGGCAAGAAAGCCGTTCAGGAAGAGGTCGCCGGGTGCCTGGCGCACGGCAGCCTGGCTCACCATGACGAGGTGCTCCAGCGCTGCGACGCGCGTGATGGGATCCACACCGAGATCCTCGCCATCCTCTCGGGCACGGAGTTCATGGTAGCGCGACACGGCGGTCACGTAGCTCTCCTCCGCAGAACGGACGGCAGACGCCGCGTCCTCCATGGTGGCGATCTCGCCGAGGCCCGTCGAGGCGAGTCCGCCGGCACCCGGCGAGGCCAATGCCGCACCGGTGCCCGTGCCACTCAGGAAGAGCAGTACGGCTGCGGCGGCCTTCATCCACGCGGGCGTCCGGGCCAGGCCGAGCTTCCGGAAGAGGCCGGGATCTTCGACGAGCCCCTCCGAGCGAAGGCTCGCCTCGACGGCGGCCCAGTCCCCCTTCGGAGGCATGATTTCGGGCAGCGTACCAAGGGCCTGCGTCTGTTCGCGGAGGGCGTCGAGCTCCTTGGCGCACTGCTCGCAGCTCCCCAGGTGTCGCATCTCGTCGGTGGTAGGGGGATCGTCGACCAGGCGACCGAGATCTTCGAGGCTCAGATGTTCCATGCTTCTGCTCCATGTTCCTGCACTGCACCGTCCAGATCCGCGAGCATGGCTCGCATCTTGGCCCGTGCCTTGGATAGCTGTGATTTCGATGTCCCGGCAGTGACGCCGAGTACATCGCCGATCTCTTCATGTGTGTAGCCCTCCACATCGTGGAGGATGATCACCCGCCGCATGCCCTGGGGAAGCCCGTCCAGGGCCCGCTCCAGTCTCTGCTGTAGAAGAGAGTCCCGATGGCGCGGCGCCACAGGGATCTCGTCGGGCACCGGACCCTCGCGCTTCTTCCGCGTATCGGCCTTCCGCAGCGCTTGAAGCGCCGAATTCACCGCGATCCTGTGAAGCCACGTCGAGAACCGTGAGTCCCCGCGGAAGGAAGGAAGTGCCCGAATTGCACGAATCCACGCTTCCTGGGCGTAGTCCTGCGCCAGGTCGTCGTCGCCGGCGATACGGCGCACCACGGCATATACCCGCGGCGCGTAACGGTCGTACAGCGCTCGGATTGCCTTGGCGTCACCCTCGGCGGCGAGCCGTATGAGGCGATGCTCTGGAGTCGTCGACGTGTCGATGCTCATGTCGATGGGTTGGATGGCCCGGGGTGGTTGGAAGGTTGCCGCACTTCGCTGTACCGTTCGGCGTGAGCGACCCTTACCTCTCCCCAGAAGATACACGTCCGCCGGGGCCGGGCTCCGTCCTGGTCTTCGTCCTTTGTGTGGCCGTCCTCTTCCTGTTCGGCGGTCTCGCCCTTCAGCTCGTCCTGGGACAGGCGGGACTCCTGGCCGCAGAGTGGCTACTCCTCTTCCTGCCCGCCCTATGGTGGACGGCGAGGGAAGGCGTGGACCCTGTCCGATTCCTCTCCCTCAACCTGCCCAGGGCTCCCGGACTCGTCGGTGCGTTGCTTCTCGGGGCGGGCGCCTTGCCACTGGGGTGGGTTCTGGGATGGCTGCAGACGTTCGTTCTACCCGTACCCGAAGAACTCCTTGAAGGGCTCGAGGCTCTCGTGACGGCGGACTCGCCGGCACGTCTGGCCTGGATTCTCTTCGTGGTCGCCCTCACACCCGCGGTCTGCGAGGAGGTGGTCTTCCGCGGGGTCCTCCTCGGGGGCACCCGATCGCTCTCTACCTGGCGCATGGTCCTGCTGAACGGTGTCGTGTTCGGAGCGTTCCACCTCTCGCTTTCCACACCCATCCGCTTCCTGCCCACGGCAGCCCTGGGGTGTGTCATCGCGTGGGCGGTCTGGCGGACCGGATCCCTCTGGGTGGGGATGGCCATGCACTTCCTCAACAACGCCACCATCGTCGCCATCGCATCGACTCCGTCGGTGAGCGCCCACTTCGCTGACCCGTATGCGCCTCCCCCCTGGGAGTCGGTGATGGGCGGGGGGATCGCCTTCGCCGTCGGCGTTGGTATACTCTTGCGCACGAGGCCTCCCGACCGAGGCGAGGCCGCCACTCTCACTCCCACGACATGACCCCTCGCACGAGTGTCCCCGGAGCCAGCCACCTTGAATGCACCGCCACCGGTGAGACGTACGAGAGCGAGCAGCTCATCGGCCTTTCGTCAGTGGGAAAGCCGCTTTTCGCGCGGTACGACCTGGACGCCATCGAGGACTTCTCCATGGACGACGTCGCCCATCGGCGTGCGGACCTTTGGCGCTACGCTGAGGTCTTGCCCGTTCGCGATCCAGCTGCTCGAGTGGCTTTGGGAGAGGGGTGGACCCCTCTTCTCGAGTCCCCTCGCACGGCGAACCACCTGGGTGTGCGCAAGCTCTGGGTGAAGGACGAGGGACAGAACCCGACGGGTTCGTTCAAGGCTCGTGGCCTCTGCCTGGCGGTTTCTCGGGCCCTCGAGCTTGGAGCCGAGGAGTTGGCGATTCCTTCTGCCGGGAACGCGGGAAGTGCGGCCGCTGCCTACGGGGCGGCTGCAGGACTTCCCGTGCACGTGGTGGTGCCGACGGACACGCCGGCGCCTATCCTGGAGGAGATCCGAGCCCTGGGCGCCGATCTCCAGCTTCTGGACGGCCTCATCAGCGACTGCGGCCGTGTGGTCAAGAAGGGGGTGGAGGAGGAGGGTTGGTTCGACCTCTCGACCTTGAAGGAGCCCTACCGCGTGGAGGGAAAGAAGACCATGGGATACGAGCTCGCCGAGCAGCTCGGTGGTCGCCTCCCCGACGCCATCGTCTATCCCACAGGAGGAGGCACGGGCCTCATCGGCATGTGGAAGGCTTTCGACGAGATGGAGCGACTGGGCTGGATTGGGGCCGAGCGGCCGAAGATGTTCACCGTCCAGGCGGCCGGGTGCGCACCCATGGTTCGAGCATGGGAGGAGGGCGCTGAGCACGCTGAAACGTGGCAGGGAGCGCAGACCTACGCGTCCGGTCTGCGCGTGCCCGGGGCCGTGGGAGATTTCCTCATCCTCCGAGCGCTCCGTGAATCGGGCGGCGGGGCCGTTGCGGTACCAGACCACGTCATGGCTGACTGGGTGGCGAAGGTGGGAGCGGACACCGGGGTCTTCATGGCTCCCGAGGGTGGCGCGACTGCCGCCGCTGTCCCCATGCTAATGGCGAAGGGGCTCATCTCGGCCGATGACGAGGTAGTACTCTTCAACACGGGTAGCGGACTGAAGTACGTAGGGATGACCCCCATCGACTGACGGCATATGTACACACTCTTCTGGCTGATCTTCGGCGTCGGGCTGGCCATACTCGCCATGGCCGCGGGCGTGTCTTTGGGCGCACGAAGAAGGGAGTCCTTCGGGGCAAGGACGCCGGTCGTGGATGACGACCTGATCCGCAAGATCATCGAAGACGGCGAGATCTATGTGGAAGAAGACGAACCCCTCGATCTCGACGAGGTCGACGACGAGGAGGAGCGTTTCTGGTCGGAGAGCTGGGACGAGCCCAGCGGGGATTGGTGATCGAGCCGGAGAGCGGTCGATCAGTACCGGTATCGGTAGTAGAGCTCGGGGAGTGGCACGAGGCGTTGGTTCATGGGCAACTGGTCCTGGGGGTCCGAGCGGCGCACCCAGAGTCCCCGGTTGACGTTCAGGAAGGCGCCTACGGAATGGCGACTTCCGTCCACGGCCCAGTCCAACCCCACCGGGGCCCGGAGCACGACAGCGAATCCCGGTCGCTCGTCACCGGCCCAGGACGTCACGATCCAGAGCCCGGCGCCTGCGACGGGCCGGGCCGAGCTGGCCCCGAAGTAGTGCTTCGCGACGGCGGAGACACTCAAGTCACGGAAAGACCATGTGCCCAGGGCGAGATCGAGGGCGTTGCTGTCCCGATAGAGCTCGACGTTCAGGGCGACGGTGCTGATGCCGCCGAAGGAGACCCCGATCCGTACCCCGTCCCCGGCGCCGGGCGATTGCCCGAGGGCGGGCACGGCGCAGACGGCGAGGATCAGCAGGGCGGTTGCGGCGCTCTTCACGTGGTGGCTGGCCCGGTATGAGGGGAAGGCCGAGAGATCCGAGGGCCGACTCGGCACCGACCCGCCGGAGTATAGGCACGCCGCGCCCATGGGTCCACGGACTTCTATTTGCCCTTCTCGCCGCTGTCTTCGGTGGGTGTGCTCCCCCGGACCAGCCCGCGCGGGCCGAGCTTTCACTGTCACCCCGAGCCCTCGAGCTTCTCCGGCCGGATACGGTCCGCACGGTGGAACTCCACCCGGGTGTCGTCTACCGATTCCTGTGGTCACCTCGGGGGCCATGGGCCGTCCACGCGGTTCAGGCCCGCCTCGCGGGTCGATGCGAGCTGGGCTTGGAGGTCCTACAGGCCGCCGGCCGTAAAGGTGGTGGGCAGGGCCGCGAACGGGTATCGGACATGGTCGCCCGGGACGCCGGCCGGGTCCTTGCCGCAGTCAATGCCGACTTCTTCACGGCGGAAGGCGCCCCCGTGGGAGTGGAGGTAATCGACGGCGTGGTCACCTCTTCGGCGGAGCGGCCCACCTTCGCATGGCGACCCGGGGCACCACCCTGGATGGGGAGCGCCCAGGAAGTGCCAGGCGGACTTCACCTGGGATGGCCCACAGGTGGACCGTCGGACGCCACGGTCGCCGTCGGTGGTTTCCCCGACCTCATCGACGAGAGCCGACGCGTCGGCGACCTGGAGGTCGAGGCGCGTCCGAGCTTCGCCGCCGCCCGCCACCCGAGGACAGCGGTGGGGTGGGACGTCGAGACCGACGCGCTCTGGCTGGTTGCCGTCGATGGACGTCAGCCGCCGTATTCGTCTGGGATGACACTCCCTGAGCTCGCCGGGCTCTTCGAGGCCCTGGGCGTAGAGGAGGCCCTGAACCTCGACGGTGGCGGGTCGACAGCCCTCATCGCCCAGGGCCTGCTTGTGAATCGCCCGTCGGACGACACGGGCGAACGACCGGTGGTCAACGCGCTCGCTTTGGTTCGCAGTACCGAGGCGTGCCGCTAGCTGCCTTCCAGCTGGCGGTCCGCCCAGACGAGAGCCTTCCGGGAGCGCGGCTGGCCCCCTTCAATAGCCCCAGGTCAGGGCCAGTCCTACACTGAAGGTCCGTCCCGGACCGGGCTCGAAGTAACGGCCGCCGAACGCGTTGGGCACCACGGAGGCGATGTAGTAGCTGTCGGTGACGTTGTCGACGCGGACAAAGGGACTCGCCCGGGTCTCGCCCAGCGAATAGCCATCGAGGCCGGCTGTGAGGTCGAGTACGAAGAAAGGCGGAGCGCGGGTGGTGTCGGCATCGTCCACGGGAATCGGCTGCCGCCAGAGTCCGCGTACCTCGAAGAAGGCCATCCCGGGACTGTAGGCGAACACGCCGTCGACGCTCCGCGGGGCGATGCCCGGAATCCGGTTCCCGGAGTAGATGGCGCCCTCGGGGCGGAAAGAGACGTACTCAGCGCGGGTCCGGGTGTAGGCGAAGCGAAGCGTGGCGTCGGTGAAGATCTCTCCGTCCATGGAGACCTCGAGGCCACCGTACTCCGATCGGCCCGCGTTTCGGTAGAAGGTCCGGCCCGGATCCGAGGCCACCTCGAAGGGGACGAGCTGACTGGTAACATCCGTCAAGAAGACGGAGGCCTCCATGGAGAAGTCAGGTGCCGGAGCGAATCGGAAGCCTGCCTCGAGGGTGACGCTGGTTTGGGGGTCCAGGAACGGGTTGAACCCTCCGGCACCGCTCGCCTGGTTGGCCAGTTCCGTCGTCGTCGGGGTTTCGAAAGCCCTTGAAGCCGAAGCGAAGATCTCGGCGCGATCCCCGGGCTTGAAGACGATTCCTATGGACGGGTTGACCGACGACATGCTTCGTTGCCCTGAGTCGTCGGGGTCGCTCCCGGAGGTGAAACGGTCGGCGACGGAAAAGCGGACGGCGTCGTAGCGAGCCCCCGCCAAGATGGCGATGGACTCGCTGAACTCGAGGCGACCCTGACCGAAGAAGCCGAAAGCCCGAACCCGTTCGGCCTGGTCCAGGGAGAGTGCGCCCGCGTCCCCACCATCATTGTCGAAGTTCTTTCGATCGTCGTCCTGGATCTCTGCCTCGGCGCCGAAGCGCCAGCCAAAGGCACCCGTCCTCATCTCGACCGACCCATCGTAGGAACCGCGGACGCCCCCTGCGTTTCGATTGAGATCGATGACGTTGCCAGGAATGGGGTTGTCCAACTCTCGGCGGATGCCCCACGTCGCCAACTCCACCCGGTTGTCTCCGACCGGGCGGTTCCAGGTGGCCCCGATCTGACCCTGGCGCACGTCTTTCCTCGACCCGCTGATGACGTTGAACCCCCACGCCCCGCGCTCCTCGTTCTCGATCCGGTCGAGGGGCAGGGAGCCCGGGTTGCGCGCGTCGAGGTCCACCGCGTTGGCCACCAGATGCATCTCGCCCCCGGCCACCGGAAGGTCGAGGGTGCCGTTGAAGACGGTGCGGGTACCGCCTCCGTAGACGGAGCCGTCGTCGGCGATGGGGTTCCTGCGGAATCCGTCGTAGGTCATTCTCGAAACACCGACGCGATACCCGGTTTCGCCGGAGGTCCCGGTGGCGTGGGCCTGCATCGTCCACAGACCGTCCGAGCCCACCGAGGACCGTGCGGTCACCCCCTGGGGAACTACGCGCGGGCTCAAGGTCTGGAAGTGGAGGACCCCGCCGGCCGCATTGCCGTAAGCAGCAGAAGACGGTCCACGGATCACCTCCACCCGTCCCAGACCAGCGAGGTCGAGGTGATCGAGCGTCGCCTGACCGTCGGGGAGCGTGGCCGGAATCCCATCGACGAGGACGCGGATGCCTCGGACGCCGAATTGCGACCGGGCCCCGAACCCCCGGATGGAAAACCGCTCGCCGATGGCCAGGTTGTAGCGGTTCTGCACCTGGAGGCCCGGGACTGCGCGCACGGCGTCCTCGATGAAGGCCGGAGCAACGCCGCGTGTGAGCTCCATGCCGGCGATGACCGAAACCGGGTAGGGAGTCGCCATGCCGATGGTGCTCGGGAGCACCCGCACCAAAACGGGCTCGATCCTGAAGACCGTGTCGGGCTCTTCTTGGGCCGCCAGAGGCGCGTGGAGCAGCGCTACGAAGAGAGCGAGAGCGTGCGGCCAGCGATGCAACGATCGAATCACCAAATCCTCCAGTGCGTCCTTCGGGGCCCCACAGGTGTCGTGGGTCGTCGATTCTCGTGTGTCGCGGCGCTCCGGGGCGCCCGACACCGCTTGATGATAGTGCCCCTCCGGTAGTGCGCCTAGACGGCCATCGCTGGCTGGGGCGCCCGCGCGCGAAGCGCGTGGGTCGGCGGAAGGTGTCCTCCCGTATCCCCCTCGGGGTGGGCTGTCGCTAGCTTGGGTCGCAATGACCACGCCGGACTTCCCCGCAGCCTTTCGCGAGACGCTCGCTGCTCGCCGCCTCCGTGTCCTGGACCGGCTGGGCGATGGAGTGATGGTGCTTCCCGCCTCACCTGTCCAGTATTCCTCGCGAGACAACGAACGGCCATACGCTCCCGACCGAGACCTCTACTACCTCACCGGGCTCGCCGAGCCCGGCGCGGTTACCGTGCTCGTTGGGGGCGACGAGGCCCGAGTCGTCCTGTTCGTCCGTGAGCGGGACCCCGAAGCCGAGCTGTGGGCGGGCCCGCGGCTGGGTCCCGAGGGAGCGCAGGAGCGTGTGAGGGCTGATGCCTGCCACCCTCTGAGCGAGCTATCGCAACGCCTCCCCGAATTGCTCGGAGGTGCCGATCTCATCCACTATCGGCTCGGACGCCACGACGAGGTCGAGGGGATGGTTCTCGGTGCACTGGCCACGGCTCGGCTGCGGGGCCCTCGCCAGGGGACCGGTCCGAGAGGGGTGATCGACCCCGGCGAGATCATCGACGAGCTTCGCCTCCGGAAGGACGAGTCCGAACTCCAGTCGCTTCGGCGGGCTTGCCGGATCACCATCGCTGGCCATCGTGCGGCCGCATCGGCGATGCGTCCTGGGGCAGGCGAGTGGGTGGTCGAAGCCGCCTTGGAGGCGGCCTTCCGCGGAGCTGGCGCCTCGGGACCGGCCTACGACACCATCGTCGGGAGCGGCGTCAACGCGTGCGTGCTCCACTACGTGCGCAACGGTGACACCATCTCCGAAGGCGATCTCGTCCTCATCGATGCCGGGGCCGAGGTCGACCACTATTGCGGCGACATCACCAGGACGTATCCGGCCTCCGGGTCCTTCACGCCAGCGCAACGACGGGTCTACGAGGTGGTCGACGCCGCTCGCCAGGCAGCCATCGAGGTGACGCGGCCGGGGGCGACCATCCGGTCGGTTCACGAAGCGGCCGTGCGCACCGTGGTCGAGGGTCTCGTAGATCTGGGCGTGCTTTCTGGCTCGGTGGAGGACCTCATGGACCAAGGGGCACACAAGGTCTTCTTCCCCCACCAGACGTCCCACTGGCTGGGTCTCGACGTCCACGACCCCGGGGACTACGCCAAGGACGGGAAGTCCAGACCCCTCGAGCCCGGGATGGTCTTCACAGTGGAGCCCGGCCTCTACTTCGCTCCTGACCTCGAGGATGCCGCCGTCCACGATTACGCCGGGATCGGCATCCGCATCGAGGACGACGTCGCCGTGACGGGTACGGGGTGCGAGGTTCTTACCTCGGACCTTCCCACGTCCGCTGCCGACGTGGAAGCCATGGCCACCGGCTCCTAGGACCCCGCGCTCTCTTTGGCCTCGTGACCCTCCTCCTCGACGCCCTCCGCCGACCCGGGCCACTGGTCGCGGTCGAGCTTCGTCCTCCTCGTTCGGACCTCGGTTCCGAGAAGGGGATGGGGGCGTGGATCGACCTCCATCACGCCCTCGGACGCCTCACGAGGGAGGAGCTCTTCGTCTTCCTCACCGACAACGCGGTGGGCGCCGCGGAGGAAGAGAGCCTCGCCCATGTGGGCGGAAACGTCGACGAGTCGGTGGACCTGCGTAGGATCGTGCCCATTCTCACGTGCAAGCACTCACTCGACTACTGCCGCACGTTCGCTGCTCGGGCCCTCTCCGACGGCTTCGAGTCGCTGACGGTTCTCGGTGGAGACGTCTCCGTGCCTCCTCCCCGGTGCGTTCCCCACGGGAGGGACCTCCGGGAGATCCTCAGCCGTCAGGTGTCACCCCTCTCTCTGGGCGGGTGGGTGAATCCCCACAGGGATGCCGCAGAGCAGGTCGGCTTCCTAGTGGCTGCCGATGCACACGCCGACTTCGCGCTGAGCCAGGTGGTATCCCACCACTCCCTGGATGCCGTGGAGCGTTTTCGGGAGGCGCTGTCCGCCTCCGCCAATGCGAAGCCGGTGGTGTACGGGGTCTTCTACTACCGCTCCGCCAACGCGAGGACGTTGAGCACGCTGGGGGAGTTCTTCCCCGTGCCCGCTGCGGAGATCACCGCCGAGTTCGAGGCGGGAGCAAGCGCCGACGAGATCTGCGCGCGCTCCATCCGCAGACTCCGTGCGGTGGGCGCTGAGAAGGTCTACGTGAGCAACCTTGGGGAGCGGCGTGCCGGTCGGCGACTGAAGCGGATCCTCGACCTGGTGTAGCGGCCCTCAGGCCTCAGGCCGTGGCTCGTAGCCCGCTCTCCCTCAGCACTCGGAGCGCCACATGGACCTTTCGGTGTGGGGCCGTGAGGTGGAAGCCCTGAACCACCGGGCGAACGGCCTCGATCATCTCCAGGGCTATGGCCACACCTTCTTCCGTGGCTGCTTCGCTTCCCGACTTCTGGGCCTTCCGCATTCGGTCCACGATCCGGACGGGCACGTCGACACCGGGCATCTCATTGGCGAGGAACTCGGCATCGCGCAGGCTCACGAAAGGCCAGATACCGGCGACGATGGGGATGTCCACCGGACCGGCCCGGTCCAGGAAGGCCTCGAGGGCGTCAGGCTCGAAAACGGGCTGGGTGACGACGAAGTCGGCACCCGCTTCCACCTTGTACCCGAAGCGCGAGAGCTCTCGCTCCTCGTCGACGGCGCCCTGATTCAGTGCCACACCCTGGACGAACTCGGTGGGGGCACCGATGGAGTTGCCGCCTGGATCGACCCCCCGGTTGAGTCCCTGGACGACGTTGGTCAAGCCGATGGAGTCGATGTCGAAGACCGCGGTGGCGTCGGGGTACGGGCCCATCGTCGGCGGGTCGCCGGACACGACCAGGACGTTGCGCAGGCCCGATGCGGCCGCCCCGAGGAGATCGGAGATCATGCTGAGCATGTTCTTGTCGCGGCACGTGTAGTGGACGAGCGACTCGATCCCGACCTCACGTTCAATGATGAGTGCAGCCGACAGGGCGCTCATGCGGCTTCGCGACCGTGGACTCTCCACGATGGCCACGACATCCACTCCGGCCACCTTGAGTTTCCGAGCCGGTTCGGTGACCTCGAGAGCGTTCCAATTGTGGGGTGGTACGATCTCCACCGAGGCCACTGGCTCGCCCCGCGAGAGCTTCCGTCCCCATGCCGATCGGGCGTCGAGAGGCACCGGCTCGGTCAACGCCGGGTCTTCGAAAGACGCCCTCGGCACGGCCACCGACGTATGCTTGGGCTGCAGGGCGGCCACGGCGTCACGCATCTTCTTGGTGTGGTCGGGCGTGGTGCCGCAGCATCCGCCGACGAAGCGCACGCCGACGTCGATCATTCTCCGGGCGTACTGAGCCATGTACTCCGGGCTCGCCAGGTAGATCTTCCGGTCACGCACCGTACGGGGCAGGCCCGCGTTGGGCTGCGCCGAGAGGGGGACGTCGGTGACGTCGCCCATCTCTTCGATTGCATCCAGCATGACTGCCGGTCCGACGGCACAGTTGAGACCGATGATGTCGGCGCCGCTTTCTGCCAACCCCTGGGCAATCTGCGATGCCGATGTGCCGTACTGGCTTCGACCGTCCTGACCCACCGTCATCTGGGCGATGACAGGGACGTCGGACTCGGCCCGGGCGGCACGTACGGCGCAGCCGATCTCCGACAGGTCGGAAAACGTCTCCAGGACGAGGGCATCGACGCCTCCCTCGAGGAGTCCACGGATCTGCCGGCGGAAGTGGTCCGTTGCCTCATCCAGCGATGTGGGGCCCCAGGGTTCGATGCGGATGCCCAGAGGGCCGATGGCGCCCGCGACGGCGATATCTCCCCCCGCGGCCTTCCGCGCCAGCCGCGCGGCGACCTCGTTGAGCTCCTCCGTCCGGCCTTCCAGGCCGTACGACGAGAGCTTCACCGGGTTCGCGCCGAAGGTGTTGGTTTCGAGGATCTCGGCACCCGCGGCCGCGTACTCCTGGTGGATCGCCTCCACGAGCTCGGGCCGGCTCAGATTGAGCTCGTCGTAGCAGACGTTCACGAAGACGCCACGACTGTAGAGAAGCGTGCCCATGGCGCCGTCGAAGACATGAACCCGACCGTCGTCGAGCATGCCGGCGACGAGGTCGCTCATGGGTCGTACCCCAGGTTGGGAGACAGCCAGCGTTCCGCCTCCTCCAGGGTCCAGCCCTTCCTCGCGGCGTAGTCCTCGACCTGGTCCTTCCCCAGACGTCCGACGCCGAAGTACGCGGCCTCGGGGTGGGAGAAGTACCAGCCGCTCACCGAAGCGCCGGGTGTCATGGCGAAGCTCTCCGTGAGCTCGACACCGATGGCCCCCTCGACGTCCAGCAACTCGAAGAGCGTTCGCTTTTCCGTGTGGTCGGGGCACGCCGGGTATCCCGGTGCCGGGCGGATCCCCTGGTACGCCTCGTCGATGAGGTCGGTGTTGGGGAGTGCTTCGTCGGGAGCATACCCCCAGTAGCGAGCACGGACACGCTCGTGGAGAAGCTCGGCGAACGCCTCGGCAAGGCGATCGGCCAGCGCCTTGACGAGGATCGCCCGGTAGTCGTCGTGCTCGCGTTCCAGCCGCCGCGCCATCGCTTCGGGGCCCGCGCCCGAGGTGACCGCAAAGGCGCCGACCCAATCGGCTTTGTCCAACTCGGCGGGCGTCACGAAATCGGCCAGGGCGTGGTTCGGGCGGTCGCCTTTATCGAACTGCTGGCGCAGGGTGTGGAGGGTGTGGATGACGCCTGCCGTCGGTTCCCACGGGGCGGAGACGACTCTCCCCGGAGACTCCAATGCTTCCGTCGGGTGCGGCGCCCTATCGTCTGGGTCATTCGGCTGCCGCAGCACCTGGATATCGTCGCCCACCGAGCGCGCGGGAAAGAGGCCGACGACGCCACGTGGCTCTACCGAGCCTTCGTCCTCCATGTGCTGCAGCATCGCCTGGGCGTCGTCGAAGAGCGAGCGCGCCTGCTCACCCACGACATCGTCCTCGAAGATCGACGGATACTTGCCGGTGAGTTCCCACGTCTGGAAGAAGGGCGTCCAGTCGATGTAGGGACGGAGATCGGCCACGGTGACGTCGTCGATGACCCGGACGCCGGAGCAGGCGGGTGACGGCGGCTCGTACGACGCCCAGTCCAGCGCCGGAGCCCGTCGTCTGGCTTCCTCGACGGAAAGCAACTGGGACCGGGTGCGCCCCTCCCTCCGCCTACGGGCTTCTTCGTAGGCGGCACGGGTCTCGGCAATGAATGCGTCGCGCCCATCTTCATCGAGAAGGCGTTGCACCACACCTACCGCTCGGGAGGCGTCGAGAACGTGGACGGTAGCTCCCGAGTAGCGCTGCTCGATCTTGACTGCCGTGTGCACCCTGGACGTCGTGGCTCCGCCTATGAGGAGTGGCACGTCGAAGCCCAGGCGCTCCATCTCGCTTGCGATGTGGACCATCTGGTCGAGAGACGGAGTGATGAGCCCCGATAGGCCTACGATGTCCACCTTCTCCTGCCGGGCAGCCTCGAGGATCCTCTCGGCCGGCACCATGACGCCGAGGTCCACCGTCTCGTAGCCATTACACTGGAGGACGACGCCGACGATGTTCTTGCCGATGTCGTGGACATCGCCCTTCACCGTGGCGAGGAGGACTTTCCCTTTGCCCTTGCTGTCGGTCTTTTCGGCCTCCAGGTACGGCACCAGGTGCGCCACGGCTTTCTTCATCACCCGCGCGCTCTTCACGACCTGGGGCAGGAACATGCGACCGCTGCCGAAACGGTCGCCGACCTCGTTCATCCCGTCCATCAGTGGACCCTCGATTACGTCCAGGGCCCGAGGCAGTGCCCGTCGTGCCTCCTCCGTGTCGTCCTCGACGTACTCGTCGATGCCGTGCACCAGCGCGTGCTCGAGCCGATCGGCTACCGGAAGGGCACGCCACGAGAGGTCCTCCTTGAGGCGGGTCTCGGTGGTGCCTGTCCGCTCTCCGGCGATTCGCGTCAGGACGTCCGTGGCGTTGGGGTCCCGTGCGAAGAGGACGTCCTCGATGGGTCCCAGGAGGTCGTCGGGGATGTCGTCGTAGACGGGCATGGCCCCGGCGTTGACGATTCCCATGTCCAGCCCGGCGTCGATGGCGTGGTAGAGAAACGCCGTGTGCATCGCCTCCCGGACCTCAGGACTGCCCCGGAACGAGAAGGAGACGTTGCTGATGCCACCGCTCGTCAGCGCGTGAGGGCAGCTGTCCTTGATCTGGCGCACGGCCTCGATGAAATCGATGGCGTACCGGTCGTGCTCCTCGATCCCGGTGGCCACCGCGAAGACGTTGGGGTCGAAGATGACGTCTTCGGGGGGAAAGCCCTCTTCCTCCACGAGGAGCCGATAGGCCCGCTTACAGATCTCCACGCGACGCTCGAGGGTGTCGGCTTGGCCCTGTTCGTCGAACGCCATGACCACTGCGGCGGCGCCGTAGCGGCGCACGAGGCGCGCACGCTCCCGGAACTCCTCTTCGCCGTCCTTCATCGAGATCGAGTTCACCACCGCTTTGCCCTGCTGGGTCTTCAGCCCCGCCTCGATGACCTTCCAGTCCGAGGAGTCGACCATCACCGGGATGCGGGCGATCTCCGGCTCCGAAGCCAGGAGGCTGAGGAAGCGTGTGATGGCCGCCACTGCATCCAGGAGACCCTCGTCCATGTTCACGTCGAGGACCTGAGCTCCACCTCGGACCTGTTGGAGCGCCACGTCTACCGCGGTCTCGTAGTCGTCGTCCCGAATGAGCCGGGCGAAGCGCCGCGACCCGGTGACGTTGGTTCGCTCTCCCACGTTCACGAAGAGGGACTCGGGACCGATCTGGAGCGGTTCCAGGCCCGACAGTCGAGTCCGCTTCGGGTGACGGGGAAGGGGGCGAGGGGTCAGGTCGTGGACGGCCGTGGCGATGGCCCTGATGTGATCGGGCGTCGTGCCGCAGCACCCACCCACCAGATTCAGGAAGCCTGCCTCGGCGAAGTCACGGCTCATCTCCGCCATGTGCTCCGGCGTGTCGTCGTACTCGCCGAACTCGTTGGGGAGGCCGGCATTCGGGTAGCAGCTGATGGGCACCTCGGCGACGTCGGACAGCTCTTCGAGGAACGGTCGAAGCTGATCGATCCCAAGGGCACAGTTGAGCCCCACCGAAAGAAGTCCCGAGCGCTGGCCGGGCCCAGGCTGGGCACCGTGGGCCACCGAGTGGTAGAAGGCTTCGGGCGTCTGTCCGGAGAGGGTACGTCCGCTCTGGTCGGTGATCGTGCCGGAGACCATCACCGGCATGTCCAAGCCCGTGCTCTCGAGGACCAGGGAGATCGCGAAGAGTGCGGCCTTGGCGTTGAGTGTGTCGAAAGCCGTCTCCACCAGTAGAACATCCACGCCGCCTTCGATGAGGCCCCGAGTCTGTTCGGTATAGGCCGCGACGAGCTCGTCGAAGGTGACGTTGCGGGCGCCCGGATCACCGACGTCCGGGGAGATCGATGCCGTACGGTTGGTGGGGCCAAGGGCGCCGGCCACCCAACGAACCGTCCCGGAATTCGCCTCCTCGAAGGCGTCGACGGCGGCGCGGGCCGCCGCGGCCGCCGCCCGGTTCAGCTCGACGGCGATGTCCTCGAGGTCGTAGTCCTCGAGAGAGATACGGTTGGCGCTGAAGGTGTTCGTCTCGATGAGGTCCGCGCCGGCGTCCAGGTACTCCTGGTGGATGCCCTGGATGAGCTTCGGACGCGTGAGGCAGAGGAGGTCGTTGGCTCCTTGAAGGGAGGCCCCCACCTCGGCGAAGCGTTCGCCCCGGAAATCGGCTTCCCCCAGCTTGTGGCGCTGGATCATGGTGCCCATGGCCCCGTCGAGGACGAGGATGCGCTCTCTCAGAGCCTCGTCGAGGAGGCGGATGCGCTCGGTTCGGGAACTGCCGTTACCGGATGTCACGGATGGTCCTCCCATTACGAAGCCCCTCGCGACGGTGCGCGATGGGGCCTCGGCTTTTTAGCTCGTTCGCTGGCTCGCCGTTTCCGACGGGCTTTGCGGGCCGCAATACGCCTCAAATCGCCCCTAGCAGATTGTACGTAGCAAGGTAGCGCTTACGCGCCGGGCCTTCCAGTACGAAATTGACCACCATGTCACACTGGCCTCCACGTCCCCGACTCTCAGCGTCCTTCTACAAGGCCCACGGTCTCGGCAACGACTATCTGGTCTTCGAGGAAGGCGACGATTGGCTGGCCAACCCGGAAAACGTCCGGAGGGTATGCCACCGGACCATGGGTGCAGGGTCCGACGGCATCGTCGTGTTGCTCGCGGGAGACCGGGTCCGCCTTCGCATGTTCAACCCCGACGGCGGGGAGTTCGAACGGAGCGGAAACGGACTGAGGGTTCTCGCCTCCTATCTCATGCGCGCTGACGCCGATGTCCGCGAGATGGATGTGGAGGTGGGAGGGGCCCGGATTCGCATGGTGGGGCACGGACGGGTCCGTGGGACCTACGACGTCTCCGTCGACATGGGGCGGGCATCGATGGGCCCGAGTGCGGTTTCTCTCGACCCCGGTGCCCTCGATGCGGTCGGCTGCCTGCCGGGTCCCTCCGGGGAAGGGCTACGAGTGGCGCCGGTCAGCGTGGGGAACCCACACGTGGTGGTGCTGTGCGAAGACGAGTCGGACCTGTCCGAGGTCCGCCTGGCCGAGATCGGCCCCTTCGTCGCGGAACATCCGGCCATCGAGAATGGCACGAACGTCCAGCTCGCCATCGCGGATGGTGAAGGCAAATGCCGGGCGCTCATCTGGGAGCGGGGGGTGGGACGTACGTCTGCATCGGGCACCTCGGCATGTGCCGTGGCCGTGGCCATGGTTGCCTCCGGGGCGCTGGCCGTGGGAGATGTGGCGGTCCGCATGCCCGGCGGTGTGCTGAACGTACACGTGTCGTCGGAGCTCGACGTGGTCTTGCGCGGCCCCGTCGAGGAAGTCATGAGCGGGCGCATAAGCTGCGCCACGGTGCTGTCCGACGATCCCGGACTCAGGTCCTGACCCGCGCCAGGAAGAAGGCGGCGGCGACGCCGAACACTGCGTTGGGAAGCCAGGCAGCGACGAGCGGGCTCAGCGCTCCGGCCTCACCCAAAGCTCCCGACACCCGCAGCATCATCATGAAGAGAATGACGGTGGCCAGGGAGAGCCCGATGCCGTAGGCCGCGCCCCCTCGCTTGCTGCTCGTCGCCAACGGTGCACCGAAGAGGATGATGACCAGGGTCGTCACGGGGATCGAGATCTTCTGCTCCCGCTTGACCAGGAGCTCCCTGGCGTCGCCTCCCGTCCTCTGGATGATGTCGGCCAGGTGGTCGATCTCACCGTACGTCATCTCCTCTGGCTCCGGAGGGACCTCGAGGAGTTCTTCGGGCCTCTCGTCGATCTCGGGCAGCACAAGACGGTTGAACTGAAGGGCCAGCTCCGTGCTGTCGGCTCTGAGCGTACGGAGGTGCCCAGACGTAAGCTGCCAGCCGGTCTCTTCCAGATAGCGGGCGCCCTGAGCGCTCACGTGGAGTCCCGGCTCCGCGTCTCCGGGGGGCCGCTCCAGGATGATCCCCGTCATCCGTCCGTCTGCCGCTGTGAGTCGGTCCACCTGCCAGGTGAGGCCCTCCTCGGACCGGTAGACGAAGTCGGAACGCCAGGTGCGACCGGGCGTCTCCGAACGCAGGATCTGAGCCGAGATCCGGTTCGATCGAGGCACGACCTCGGAGAGGGCCAGGGCCACGCCCGTGAGGAGGACACCGGCGCCGACGATGGGCAGGATGATCCTATGAAAAGAAATCCCTCCCGCTTTGGCGGCCACGATCTCCCGGTGCGCGGTCATCGTGTGGATGGTGAAGACCGTCGCCAGAAGGGCCGCGATCGGGAACGACCACTGGATGAAGAGGGGAAGCTGGTAGAGGTAGGACTGGGCTACCTCGAATCCGGTGAGCCCTCGGTCGATGTAGTCGTCCAGGTTTTCGGCGATGTCGCCGATGACGAAGAGCGGCGGAGAGGCGAGGAGGACGAGACAGAAGAGCTTGAAGAAGGTGCCCAGGACCAGCCGGTCGAGGATTCTCACGGCTGGACCGTCCGCGCGTCCCGACGTCTTCCGCGCCCGAAGAAGGTCCTGACGAGATCGGCGAAGCCACCGCCGCCTCGCGAAGTCCCCGACGAATGCCCCATGCGGGCGAGGAGGACGATGCCGATGACGAGGAAGATGGCGTTGGTCAACCACATGGTGACGGCGGGGTCGGCGACACGACGGTCGGCGAGGGTCTCGCCGCCGAGGAGCCCGGCCCAGTAGATGAAGAAGATGATCGCGGATGCCGAGACCACGAATCCGACGCCCGCCGTGGGGAATCGGAGGGCCAGGGGCGGACCAATGAGGACGAAGACCAGACACGCCACCGCGATGGCCCACTTCTTGTGGATCTCGACCTTGAAGCGGTTCATGGACTGGGCCAGAGCGGCCCCGCGTGCGGCCCGAGCCCGGGAGCCGGCGACGATCTGTTGTGTGAGGCCATCCTGGGTGATGTAGGGCGCCTCGCTGAAGCCGGTGATGTCTCGACGACTGCCCGGGTCGGTCCACGCCGTGTCCGACTCCAGCGGTCGGTTGAGGGCCACCCGGACGGCCTCCATGGACCGGGCCTGATTGTCGGCGACGAGGGAGTCGAGGCGTGTTTCCCGGTCCCGGGCGTTCTCGGCGAGAAGCGTGAAGCCCATCTCGCGGTCCGAACGATCCGAACCGCCGAGGCGGCGCTCCAACTCGTTGCCGATGTCACGGAGAGGCACGATCTGTTCGTTGAAGTAGAGGCGCTGGAAGCCTCCCTCGCGTGTGGTCTGCACCTCATGGACGACCCCATCACGCAACGTAAGGTACAGGTCGGTACGGTTGTCGTTGAACGCCATCTCTCCCGAAGCGGCGTACGTCGTGCGCTGCCTCTCGGGGTTGTTGGCGTCGAAGATGGTCACGTTCTCCAGCCGGTTCGACTCGTGGTCGATGCGGTCGGCGGTCAGGAAGTACCGCTGGATGCCCGTGCCGGTGCTGATCTCGTTCACCACCTGCTCCCGAAGCTCGAGCGTCGGAGTCTTGCGACCGATGTCGAGCAGGAGGTTCTTTAGCGCGTGGTTCGACTCCGGCAGCACCGTGTCGTTGAAGAAGAGCATGACGAGCATGGCGATGACGCCGAGGCCGAACACCGGGGCCATGATCCGTGCCGGCCGGACACCCCCCGCGGACATGGCCGTGATTTCATTCGACGAGGCCATGGTGCTGAAGGCGTAGAGAACCGCGACGAGGACCGACATCGGCAGCGAGAGCGCGATGGTATGGGGTACGGAAAGGAAGAGGAACTCGACGATGACCGACCAGGGAAGTCCTTTCCCCACCAGGGAATCGACGCGCTGGGCAATGGCGTTGACGAAGATGAGGCCGGTGATGGCCGACAACGAAAAGAGAAAGGGACCCAGATGGGACCGGATGACGTATCTGGCTAGCACTCCTTTTCGCATCGCTGCGTCGCTCGTCTCTTCGTCGGGTAGGCGTCGTCTGCTGTCGGGCACTCCCTACACCCCTTCACCTCCAACTGTTCGTCCGGGATGCCGCGACCATCGGCGTCCACGTCCCCCCCAGAGACCGCTGTCTTGATTCCACGGCTCCTCTCCTTGCTTCTGACGGCGCTGGCACCTGCCCTGGCAGGGGTCGGTCCGGCGGCGGGCGATAGAGTCCCGAGGACAGCGCTTCTGCCCGATACGATTCTTCGTCCTGATCTGTCGGTTCAGCCATCGACGGTACGAGCGGGCACGACGGCCGACCCCGGGGAAGCCCACGTCCGCCTCGGACTTCGCCGGATCCGCGTGACGAGTGACGGCCTTGCCCGCCCCCGCTCTCCGACTCTCGGGACGCTGGACGGATCGTATCGGCCCGGATCGCCTCGGCGCACCTTCGTCGCCGGCAGCGAATCCGGGCCCGGCGCCCTCGTCAGGGTTCCACCCCTCGACGAACTCGTTCTTCGACGCCGTGTTGCGGAGTTCGGCCAGTCGGAACTCGACCTCTTCCTCCCTCCGGTCCCCGTGGAGCGTGGGCAGGGGCCCCCGGCCGACGGCGACCGGTTCGTAACCGACTACGCCGACCTGGCCTTGAACGTGAGAAGTCGGATGGAACTGGGTGGCGACTGGACACGATTCGAGCCATGTGACGCGGACTTCGGTGTGGGCTGCAATCCCAACATCATTCCCCAACTCAGTCCCGACGTTCAGTTCGGGGTCCAGATCGATGGCACCATCCTCGATCGGATCCGCGTCGATGTCGACTTCGATCAGTCGCGGGAGTTCGACGCGGCCAACCGCATCAACATCTTCTACGAGGGCTCGGAAGACGATGTCCTCCAGCGGGTGGAGGTGGGGGACGTGACCTTCGACCTTCCCCAGTCCCGCTTTCTCACCGACGGGATCCCGGCAGGCAACTTCGGCTTCCAGGCCGCTGGCCAGGTGGGCGCCTTCGACGTCGAGACCGTCTGGGCGCAGCAGCGTGGTGACCTGAACTCCCGGACGTTCCAGCTCACCGGCCTTGGAGATCAACGGGCCTTCGTTCAGGAGGACACCCTCGTCCTCGACGACGCAGACTACGTGCGTGGCCAGTTCTTCTTCCTCGTCGACCCCGCGAGGATCGATCGTTACCCCCACATCGACGCGCTCGAGCTGGACGCGGCGTCGGCGCCGTTCACCGTCGCCCCGGGTGCCGAGCCCCTCCAACTCTATCGCTTCGAAGACGACCCCATCTTCCGCCAGCAGGTCGAGGGCTTCATCCAGGCCGACGCGGTGGCCACGGACACGACCGGACTGGAACTCAGGGAATCGGGCTGGTTCCGCTACCTCCAGCAGGGCATCGACTACTACGTCCATCCCAGTGGCCTCTGGATCGCGCTCCGACAGCCGCTGAGTCGGGAGGAGATGCTTGCCGTTACGTACATCACGGCGTCGGGCGACACCATCGGCGACTACAACCCGGAACTCATCTATAATCGGGGGCAACGGCCCGAGCTTCGCCTTCTCAAAGCGTCGGGGGCGAACCACCAGCCCGGGCGCCCCACGTGGGATCTGGAGATGCACCAGGTCTACAGGGTCTCGGGTTCGGGCGATGTCGCCCCTGGATCCATCGACCTTTCCATTTCACTCGGCGAGCTGTCTGCGGGACGCACCTTCAAACGACGACCGACGGGGCAGGACATCACCTTCCTCCGCCTTTTCGGCCTCGACGAGGAGGCGCCCACCGACGACCTGGACGACGCGTTCGTCTTCTCGGCAGGAGAAGACTTCTTTCAGGATCAGCCGCCGGTGCAGGGCTCCTTTGTCTTCTTCCCGACACTGCGCCCTTTCGCCGTGCCACCCCCGGTGGAGTCCCTCTCGCTGACCGAGACGGTCACCCAACAGATCCTGGGCGACGATGCGAACCCCAGGATCTACTTCGAGGAGGATCCCTTCGAGCGCGACAACGGGGGGCGTTTTCGATTGACGCTGGCTTATCGGATTCAGTCTGAAGGCCTCATTTCGTCGTTCTCCCTGGGGGCGTTCGGGATCCGCGACGGGAGCGAACGGATCTTCGTCGGTGACAGGCTCCTGACCCGAGGAGTCGACTACGAGATCGACTACGACGTCGGGCAGGTCAGCCTTCTCGACCCGGACCTCCTCTTCGCGTCCACCCCCGATGCTTCCGTCCGGGCGAGCTGGGAGCAGCGGTCCCTTTTCCAGATCACTCCTACGCAGGTCTTCGGGGTCCGGAGCCACGCCGACCTCGGCACCAGGGGCGGTGTCGACTTCCTGGGCCTCTATCAGTCTGAACGCTCGGTCGTTCGGCGACCCATCCTGGGCACCGAGCCGGCGGCGGCGCTGCTGGGTGGCCTCAGCAGCCGCTACGACACGCCGGTGGGCTGGTTCGACCGCTTCCTCGAGGCGGTGCCGGGACTCGAGTTCGCGGGCGCGTCTACGTTCTCCGCCAGCGGTGAAGTGGCCCTCTCCCTGCCGAACCCCAATACGCTGGGCAGGGGCTTCGTCGATGACTTCGATGGCGCGTCCGAGCTCTCCGTCCGGTTGCGGGCGTCTGATTGGATTCTGGGGAGCGCCCCCGCCTTTCGCGATGGCGCCGACGCGGTGCTTCCAACGGTCGTCGATGCCAGCACCGCGAGCTCGCTGGTGTGGCAGCACCAGTGGATCATCCAATCGCTGAGCGGCGACAGCGTCGGTGTCCACGAGGGATATTTCCCCAGAATCCAGATCGACAACCAGATCCGTCTTTCAGGGTCGGACATCCGTGAACCAGGCTTGCTCCTGACGCTGGGCAACAGCCCCACCGGCCTCGGAACTCCGGGCTGGCGGTCCACCATGACCCCCCTGTCCACGAACGGACTCGACCTGACGAAGACCGAGTTCCTCGAATTCTACGCCACCGGGGACGAGGCCATCACCCTCATCATCGACCTGGGAGCGTTGAGCGAGGACGCGTTCTTCGTGGACGAGAACGGTGCGGTTCAGGGTACCCGGGAGGATGGACGGGCTTGGGGACTCGACCGCCTCGATCAGGAGGCGGACCCGGCCCTGGGCGAGATCTGGAATCCGACCCGTGACCTCCTCGGCGTGTGGGGGGAAGCGTGCCAGGCCGCTCCGGGGAGGCTGTACTTCATCGGAGATCCGAGGGCCAACTGCACCGCGGGTAACGGGCGTCCGGATACCGAGGATCTGGACAGGGACGGCAATCTGGACACATCCGAGCGCCACCTTCGCTACGTCGTGACCCTCGATGGAAGCTCGCCTTTCCTGGCCCGAACGGCTGCCGAGACGGGCTCCGAGCTAGGCTTCCAGCTCTATCGCATTCCCATTCGAGGGGGGGCGGGGGTGGAGGTTGGAGGCGTCATCTCCGAGGCGGACCTCCGAGCGGTCCGCCAACTGAGGGTGACGGCAGCAGGGCGGTCCGGGCAGGTGCAGCTCGCCCGAATGCGCCTGGTGGGATCGCGGTGGATCAAGCGAAACGGTGAGGGCGTCCTCGAAGGCATCATCGGCGATACCCTGTCCGTGGGTGGCCGGGTCGAGGTGGCCTCCATCTCCCGGGTCACGGAAGGTGATGCGTACCAGTCACCTCCTGGGGTTCTCGCCGAGCTCGTCGATCCCACCCAGGCCCTGGGAGGACAAGGCATCGAATTCAACGAGAAGTCCCTGGGGGTGACCTTCGAAGACATCCCCTCCGAGGCACGGGCCGAGGTCTACTACCGCTTTCCCCAGCGCCCACAGGACTTCCTCACGTACCGTCAGGCCCGGCTTTGGGTGGTGGCCCGGGCAGGAGATTTCGGACCGAACACCCCGAACTACTTCTACTTCAAGGTCGGAAGCGACCCGGACAACTTCTACCTGTATCGGACTCCCCTTCCGGCTCCGCCGGGCGGGGGGGTCACTCAGGCGGACTGGCTGCCCGAGGTCGTCGTCGACTTCGACGTCTGGTTGGACTTGAGGCGTCAGGCCGAAGAGCAGCTCTCCTTCGCTCCAAGGGCGCCGGGTGATCCGCCGGTGCAGGTGTGGTCCGCCGACTCGACTTACGCGGTGGTTCTTGCCGATCGCGGTCGCGCCCCCAACCTGGCCTCGGTCAGGGAGCTGTCCCTGGGCGTATGGAACGAGACGCTGGCCCCGGCGAGCGGCGAGGTCTGGATCGACGAGCTTCGCCTCGCCGAGCCGGTGCGAGAGGCTGGAGTGGCCAGCGCGGTCAACGTGGAGCTGGATGGCGCGGGGGTCATCACCACGCGGCTGAGCATGACCAATCGGGGGGCCTTCTTCCGGCAGCTCCGGGACGACCCGACATATCAGGATGACCAGACGCTTTCCCTCTATAGCCGCCTTGCCGCGGATCGCTGGCTTCCCACCGAGTGGGGTCTCGACATGCCGGTGACGTTCGAGATGTCCCGAGCAAGCCAGGACCCGGTCCTCCTTTCCGACTCGGATGTCCGGGCGGACCGGATCGCCCGCCTTCGGGATACGAAGGCGAGCCGTCGCCGGGTCGGGATGTCACTTCGCAAGCGTACGGAGACGGCGAACCCCGTGCTCGGCTTCCTCGTCGACGGCCTCGATCTCCGTGCCTCGTACAGCACAGCCGACGGCTCGACGGTGACGACGGAAAGCGACTCCAAGACATTCGACGCCGGGGTGGGTTGGTACCGCGAGCCCGAACCGAGGGAGGTCGGGTTGGTGCCCGACTTCGCCAAGAGTGCCGTCCGGACCATCCTTCCGGGGTTTCTGGAGGACAAGGTCGCCGAGGCGGAATTGCGCTTGACCCCTGAGCGGGTCTCCTTCGGCACCTCCTACTTCCAGCAGGACGCCCGGATCTTCCGGTTCGAGCGCATCATCGAGGACGTCGACACCGAGAACGTGGCGGCGACCCTGGCACCCCGTGAGTTCGTGGAGACCGCCGCGGACATCCGGTTGCGGCCGTTGCCCCCCCTCACGGCCGACCTGGCGGTCCTGACCGTCCGCGATCTCCTGCCCCCGGAGGAGTCGGCGACGGGCGACCAGGTTCAGGCCCTCATCGCCGCGGAGCGAGCGAAGGTGGCGGGTGTGGACCTCGGCTGGGAAACGAATCGGCTCCTCCGGACGGCGCTGGGCTTCCGTCCATCCCTCTTCGACTGGCTCCGCTCAGACTTCGATTGGAGCACGTCCTATCGATCCGAACGGAACACGAACTTCGTGGAGCGACCCCCCCGAGGAGCCGACACGACTCTGGTGCTCGCCAGGAATGCCAGGGGCCAACGGGATTGGGGGGTGGCTCTCGCTTTGAGCCCCGCCGGCGTGGCCCGAGCCTGGTTCGGCGAACCCGTGGAGGGAGAAGACCCGGACATCGCGCAGTTGAGGAGTGTCATGAGTGCCGTCCAACCGTTGTCGGCGACCTATCGTGACGGGATCACCTCGCGCTTCAACCGGGATCCCATCGATCCCAGGCTCGAATACCAGTTCGGCTTCGGCGGCGTCGACCGATACCGTTTCATCGGCCAGGACACGGCGGCGTCTCTCACCGACCGGTCGAGCTGGCGTCTAGGCTCCGGATTGACCCTCCCGGGAGGTGCAGGCGTCCGGGTTGCCTACCAGATCTCCGACGCGACGACCCTCGATACACGGAGCGCCCAGGACATCGCTCAGCGCACCTGGCCGGAGGTGCAGGCGACGCTGCCTACGCTCCGACCGCCGTCATTCACCGGGATCCAGGCCGTGAATCTGTCGGCGGGTATCGTTCGTACCACGCGGGAGATCGAGTTCGGAGGACGAGCACTCCAGCGACGTTTCGATTCCGATACGAGGGTGCCACTCGACCTCTCCATCCAGTGGCTCCGCACCCTGGTGACCAGCTACCGGGGGTCCTTCCGGTCCGGGCGAGGTGAGGACCCCACCGGGAGCACCCGTCGGGAGCAGCAGAGTCACCGGATCTCCGTGAGCAGTCAGCTTCTACCGGCCTCTGCATTGGCGCGGCGACTGGATCGTCCCATCCGCTTGTCTTTCATCGGGGCCTATACCAGCGAGGTCGACTGCCGGATCACGGCTCAAGGGGATGAGTGCGTCGACTTCATCGATCAGGTGACACGCACGGCGAGTCTTTCGGCCGACACAAGCGCTGGTGGCTTCGAGTTCGGCATCCAGATCAGCTTCGACGACCGTAAGTCTTTCGTCGGCCAGCAGACCGGCTCGACCCAGTTCCAGGTCGGCCTCTTCGGCCAGCTCGACTTCGCCGCCGGGTCGCTCCCGATTCGTTGACGGGTCTGCGACGGTGGCTAGAAACGGCATGGTACCGCCCACCGACCGGGTCGAGGATCAACCATGCGCGACGTCGAACATCGGGCCCTTCTGAGGGCCGCCGTCCTCCTCCTGGGGATCAGTGTCCTTCGGTGGTCTGCCGCCGTGGGGCGCTCAGACCCGGCCGCGTCCATGGCGGGGGGCTCGAACGCTCTGCCCGCCCATCAGGCGGCGACGGCCGCCGCCCTCAGCGAGGCCGAGGAGCGGGCGCGCCCGTTGACGGAGGGCGAGCGGATCGACCCGAACGCTGCTGATGAAGCTCAGTTGGATCGCCTTCCTGGCATCGGGCCGGCGACGGCACAGGCGATTATTACCGCCCGGGACTCGGGGATCGTCTTTCGGCAGGCCGACGACCTCTTGAGGGTGCGCGGCATCGGGCCGTCGACACTGGAACGCATCCGACCTTGGGTCCGGGCTGAGAGCATGAGGCGTTTGCACGCCAGACCAGCCGACCGGCGTTCGCCGTCAGGTGGAGGGCGTGAACCGGCCGATAGTGGAGGCGGCGTCCTCCAGCGTCGTGGGCCCATCGACGTGAATCGGGCCGGTGTGTCGGCCCTCCAGACCTTGCCTGGAATCGGGCCGGCCCTCGCCGGTCGCATCCTCGCCGAGCGAACCGTTCGCCCCTTCGACTCCCTGGACGATCTCCTGCGGGTTCGTGGAATCGGCCCGAGCACACTGTCGCGGCTGCGGTCCCACGTCACCGTCGGAAGCCGCCGATGAGGGTGCCCCGGCCTCGCCGAATCACGACAACCAGTGGCCTGACCCGCCGCAGGGTGGCCCCTCCCGGCGATGGGTGCTTCCTCGGGTCCGGCTACACTTTTGCCGCCGCGAGACGAATCTTGTACCCAGGAGTGCCGCACAAGTATTCTGTACGCGGGCGCGGCACTCCCCGCGCCTGGGACTCGCATAAGGATCGGGTGGATGGCTGCAAAGGTCGCGCAGGAGCTCAGACTCGGAGACCTCTTCGTAAAGGAAGGGCTCATCACCGAAGACCAGCTCAAGGAGGGCCTTGCCGAGGCGAAGACGTCCGGGCACCGCATCGGGTATGCCCTGGTGCATCTGGGCTTCGTCCAGGAAGAAGAGCTCACCAGGATGCTGGCCAAGCAGTACCGGGTACCTGCCGTGGATCTCGAGAAGATCACGGTGGATCCCAAGATCCTGAAGCTCGTCCCCTCGAACGTCGCCCAGAAGCACATGGTACTCCCGCTCCGCCGGGTCGGCCGGATGCTCACGGTTGCGATGACCAACCCCACAGACTTCTCGGCCATCGACGACCTGAAGTTCATCTCCAAGTTGGAGATCGAGCCGGTCATCGTCGGCGAATACACGCTCCGAAAGCACCTGGAGAATTACTACGGGATCGGCGAAGAAGAGCAGATCAACCAGATGCTCGAGGGGTGGGAGGACTTCGACGACGTCGAGGTCATCGAGGAAGAGGACGACGACGACTACTCGGCCCTGGCCGCGGAGGTCGATTCCGCACCGGTCGTGAAGTTCATCAATGGTCTCCTTACCGACGCCGTCAGCAAGGGCGTCTCCGACATCCACATCGAGCCGTACGAGAAGGAGATGCGGGTGCGGTACCGCATCGACGGTTCGCTCGAGGAGGTCATGAAGCCGCCCATGAAGATGAAGGCGGCCCTCACCTCTCGCATCAAGATCCTCTCGGACCTCAACATCGCCGAGAGGCGTGTGCCCCAGGACGGGCGCATCAAGCTGAAGATGCGCAACAAGGTGGTCGATTTCCGGGTGTCCACGCTGCCCGTGATCTTCGGCGAGAAGATCGTGCTGCGTATCCTCGACAAGGGGAACCTGACCTTCGATCTGACGAAGTTCGGCTTCGAGCCCAAGGCCGAAAAGGACTTCATGTGGGCCATCTCCCGGCCCTACGGCATGGTCCTCGTCACCGGCCCCACCGGGTCGGGAAAGACGACGACGCTCTACTCGGCGTTGTCGCAGGTGAACACCATCGACACCAACATCATGACAGCCGAGGATCCGGTGGAGTACAACCTCCACGGGATCAACCAGGTACTCGTCCGGACAGAGATCGGCCTCGACTTCCCTGCGGCCCTGAAGGCGTTCCTGCGTCAGGACCCGAACATCATCATGGTCGGTGAGATCCGTGACATCTCGACGGGCGGTATCGCCATCAAGGCCGCCCTGACCGGTCACCTCGTGCTTTCGACGCTCCACACGAACGACTGCCCCGGCACCATCACGCGAATGATCGACATGGGTCTGGAGCCGTTCAACGTGGCGTCAGCCCTCAACCTCATTTCCGCGCAACGGCTGGCGCGCCGGATCTGCGGCAACTGCAAGCAGGAAGCGACCTACGAGGAAGAGTACCTCAAGTCGGCCAAGGTCGATCTGGACTGGGCCCACGGCACGACCTTCTATAAGGGGGAAGGGTGCGATCAGTGTGGCGGCTCGGGGTACAAGGGCCGCAGCGGGATCTACGAGGTGATGATCATGTCGTCGAGCCTGAGAAAGGCCATCATGAACGAGATGGGGACCGACGAGCTACGGCAGCTCGCTCAGTCGGAAGGCATGCTGACCCTCCGCGAGGACGGTCTCAAGAAGGTCGAGCGCGGCACCACCACCCTCGACGAAGTGATCAAGGAAACGACGGTCGCCGACTAGCGGCGCCCGCTTGAACGAAGGTCAGGGGAGATCCATGAACCAGCCGGCCGCACCGGCAGGACAGCAGGCTCAGCAGCAGGAAGTGAACCTCCGAGTGCTCCTCCAGGAGATGATCCAACGAGGCGCATCCGACCTCCACGTAACCGTCGGGAATCCCCCTCAGGTCAGAGTAGACGGCGACCTCCACGACTCGAACATCAAGAAGGTCCTGGCACCGAAAGACACGCTTTCGTTGGCCTATTCCATTCTCACCGACAACCAGAAGAAGCGCTTCGAGACCGAGGACGAGCTGGACTTCTCGTTCGGCGTCCAGAACCTCTCTCGCTTCCGCGGCAACGTGTACAAGCAGCGCGGATGTGTCGCCATGGCCATCCGCCAGATCCCCTACGAGATCATCTCCATCGAGAAGCTCGGCCTTCCGCCCATCATCAATCAGTTGGCGGATAGACCGCGTGGTCTCGTGCTGGTCACCGGCCCGACCGGATCCGGGAAGTCGACTACACTGGCGGCGATGGTCGACAAGGTGAACAAGGAACAGAGGGGTCACATCATCACCATCGAAGACCCCATCGAGTTCATTCACCGCCATCAAGGGTGCATGATCAATCAGCGGGAGGTGGGAGCCGACACCCAGAGCTTCCGCGCGGCGTTGAAGTATGCCCTTCGTCAGGACCCCGATGTCATCCTCGTCGGTGAGATGCGGGACCTGGAGACCATCGGGGCCGCCCTGACCATCGCGGAGACCGGTCACCTGGTCTTCGCGACGTTGCACACGAACTCTGCCGCCGAATCCATCAACCGCATCATCGACGCCTTCCCGGCCCACCAGCAGGGACAGGTCCGCGCCCAGCTGGCCTTCGTCCTGGAGGGGGTCATTACCCAGACGCTCATTCCGAAGGCGAAAGGGAAGGGACGCGTCGTGGCGGCTGAGGTGATGATGTGCACACCGGCCATCCGAGCGGTTATTCGCGACGAGAAGATCCACCAGATCTACTCGCTCATGCAGGCCGGGAAGAAGCACGGCATGCAGACCATGAATGATGCGCTGCAGATGTTGTACATGAAGGGTGAAGTCACCCTCGAGGAAGCACTCAAGCGCTCCGGCGACCCCAACGAGCTCCTGCGGGCCGTGGGCGAGCCGGTACCCGGTGAGTAACCCCAACGCAGTCGAGAGGTAGCTCCAGGACATGCCTACGTTTTCTTACAGTGCCCGCCCCGCCTCCGGTGGTGAGATGCAGACCGGTGAGCTCGACCTTCCCAGCAAGGACGACGTCCTCGCCCATCTCCACAGGCAGAAGCTCATCCCCGTCTCGGTGCGCGAGAAGCCCAAGGACCTCTCCATCTCCTTCGGCACCGGAATCGGTACCCGGGACATCGTCATCTTCACGCGTCAGTTCGCGACGATGATCAATTCGGGCCTGCCTCTGGTGCAGAGTCTGGACATCCTCGCGGAACAGACCGAAAACGAGGCGCTTCGGAAGACCATTGGCGAAGTCCTCTACGACGTGGAGTCGGGACATACCCTGGCCGACGCCATGGGGAAGCACCCCAAGGTCTTCACCGAGCTTTACGTGAACATGGTGGCCGCCGGTGAGGCCGGTGGTATCCTCGACACGATTCTGCTGCGTCTGGCGACCTTCCTGGAGAAGAACGACGCCCTCGTCAGGAAGATCAAAGGCGCCATGATCTATCCTGGGGTGATCTTCTCGGTGGCCGGTGGGGCCATCGTCATTCTACTCATCTTCGTCATTCCGACGTTTCAACAGATGTTCGAGTCCGCGGGCATCCCTCTACCCATTCCGACGCAGATCGTCATCGGGATGTCGGCCTTCCTCCAGGCCTACTGGTGGGCATGTGGCGCGGGGGTCATCGCCCTGGTCGTCGGGATCCGGCAGTTCTACCAGACCGATCAAGGGCAGTTGATCATCGACCGGATCCTGCTGGCCATGCCCATCCTCGGCGACCTCCAGCGGAAGTCGGCGGTGGCGCGCTTCACGCGAACGCTCGGCACGCTGGTCTCGTCGGGTGTATCCATTCTCGAGGGCCTTGAGATCACGGCCAAGACCGCTGGCAACCGGGTCATCCACGATGCCGTGATGGGATCGCGAGCGTCCATCGCCGGTGGTGAGACGATCGCCGGCCCCTTGAAGGAATCGGGCGTGTTTCCACCGATGGTCGTCCAGATGATCAATGTGGGTGAGCAGACCGGTGGGCTCGACGAAATGCTGACGAAGATCGCCGACTTCTATGACGACGAGGTCGACACTGCTGTGGAGGCGCTGCTCGCCGCCATGGAGCCCATCATGATCGTTGTGCTCGGCGTGATCGTCGGTGGCATGATCGTGGCGATGTATTTGCCGATTTTCGACATGATCAACGCGGTGCAGTAACGGTCGCCCCATCACTGCTCGTTGAATCCCTTTCCCTCCAGGACTTTCGCCCGGCATCGTTCGACCCGCCGGTGGCGCGTCTCCGCGTTCTTGGCTCCGGCGATGTGTAGCAGGTAGCTCCTTTTTCGGCCCGGTGTCAGGGCAGAAAACGCATCGCGGTACTCGGCGTCGTCGCGGAGGCGCTGCTCCAGTTCGGGCGGCATCGCAAGCTCTTCGATGTCCGTCTTCGGGACGTTCAGGCCGGCCTCCTCCACAGCCACGGCCTCCTGGATATACTTCTTCACCGTCGAGGCCAGGGCGGATATCTGGCCCGTGTCGGTGAATTCGATGCGCTTGGCGGACCTCGTGTTCTCTCCCTGGGATCGGAGGATATCCGCGGGGTCGTCGAGGAGCGCGCC
>JABDLS010000015.1 GCA_013002885.1 Gemmatimonadota bacterium | reverse complement strand
AGTAGCCCGAGGTGCATGAACATCTCCTCGACGCCCGTGGCCAGACCCTCGGACCTGTGGTCGTAGATGTTGTACAGCGACGGCGTGGCGCGGATCGCGCTCGGGTGGGGATCCTCCCGCATGCGCGCCAATTCGATCCAATGGTGCATGTGAGGGCGGAAGGCATCGGGGTCACGGTAGATGACCTCCTGGAAGAAGTTGCGGATCTCACCGGGAGCTGCCGGGGTGAACGAACCGTTCACCGCCCGCAGCGCCGCGTCCATCCACTCCTCGACAGTCTCAACCTCTTCCTCTTCCAGAAATGTCATGTACCGATCGACGGACTGGTCCAAGCGCCGATCGTACTCATCGACGGTAAGGATGCGCTCGAGTGGCGGAAGGTGGCGGTTGCGGTTCTCCTCGAGACGGAGGGACGCATGTGACCGAGCAAGCTCGCGGCGCATGAGTGTGAGCTGCTCCCCCCACGAGTAGGGGGAGAGGTGGACGTTGTGCATGTACCACGTATACGCCTCCGGACCTATCCCCGATGGACCCGTCTTGCCGGGGAGTTCAGCCTCCACCCAGTCGGCGAAGTCGGCGGACGCCCGGGCCGCCTCCGCCAGCGCCCCGTCGAGCTCCGAACTGGTGCCCGCCACCTCTCCGGCGTACGCTCGTAGGTCGGCGGCCTGACCGCGGAAGGACCGGATGCCCGCTTCCCACAGATCGCGGGCGTTACTTCCGGCGAGATTGGCCCGAGCCTGGTCCAATACAGCCGGGATGGCTGCAAACCGATCGGTGAGTTCTGCGGCGTCTGCGTCGGAGAGCGGATGGTCGAATGTCCACGTATCGATCCAGCCGTGCATGACCGGCCCTTCGTGAGCGGGCACGTCACTCTCCGACCGGTACATCATGACATAGAAGGCCGGGTCGCGAGCCCACGGCCGGCGGATCTTGAGATCGAAATCCAGACCGTTCATCTCGGCGCGAACGAGGTGCCAGTCGATTTGTTGTTCGACAGGCCATGCTTCGATGTCCAAGGACCACAGCCGCTCCTTCCACTCCCTGAGCTCTCGCTGCTGGCGGGCCATGCTGGCGGCGGTGTAGTCCGGGACGCCCTCCACGAAGGTAGGTCGCTCGAAGTCACGCCACGCGTGGAACAGGTCGACGAGCTCCGACCAGGTCGACTGGGCCTCCAGAGGGCGGCCGGTGGCGAGGAGGCAGAAGATTGCGAGGACGACTGGAAGGCGTGACATGGAAGGCTCGGGGTGCGCGGGGCGATATCGACGGCAGACCGGTGGAGGCCGAAGCCGGGGGGTCAGCCATGGACGTCGACGATGGGGCGACGAGACAGCGGGTGCAATCGGACCTCTTCTACTCCACGAGTGTGCCCCGACCGTCGCACGGTCTTCGTCAACGCATCGCTTGAAGGATGAGAGACGGCCGCGTAGCATGGGCCGGGGTGTGGTGGGGCAGTCAGGTCACTTTTCCGGCGGGCATTCTGGCATGGAGTCTTCTCCAAAAGCGAAGGGCCGGTTCGCGGCGCACAGGTTCCTGCTGGCATTCGCGACGGTGACCGTCGCCGCCCTGGCCTACCCGGGGTGCAACCTCGCCGCCCAGGGGCCCACGGATCTGGACCAGCTGGTCCTGCGGGGAGAGGTCTGGGTGGATCCCGGGACGTCGCAGCCCTACACCGGCCCCGTCGTCGACATGTGGGTCAACGGCAACCTTCGCGAGCGCGGTATGCTCGTCCAGGGTCGGTGGGATGGCGTTCACGAGTGGTTTCACTTCAACGGCTTGCTGGCGACGAAAGAGAGCTACGTTGACGGAAAGCTCAATGGGCCCTCCGAGACGTACTTCAAGAACGGCAACCTGTCTCTGCGTGAGATGTACGTCGACGGTGAACTCCATGGTGCTTATGAGGCGTACTGGGCCCGGGGCAGACTCGCCGAGCGGGGGCGATGGCAGGCCGGCGAGCGTTGTGGCGAGTGGGAGAGCTTCGGTCGGACGGTGGTCTATCCAGGGTGCTCCTGACCTCGGGGCGCTCCATGGACGCTGGTAGAACACTCATCATCCGGGGATCACCGTTCGAGGATCCCGAAAACGAACGGCACGCCGCCCTCATCGTCTTCCGAGGCTTGGAGATCGGTCGGGATTTCCGGCTCAGGAAGAACCCAATGGTCATCGGTCGCGGTGAGGACGTCCATATCCGGCTTCCGGACGAACGAGCCTCCAGGAGGCATGCCCAAGTCGACTTCCACGGCACGGATCCAGGGGGCGATCCCATTTACAGGCTGCGCGATCTCGAAAGCACGAACCACACTTTCGTCGAAGGTAGAGAGATCCACGCCGTGGACTTGAAAGACGGCGATAAGATCCAGATCGGCGACACCGTTCTGAAGTTCGTCGTCCTCGATGCCATCGAGGCCAGATTCCACGCCGAAGTCCGCGATCGCATCTCGTACGACCAGCTCACCGGCCTCCTCACGAAGGAGTCCCTCTACGTCGCCTTCGAGCAGGAGCTCGAGCGGTGCCTGAAGTATGAGCTGCCTCTCTCCGTTCTCATGATGGATCTGGACCGTTTCAAGTCCGTGAACGACACGCACGGACACCTCATGGGGAGCCATGTACTGGCGGAGGTCGGGGAGATCATCCGGCGCTGCATCCGCAGCGCGGACGTCTCCGCCCGGTACGGCGGCGAGGAGTTCGTCACCTATCTCGCCGAGACCGACCAGCCAGGAGCCCGCCTCGCGGCCGAACGGATTCGAACGTCCATCGAGGAGCACACGTTCGTCCTGGACGATGTGAGCATCGGTGTGCACATCAGCATCGGTGTATCCACGGCGCCGCAGCACGGTGCGAGCATCATGGAGTTGGTGGGCGCAGCCGACGCCGCGCTCTACCGTGCCAAGGAAACCGGACGCAACCGCGTGTGTCTCGCCTGAATGGGGGTCCTCCTCGCGGTCTCCGGCGTTTTCGCTCTCCTCACCGTCGTCTTCCTCGGCCTCGCTCGGGGTGCCTACCGGAAACGGCGTTGGATGGGCACCGCCGGCCGGTCTGGCGGTGCGGCTCTGTCCCTTTCCCTGGCGGCACTCGCGGCAACGCTGGCGGCATCTACACAGGGCTATCGGGCCCTCACCCGCGAGGAGATCGCAGCCACGGTGACGACCCTTCCCACGGGACCCGCGTCGTTTCAGGCCTTCGTCGAGTTCGCCGACGGGCGGGACACGACCCTCGCCGTCCAGGGCGAACAACTCCTCGTCGACGCTCACATCCTCAAGTGGCGCTACATCGGAAACGTGCTGGGCCTCCACACCCAGTACGAGCTGGACCGACTCACCGGGCGATACCTGGACGTCGACGACGAGCGGACGCGCCCGCGGACGGTCCACTCCCTGAAGACCGACAAACCCGTCGACCTCTTCGACCTGGTGGAGCGCTTCAGCTTCCTCACAGGTTTGGTGGACGCCGAGTATGGCTCCGCCACCTATATCGAGGTCGATCGGCCAGCTCGATTCGAGATCCGGGTATCCACCACGGGTCTCCTGGTTCGCGAGATCGAGCTCCGCTAGGCCGTGGCGCTGCGGTCCGTGGCCCGGGTATCGACCGCTGTCGTGGCGATGCTCGCCGTCGCATGCTTCGCCATGGTGGCGCTGCGGAAACCCTCCCTGGACCGGGAATGGGACGAGGACGTCGCGGTTCTCGCCGGAGTCGAAGCCGGTGCCGACGGGAGGATCCACCTCACCGGTGTCCGGGACTGGCGATACACGCGGGACTCCATCGTCTCGAAGGACTATTTCGATCGGACGTACGACCCCGACGAGGTCGTCGGCATGTGGCTGTACGAGCAGCCCCTCGACGGTGTCGGCCTCATCGCTCACACCTTCCTCGTCTTCGAGTTCGATCCTTCGTACGGGCCGGATCGGTGGCTCGGTCTCTCGGTGGAGACGCGACGTGAATCCGGCGAGGAGTACTCCATCGTCCTCGGCATGCTACGGCAATTCGAGGTCACCCACATCTGGGCGATGGAGCGAGATCTTGTCCGGAGGAGGGTGGAGTACCTCGACTACCCGCTGCGCCGCTACCGGCTGGACATTCCTGTCTCCTACCAGACGCGGATCTTCACGAGCATGGCTCGAGAAACCGCCGCTCTCTCGGAGTCGCCGCGCTGGTACCACACAGCCCTCCACAACTGCACCAGTTCACTCATCCGGTACGTGAATGAAAGCCAGCCCGACGCCATCCCCCTTCACTACAGCTACGTCTTCACCGGGAAGGTCGACGAGTACCTCGAGCACCTCGGGTACCTGGATCGGGCAGCCGGCACGGATATCACCCGCGACTCCCTCGAGGAGAAAGCCCTGAGGTAGTAGGTCGGACCCTGGCCACTCGGGTGGCCACGCTGCGGATCCACCAACACGTAGCGCGGAAGGCGTGTCCTCGTCGGTAATTGGCCCCTCCCTGCCCATCTGCTCGAGGTCGTCCCGACCCCATGCCTCACCCGATCGCCCGCTTCGCCCTCCCGACTGCACACGTCGACCCCAGGACAGGCCGCGCCGCCCTCACGGCTACCGCGCTGATCCTGCTCTCTATGGCCGCCGGGTCACCTGTCACGGCTCAGGACGGAGCCGAGGGCAGCGGAGCCTCTCTCGATGGCTCGCCTCCACCGGCGTTCCCCGCGTCCATCACGCGGGACGCCCGGGGCCGAGCGACCGTCCGGGCCATCCGCCTGGATGAGCCATTGGTCCTGGATGGGGAGTTGAACGAGTCCGTCTACAGCGAGTACCGGCCATTCGGGGACTTCGTCCAGGTCACACCCGTCGCCGGAGACCCCTCGTCGGAGCGGACCGACGTCTGGGTCACCTTCGACGACACCCATGTGTACGTAACCTGCCGCTGCTGGGACTCGTCGCCCCCCGAGGAGTGGGTTGTCAACGAACTGCGGCGGGACACGCCCGGGTTACGCAACAACGAGAACTTCGGCGTGATGTTCGACACGTTCTACGACCGTCGAAGCGGAGTGATGTTCTACGCGAATGCTTTGGGTGCCCGGGCCGACTACTCCGTGGTGGACGAAGGCGGACCGAACACCGACTGGAACCCCGTCTGGGATGTGGCCGGTGGCCAATTCGAAGGAGGGTGGGTGGTGGAGATGGCCATCCCCTTCAAGTCGTTGCGCTACAACTCCGGCCCCGACCAGATGTGGGGCATCCAGCTACGGCGCTCCATCCGGCACAAGAACGAATGGACCTACCTCAACCCGGTTCCGCCCTTCCTGGCCGGGCCACAGGCGCTGAACCGGATCTCGGCAGCCGGAACCGTCGTCGGGCTCGATCTTCCCCCAGCAGGTAGCAACATCGAGCTCAAGCCGTACGCCATCGGTGACCTCACCACCGATCGCGTCTCCGACCCCATCAGGAGCAACGACCTCTCCGCCGACGCCGGCCTCGACCTGAAATACGGGCTCACCGCCAACCTCACCGCCGACCTCACCGTGAACACGGACTTCGCCCAGGTCGAGGTCGACGAGCAACAGGTCAACCTTACCCGATTCAGCCTCTTCTTCCCGGAGAAACGCGACTTCTTCCTTGAAGGGCGGGGCGTCTTCGAGTTCGGCCAGGGCGGTGTCGGCGGCTTTCGCCCCGGGGGGGGAGGTGGGTTCGGGCGTGGCGGCGGCGACGCCCCGACGCTCTTCTATAGTCGGCGGATCGGCCTGGACCAGGGAGCCGTCATTCCCATCGTCGGCGGCGGACGGGTGACGGGCAAGGTCGGCCCTTTCGGCATCGGCGCCCTCAACATCCAGGCAGGTGACGACGATTCTGCGGGCGTCCAGAGCACCAACTTCACGGTGCTGCGCGTCAAGCGGGACATCCTGGAGAGGAGCTCGATCGGCGCCATCTTCACGAATCGATCGGTGTCCACTGTGGGGCCAGGAGCCAACCAGGTATACGGCGTCGACGCCGCATTCGGCGTCACGCAGGACTTCGAGCTCGGCGGCTACTGGGCGCGTACGGAAACGCTGGGTTTAGCAGGCAATGAGCAGAGTTGGCAGGCCGCTGCATCCTACGAGAGTGACAGGTACGGAGCGAGCGCCACTCGCCTCGAGGTCGGCGACAGCTTCAACCCCGGAATCGGGTTCCTTCGCCGGAGCGGGTTCGACAAGCAGTCCGGCTCCCTGCGCTTCAGCCCGCGACCCGAGTCCGTCGAGGCCATCCGGAAGCTTACGTGGGAGATGGGCGTCGATCACTTCGCCGACGACATGAACGGCTTGATTCAGTCCCGCAGGCAGTCGGCCACCTTCGATGTGGAGATGGAGAGCAGCGACCGCTTTTCCATCGAGGCTGTTCGGGAGTTCGAGCGGATCGAGGCTCCTTTCGACCTCTCGAGCACCATCAGGGTCCCGGTGGGTCGTTACTCCTTCACCAGCTACCGAGCGTCCCTCAACGCCGGCGAGCACCGTAGGCTAGCGGGCAACGTCTCGTTCCAGTGGGGCGAGTTCTACGACGGGACGATCCGCGCACTCTCGGTGAGTCGTGGCCGGACCGTGATCTCCGATCACCTCTCCCTGGAGCCGGGCGTCAGCTTCAACCTCATCGACCTGCCAAGCTACGAAGAGGAGACCCAGGCCGTCTTCCGATTGCGTGCCGATTACGCCTTCACACCGCGCATGTTCGCCAGTTCACTGGTGCAGTACAACGAGGCCGACGGCGCCCTGTCCAGCAACGTCCGCTTCCGCTGGGAGTACGCCCCGGGGAGCGAGCTCTTCATCGTCTGGACCGACGAGCGCGACACCGGGCCGGGCGGCACGGGGCTCCGCAGCCGAGGACTGGCGGTGAAGGTGACGAGGCTGCTGCGATACTGACGGGAGCTGCTGCGGCCCCAAAGGGGCCTCCGAATGAGGCGGCGGGGCCGTTCACCGGGCTCCCGCTTCAGTCCGTCTCCCTGACCCGGAACGCAGCCTCGGCTTGCGCGGCCTGACGGCGGCCTTCCTCCACATCCACGTAGTAGAGGATGATGGCACCGACGACGAAGAAGAAGACGAGGAAGCCGATGGCGTTTCGGCTGTTTCCGGTGCTCAAGGCTATGACCCCGAAGAGGGCGGGCCCCAAGACGGCAGCGAATCGGGAAAAGACGCTATAGAAGCCGAAGAACTCTCCCGACTTGTGCTTGGGAATCATGCTCGCGAAGAGAGAGCGGCTGATTCCCTGGACACCGCCCTGGGCGAGGCCGACGAGGATCGCCAGTGCGTAGAAGTGGGTGGCGGTGGTCATGAAATAGCCCAGCATACAGACGACGACGAAAACCGCGAGGCCCGCGAAGACGGATCGCTTCGCGCCCACGATGCCGGGCAACAAACCGTACGCAAACGTCGCCGGGATCCCCACGAACTGGACCAACAGGATGGCCGGCAACATGTCGGTGTCCGCCAGCCCGATCTCCGTTCCGTAGATCGTCGCCATCCGCTGCATGGTGCTGATGCCGTCGTTGTAGACAATGAAGGCGAGCAACATGAGAAGCGCCTGCTTGTACGACTTCAGCTCCCGAGCCGTCCCCCTCAGCCGTCCGAGCGCCACACTCCAGAGGTTCATCCCCGGGATCTCCCCGGGCTGGAGGGCCGCGGCCGGCTCGCGTATGCGACGGAAGAGGGGGATGGAGAAAAGCACCCACCACACCGCCACCGAGAGGAACGCCGCTCGGAACCGCAGGGTCACCCGCGGGTCGGCGAAGTCGTCCCCGCCGACCATCCCGAAGAGGTCAGGCCGCTGAATCCATGCCAGATTCAGAGCCAGGAGCACACCGCCGCCGAGGTAGCCCATCGCGTAGCCGGCGGTGGAGACCCGGTCCACCTCGTCCCCCTCGGTGATATGGGGGAGCAGCGACTCGTAGAAGACCCGGCTACCCTGTGCGCCGACTCCCGCGAGTACGAAGAGCACGAAGGCCAGTGCGTACTGCCCGATGTCCACGAGAAAAAGGGCTGCCGAAGCCAGGGCTCCTCCCGCCAGAAAGACTCCCAGCAGCTTCTTCTTCACCGCGGCATAATCCGCCATTGCACCCAGCAGCGGAGAGATGACGGCGACGATGAGAATCGTCAGGCTGTTGGCGAACGCCACGTACGCGGAAGCCGTGGCTTCCGGTAGTCCTTCTGCGGCGACCAAGCCGAAATAGATCGGAAAGATCGCTGTGACGATGGTGGTCTCGTACGCGGAGATCCCCCAGTCGTACATGGCCCAGGCGCGAAGCTCGGGGCGATGGAGGCCGAGGGCGCTGGACACTCGGTCACGGAGTCGTCCTGGCAGCTTCCCGTCTTCGTCGACCATGGCCGCCAACTTCACGCCGGGGGCGCACGGGTCGCAAGCCTGCGCGCCGACGACTCGCGGCGGGTGCTCGCTCGCGCACTCGTGACGGCCACTTCTATAATGCCCGTCAGCCAACGCAGGTCACTCGCCACCAAGAACGTCCATGATGTCCAAGCGGCTGGACTCGTGATGAGCGATGTCACCACCCCCGAGGTCCCGCCCGGGGAGGGTCATCACGGGATGGACGTCGAGGTCGAGCTGGCCCAGTCCCTCGGCCTCATGGAGGCCATGACCATCGGTGTGGGAACGATGATCGGCGCGGGCATCTTCGTCCTTCCCGGCTTCATCATCGCCGAGGTGGGCCCTGCCGCCATCGTCTCGTTCTTCATCGGCGGCGTCATCGCACTGTTCAACGCCATGGCCGCAGCCGAAGTGGCCACAGGCATGCCCAAGTCTGGAGGTGGATACTACTTCATCTCCCGGGCCCTCGGCCCGTTGTGGGGGGCCGTCCTCGGGTGGGGCAGCCTCTTCGGCCTCGTCTTCGCTTCGGCGTTCTACATGGTCGGCTTCGGCGAGTATGTCCACACCCTGGTGGATCTGCCCGTCTGGGCCTATGCGGCAGGCATGACCGTGCTTCTCACCGGGCTCAACCTCGCTGGATCCAAGGCTGCCGGTCAGCTCCAGAATCTCATCGTCGCGGTGTTGGTCGTCGTCCTCCTCCTCTTCCTGGGCGGAGGCACAACGAGCGCCCAACCCACGATCCTCACCGATTCGGCGTTCGCGCCCTTCGGCCTGGGTGCCATCATGGCGGGAACGGCGACGCTCTTCGTGACTTACGCCGGCTTCGGCGAGATTGCGTCCATGGCCGAGGAGATCCGGAATCCGGGTCGCAACCTCCCTATCGCCCTCCTCGGCTCGGTTGTGGCGGTGACGATCTTGTATTGCCTCGTCCTCGCGGTCTGCCTCATGCTCCGGCCGTGGGAGGAACTCACCGGTGCGACATTGGTGGCCGACCTCGCCGAGGACCTCATGGGTCCGCTCGGTCGGGGCGCGATCCTACTTGGCGCCGTCTTGGCCACCGTCAGTTCGGCCAATGCCAGCATCATGTCGGCATCGCGAATAAGCTTCGCCATGGGGCGCGACTCCCTGATCTGGGAGTGGCTCAACGAGATCCACCCGAAATACCGGGTGCCCCACCGAGCCGTCGTGGTGACAGGGGGGCTCACCATCGTCGTGGTCCTGGCCGGCGACATCGAGTTGCTGGCCGAGGCGGCTGGCCTCCTGCACCTCTTGCTCTACGGCCTCATGAGCCTGGCGTGCATCATTCTCAGGGGTGCAAGACCGGCCGGGTATCAGCCGGTCTTCCGGACGCCGTTCTTCCCCTTCGTACCGCTGGCGGGTGCCCTGGCGTGCTTCGGCGTGATCTTCTTCATGGAACCCGTGACGATCTACCTGGGTCTGGGGCTCATCGCCTTTGCCCTGGCCCACTACTACTTCTGGGGACGGCACCGGACCGAGGTCCGCGGCGAGTGGCCCTATTTCCTCCGTCGTGGCATCCTCGAGCCCGGCCTGGAACGGGTCGAGCGGTGGGGTGCCGTAGCCGACGAGATCCCTTCTGCCATCGTGGCCGTCGGTTACCCGGAGCGGGAGCAAGCCCGACTCCGCCTCGCCGGCGCGCTCATGGGGCCCATGCGGGGGCGGGTCACCGTGGTGAGTGTTTTCCGCCTCGAGCAGCGACTCGACGATGACGCCGTGCAGTCGTACTACCAGGCCATCGAAGAGCGCCGCCGAGCCCTCACGGCGGAGTCACACTGGGTGAGGGAGGCTGGGGCGACCGTCCGGTCACACGTCCTCGTCGCCACCACCGCGTTTCGAGGGCTCGTCACAGCGGCCGAGACCACCGGCGCATCGCTGCTGCTGGCAGGTTGGCCGGGTCACGGACCCAAGGTTCGGGAGGAGGCTCTCGCCGAATCCCTGGACCGACACCTCCGGGCTCATCTGGTCTTGTTCCGGGAAGACGCGCCCATACCTGCCCGGCACATCCTGGTGCTCGTGGACTCGGGAGCCCACGGAGAGCTTGGGCTGGTCTTGGCGAGTCGGCTCACCTCGGCGTGGTCGGCCGAACTGACCGTTGCCGCCCTCGTCCCCGCCGACGCATCGGGCGAGGAGCGGAGCCGAGTGGAAGACGACCTGGACGCCAGTCTCGGCGTTTCCGTGCGCGCCCGCGTCCGGGCTCTGCCCGCTGCGACCGCGATGGAGGCGCTCCAGGAAGAGGCGCATCACCACGACCTCGTCGTCCTGGGCGTTTCTGCCCTGGGCGCTCCATCTCTCCACCACGCCGTGGAACGACTCGACGACCTGGATGGCCCCTCCGTCATCCTGGTTCGCGCTCACTCCGAGACGCCGACTATGGCAGAGAGGCTGACATGATGAACCCGGAGGGAGCCCTCCTGGTGGGTATCTCGAATCCGGACACCGCGGCTCGTCTGGTGGGCCTGTCGGCGTCTCTTTCCCGCACGTCGATCCAGCTCCCGGCCCCTGGTGCGCAGCCGGTGCTCCTGGTTCACGCGGTGACCGTCGCCAATCAGATAAATCTGGGCATCGGGAGCTCGTCTCCGGAAGTCATCCGGGCGAGGGACCTGCTGCAGGCGGCGGGCGAGGCCGCTCGGAATCGAGGGCAACGGGTCCGCGCCATCGTAGAAGTGGCCCGGAGCGTGGAAGCGGGACTCCTGTCCGCCGCCGAAAGCCACAACGCATCCCTCATTCTGGTCGGTTACTCCGGCGACCCTGTCCGGTCGGAAGCCGAAGAGCGGTTTGACAGGACCATGCATCGCGTCGCCCGAAAGGCCAGAGCCGACGTGGTCATCGCCACGTTCAGGCGCCGTGAGCATCACTCCATCCTCGTGCCCGTCCCCGAGGATGCGCCTCTGCGGCTGACCTCCCGGCTTTGTCGCGCCCTCGAAGCGGACACGGGTGCCATCCCGACCTTCCTACACGTCGCGCCACGTGATGCCTCCGCCGGCGAGGCCCGCGAGCGGGTGCAGGCACGACTCGCGTCAGTGTTTCGCGGCGGTGAGCCTCAGCTCCGAGTCGTGACCTCCGACGACCCTCAGGTGGCGATCATGGAGGAGAGCGAAGGCCACGACCTCGTCCTTCTCGGTCCATCTCGAAGGCCGGGCCTTTTGGACGCCGTCTTCTCGAACCGAACCCGAAGAATCGCCGAGAGCGTTTCGTCCTCGGTAGTCATCGGGTGGGGGCTAGCCGAGGAGGACTGACCTCACCGAGGACCGCGACGAGCTTCTCGCGCCGTACCCTACCCTCCTCCGCGGAGCGCGAGAGCCGCATCCGCCTGCTGGCGGATGTAGTGCTGAAGCCCCACGAGTTCCTCGAAGGTGATGTCGGCATACATGGGCATTCCGTCGGACGCCCGCTCCCCATCCCGTACCACACCGGCGAAGCGTTCCAGTGAGGTGATGATGCGAGACGAGCGCAGATCCGGTGTCATACCGCCGGCCTGGGCGGCCGGGCCGTGGCACCAGTTGCACTTGGCGTACACCTCCGCGCCTCGGGCGGCGAGGACGGGATCGACTTCGAAGTCCTCGGCTCTCGGAATGGGTACGACCGGATCCGGCTGAAGGGGCACATCGGCTTCCCCGTCGAGGGCGAATGCCACGAGGCGCCGCTCGTGCTCTCCGTATGCCCATCCGTACTGCGCCACCGCTGCGCCACCGACAGCGGCCATCACGGAGCCCCATCCCACCAGAATCGCCACGTACTGGCGCCCGTCCACCTCGTAGGTGACCGGGGGCGCCGAGATGCCCAGGCCGAGGTCGTACGTCCAGAGTTCCTCGCCGCTGTCGGCGCGGTAGGCTGCGAAGGTCCCGTCGAGACGGCCCTGGAAGACGAGGTTCCCGGCGGTGGTCATCGTGCCTGGGCTGTAGACTCCGGGCAAGGGGACCTCCCAGGCCAGCTCCTGACGAACGGGATCCCAGGCGCGCAGTGTCGAGAAGACGTTGTCGTCACGGAGTGAGGGGCCGAAACCGCCTTCCACACCCAACCCCCCGACCCACGGCTCGGACCGCCACGTCGCCAGGTCCACGTTGCTGTCGTCGTAGATGTAGCTCGCGTGGATCGTCGGGAAGTACGCCAGCCCCGTCTCCTGGTTGAAGGACATCGCGTGCCAGCCGTGGCCACCCAGGGGCCCTGGCGCCACCATGGCCCGACCATTCTCATACCGAGCGCCGGGAACCTCCATCGGCCGGCCGGTTGCCAAGTCGACGTGACTCGCCCACGTGACCTCCGTGAAGGGCTCAGCGGAGATCAGCGACCCATCGATCCGGTCGAGAACGTAGAAGAAGCCGTTCTTCGGCGCGTGGAGGATGACCTTCCGCGCCTGGCCGTCGATCTCCAGATCCGCCAGCACGATGTCCATATTGGAGTTGTAGTCCCAGGTCTCGCCGGGCGTCGTCTGGTAGTGCCAGAGATACTCGCCCGTGTCGGGATTCAGCGCGACCACCGAGCTCAGGAAGAGGTTGTCGCCTCCGTCCGGGCTCCGAATCTTCTGGTTCCAGGGCGAACCGTTGCCCGTTCCGATGTACAGCTGGTCCAGCTCGTGGTCATAGGTGAATCCGTGCCAGGCGTTGCCGCCACCGCCGTGGATCCACCAGTCGCCCGTCCATGTCTCGGCAGCCATCCGCATGGCCTCGTCCTCGAATCCCATGGCGGGATCGCCCGGGACCACCCAGAAACGCCAGACCTCGTCCCCCGACTCCGCGTCGTATGCCGTCACGTAGCCGCGGGCCGGACCGTGTTCGGTACCGCCGTTCCCGATGAGGACCTTTCCGTCGAAAACCATCGGGGCGCCGGTGATGTAGAGGGGGAGATCGGGATCGATGGTCGTCGCCGACCAGACCTCGGTTCCGGAGACGGCATCCACCGCGTTCAATCGGCCGTCCCACGTGGCCACGTAGACCTTGTCACCCCAGAACGCGATACCACGGTTGTGGTCCCACCCCACCCGCATGCGGTCGGCGTACTCCTCGACTCTCGGATCGTAGGTCCAAAGGAGCTCGCCCGAGGCCGCGTCAACGGCTCGAACGCGATTCATGCTACCGATGAAATAGAGCGTGCCATCGACGACGAGCGGGGTAGAAACGAGGCCGTTGTCCTCGGGCAGCGCCATGTACCAGGCCGGGGCGAGCCGAGTGACCGTGGCCTCGTCGATCTGCGTAAGAGGGCTGAAACGTTGCTGGTCCGACGTGCGGCCAAGCGCCAGCCAGTCGGAGCGGGTGGCGTCAGCCATGTCGGCGGCGTCGATCGTGGATTCGCCGCTCGTGCAGCTCCCGAGAGCCAGGAGAAGGGCGGCCAGGCCCGGGAGGACCACGTCCAGGGTCGGGCTAGGAGAGCTACTGGTCATAGAGGTCCCCCTGGAGTTGGCTCCCCCGCGGAATTGGCACTGAGGGCGAGCCGCCTCGGCGGCTCCGCGCCGGTATGGTACGGCGGGAAGGTGGCGGAGGACAGCGGCGGTCTCGCCTACAAGTCGGCTCGAGGCCCAGTCAGCCGCTCGGGACAGCCAAAGGACCGGCCCACTCAAAACGCTTTGAGATAGGTCAGCTTCACGACTCCTGTTCGACGCAGCCATCGTGGGTCCCTCGGGTCCAGAAGGTCGCCGGTGAGGTAGCCGGTGTCGAAGACCACGAAGAGGTCACTTCCCGGCGTGTGGATCCAATCGATGCGGATGTTGGCCTGGAGGACCTTCGAGACGTCGTCCCATTGGACGAGGGCGTTGGCGAATAGACTCCTCGAGACCGCACCGAGGACGTCGAGGCTGAGGACGGTTGTCGAGAAGTCTCCTTCAGGCACCGGGAGCTCGATCTCGTTTCGGCTCACCGAGCCGTTGAGGGTCAGGAAGGGGCCGGTCTTCCACATGAGCGAGCCCCCGTAGCCGGTCCGGTTGCCGTTCCAGAACTCGCCCACCGATAGGTTGGCGGACCCTGAAACCGTCCGGCTCTGGTTCGTCCGGAAGCTCCCGTCCATGGCAAAGAAGTCGTAATCGCCGGCAGGCAACTCCCTGCCCTGAATAGGACTGGGCAATTCGAGACGCTCGAAGCGACGCCGAAGGTTGAGGCTCACCCAGTCCCCGGTCTGGAACGACAGCATGTTGTGGGAAAGCTGACTCGAAGACTGCTGATCGCCGTCTTGCCCCTCGATCCTGTCGACGACCAGTGCCATGACCAGGGAGCGCGCCCACGGGCTCGACTCGAAGCGCGGAGTCCACGCCACGGTCCCACCATACTTCACCATATCGCGCCGGCGGACGAAGCCGAGGGCGGGGGCGAAGTCTTCATCCACCGTCTGGTAGTTGCCGCTGACCGAGTACCACCGCTGGGGCTGCAGCTGGACATCGACGGCGCCGGCCGAGGACCGATCGAGGTCGGAGTCCCACACACTGGCGATCCAGGCATCCACACTGCTGCTGTTCCAGAACCGGATCTGGGCATCGGTGCCCACCGTCCGATTGTGCCTGTCGGCGTTTTGGCGGTTCGTGACGATTCCGCCCAGCGTCATCCGGGGAAACACGTCGGCTCGCATGCGAACAACCGAGTTGTTGGCGCCGGGTACCAAGCCCGACTCAGTCTCGAGATCGTCGGTGTGCAGGCTCAGAGCACCGACGGAAATGGAGCCGACCTGCCCGGTCACCCGACCACCGCCGATGATGTCGTTGTCCAAGCCGATGCGACGGCTGAAGAACACCTCGGTATCACGTGACTTTCCGAAGGAGAAGAGGCCGGCTCTTTCGAGGAAGAACTCGCGCTTCTCGGGAAAGAAGAGGTTGAAGCGGGTGAGATTGATCTGGACGTTGTCCGCCTCTACCTGCGCGAAGTCGGTGTTGAGGGTCAGGTCGACAGCGAGGTTTGAAGTCACCGCATATTTGAAGTCGAGACCGACGTCCTCGAGGGCGTTGGTCTCCTGGCCCGCTACCTTGGAGCGGCCGGCGATGGCGAAGGGCTTGAGCTCCATGTAGCGGCCCTTCCGCAGGTCCCTGAGCCCGGTGAGCGTGGCGTACTGTGAGACGTTGGTCATCCCGCCCCGGAACTGCTGGGGGATATGGGGCCAGAACACCTCTTCGTTCTTACGCCTGATGGCGCGGCGGATGGCGATCCCCATCTCCGGAGCCACCGCGTCGTTGAAGCGGATGGTGGTGAATGGTATCGCTACCTCGAGGGTCCAACCCTCATCGGTGATCCTCGCCTCGCTGGAGTACACACCCTCCCAGTTCCAGTCGTCGAGGGTCATGGACTCGTCGTTGAACAGGGCATCACCCTGCGTACCGAACGGGTTGAGCTCGAAGAGGTAGGCGTTGCGATCGTCGCCGTAGGTGTCGAGTCCGATCCATACATGATCGTCCTGGTCGATCCGACCCTCCCGGTGGAGGATGCTGCGCCGGATGAGCTCGGGCTCCGAGTCGTAGAAAACGAAACCGAAGTAGAGGTTGCTCTCGTCGAAGGCGATCCGCACCTCGGAGCGCTCCGATGGTATACCCCCGTCCACCGGCTCACGCTGAACGAAGTCCGATATGACAGGGATCTCTTGCCACAGAGCTTCGTCCAGAACGCCGTCGATCCGGGGGGGAGCGGGCACGTAGGTGGCGCGGGCCATGGCATTCTGTTGGGCGCCGGCCGGCTCCGGACCCACGGTGAGGGCAGCGACCGCGACCACGATGCCCACCGCAGCCAAGACGTTCGTCCGCATCATCCGCCTCCCCTGATCACGAGTATAGACCCGAAGTTCGTCCGGCTCAGCCACCGACGGTGCTCCGAGGCTCACCGAAGGTCAAGGGTCGCGTTTGGAGATGGCCGCCACGACGCCTAGACTTGGCTCTCACATTTGAGAGAGGGGGGATCGTGGGCTTCTTCCAACGGCTATTCGGACTGGGAGACGAGAATCCGGCGAAGCGCACGGTGGAGGACGGACAGATCTGCGCCAAGTGCGGCGCGCCCGTGGCGCGCGACAACATGGCGTTCGACTCCGGGGGAGGCCGTCCCATTCACAGGGTCTGTCCCGCCGAATCCGAGGAAGTGCCGGCGAGCTGAGACCATTCCGCGACCTCACCCCTCCGGCTGAAGTCCTTCAGGCACTGGGTGGGCGATCAGAAGGCCGCGTCGAGCATGACGTAGATCCACGTCATGTCCTCGCTGAGGCGGCCGATCTCGGCGAGGCCGGGGCCTTGGAGCACGTGGCTCAAGCCGAAGGTGGCGCTCAGATGGCTTGAATACCGATGCCTCACCGTCAGGTCGATCTCTTCTCCGAAATGAGCGTCGGTCAGACCACCCCCTTTCGCGGCCCTGAAGGTGTGGACGTCGAGGTTCAGCTGCATGACCTCGGTGGGCCGGAAGAGGAGCTTGAGAGCCAGGTCCTGTAGCCCTGCACCTGCCGTATGCACCGGGATGTTCAGGAACAGATCAGCGAAGCCATAGAACTTGTGGTTGGTGGCGTAGAGGGTCCGGAACGCCTCGACGTCCGGTGTCCCCGGATCGTCGCCAGAGAGGTAGTCGTACCAGAGGGTCCCGGTCAGCCGTCCGTCAGCGATCGCGGACCCAACCCGTCCCCCCACGAGAAACGCACGGACGTCCACCCCATCGCGGGTGCCCAGTGCGTACGTACCCTCGACCCGCCCGGCGACATCTCCGCCAAATGCGTAACGGGCGCCGACGAAGTGTTCGTCGGACTCGACCGCTCCCGAGATCCGGTCATAGAGCCAGAACAGGTCCAGGGCTCCTGGCCCGACCTCGTCCACGGTGCCGTACGCTCCGTATAACTCCTCTTCGCTCGTGACGCCGGGCGCCGTGTCATCGCTTACCGCGAAGGCCAGGAATACCCAGTCCGTCCTGCCGACTTCCACGTCAAAGCGAAGCCCATCGAAGCTCTGACCCTGCTGGGTCCAGTCGACCGCACCCAGGAGTCGTTGTCCGCCGAGGTTCGTCTCCATCCTGCCGACCATGGTCGTCAACCAGCCCCACTCCTCACCACGGTAGCGCAGGTAGCCTTGATGCAGATCGAGGGCGTCGGCCGAAAAATCGAACAACGGGTGCGACTCTTCCCCCCAGATCCTGACGTCCTGCACTTGCACGAAGACGGACAGCCCGCGCTCGATAAGCGCATCGACGCCGAGGCGCACCCGCATGGAGGTGAAGTCGTCGAGGCCACCGGCCACGGGGTCGCGAAACTCGAATCGGGGCCGGACCTGGCCCGTGAGGGTGACTTCTTGAGCAAGGACAGGCGCGGCCGACAGAGCCCCGGCGGTGACAGCGGCTCCGAAGGCGATGACGGTGGTGAATGCACGAAACGGGGAACGCATCGGCGTCTCCGGGTGTGGACCATCTCGATGGTGTGGACCGATCCAGGAGGATCGCCGCCCCGAGCCGGTGCCGGTATCCGGAAAAGTCAGGTCGGACCTGTGGGGGTTTCCCTGTCCGTGGCTACTCGCTCATCGTCGGCCCCCGACCCGGGGCGTTGGTCGCCCACTCAGACAGACCCTACTGCAGCGTCACCTCCGTGCTCACGGTCCCGCCCTTCACGCTCGAGTACTCCACGGTCATCGTCCCCGAGCCCCGCACCAGGTACTCCAACGTCCGCGTGGTTCTCCCCGGCGCCCCGCTCCGCACCAGGATCCGATCGGGCTCGGCCTGGTCGACCATCTGGGTCGGGCCCGGCTGGTGTTTGTTCGTGACCCATCCCACCGCGACCACCTCGACGTTGCCCTCCACGGTAATGATGTCCGGGCGAACGACGCGGTTCTGCTGGGCCTTCACAGTGATGGTGGGAATCAAGCGCTCATTCCGGATATCCACCCGCACCCGGTAGAGGTCGCCGTCGAGGCGCTCCACACTGGTCTCGCCCATGCTCATCTTGGGCATCATGTCAGCGTGGTAGAGCGTGAACGCCATGTTGCGATGGAAGAGCTCCATGCTCAGGAAGCGCGGGTTCACCCGACCGGAGAGCTTCTTCCAACCGCCCATCTCCACCTCGCCGTACTG
>JABDLS010000005.1 GCA_013002885.1 Gemmatimonadota bacterium | reverse complement strand
GGTAGCCGTACAGCCGGGAGACGGACGTCCCGGGCTATCTCTCACCCTCACCGGAGACAACCTCTTCGACGCCGAGCACGAGGAGCTCTTCGGGTTCCCGTCGACAGGTCGCGGTCTCTATCTGGGTGGGCAGATCACCCTGGGAGGGTGAGACGTCCGGGTGCTGCCTACCGGTCACCGCGTGATGGAGGTCCCGTCGGGGAGGTCGTAGAGGACCTCCACGGATCGGTAGTCCTGGGCACTCATGGACGTCGCGGTGTTCGTAGGATACATGACGTCGCGAGGCGAATCGCTGTGTGGCAGCCCCAGGGCGTGGCCCATCTCGTGGGCGGCCGTGAGGCGGATTTGCCGGGGGTCCGCAGCGCGGTTGCCTCCGCCCGGTGCGAAGGTGCCGAGTTCGATGAAGTCCACGCGGAGCCCTGTGGCCGGAGACCACGTGGTTCGGGTCAGCCCCAGACGCGTGCCGGCGTATCGGCCCCACCGGACGGCGAAGTCGGGATCGCGGTCACCGCGGAGGTCGACGAGAATGGGGAAGGGCTGGTCGTTCCACGCCCGCACGCCCTGGGCAGCCGCCCGCTGCAACGCTCTGGCGTCTCCTCCCGTCAGACCTTCGGGTGGCGGGACGTGAACGACGACAGTGCCTTCGTGGTCCTTCCACCGCTGTAGACGCACGACCTCCGCTTCGGCGAGGCCGGCACAGAGGTAGCCCGCGTCGTTGCAGAAGTCGGCTGCGGCAAGGGTGGGCGGGGGCTCGGCCGCGGCTGTGGTCGCCGGGTCGACGGTGACCTCGCAGGAGGGGTCTCCCGTCGAGCACGCCGTCGTCGAGACGGGGTCGCGGGAGAGGACCCACCCGATGAATCCACCTCCGATGAGGAGGAGAGCAAGGAGGCGGAGGGGGTCGACGGTTCTCATCGCTGTCGAAGCTATGCCGGCGGCGCGGGTGCGGGAAGCGTCGCGCAGGAACGCCCCTTCGAGGGTTGTGTATTGACGACGAGCGGGGCCGGAGACCATTGGTGTGGGGTGGGCGGTCGATGTCGGCCGCGAGACGTGGACACGCAGGGGGCCGCTGAGGCGGCCGCCCAGAGGGTGACACCGGATGCGAGACGTCGAGGGAGGGGCCAGCAGAGTGACCGAGATGCTTCGGTCCGACGGCCGCTCCCGCCGCGCGCGCCTGGGCCAGGGTCTCGGGGACTGGTTAAAGTCCATCGCCATCGCCTTCGGCCTTTTCCTTCTCATCCGGGCGACGGTCGTGGAGGCGTTCAAGATTCCGACGTCCTCCATGGAGGGAACCCTCCTCGTCGGTGACTTCCTCCTCGTGAACAAGGCGGTCTACGGGGCGAAGATCCCCGGCACCGAGATCGACCTTCCCGCTTTCGCCGAGCCCGAGAGGGGAGACGTCATCGTCTTTCATCCTCCCCACGAGCCGGAGAAGAACTATGTGAAGCGGTTGGTGGGACTTCCGTCGGACACGCTGGAGATGCGGGACAAGCAGCTCTTCCTCAATGGAGCTCCGGTCTGGGAGCCCTACGCCCGTCACGTCGATGACGCGGGGGACGCTGTCCACCCGGACATGGAGTGGCAGTCACACCATCTCATCGCCGGACCTCCCCGGGGGTACCATCCGACCCGCGACAACTGGGGCCCCATCGTGGTGCCCGACGGTCGCTACTTCGTGCTCGGAGACAACCGCGACAACAGCGAGGACTCCCGCTATTGGGGTTTCGTGACCCGGGACCAGATCCGCGGTCGCCCCTGGGTCGTGTACTACTCCTACATCCCTGCGCGCCCGAGTGAGTCCTCGGCACTCCCGGCGGTCCGTTGGTCGAGACTCGGCACCGTCATCCGCTGATCAGGCGTCTCCCGCGCCGGAATCTCCATCTCGTGGCTCGTCGCCCATTGCGCGATAGCGGCATCGCTGAGATGCTATTCGGGGCGGATGACCGGAAGCGGTCGATGCCCCGTCATGTCGACCCCGCCAGCGCTCAGGCCCGATGACCTTCTCTTCCCGCAAGGCTTCATCCAAAGAAGGCTCGCTGGACCAATACCTGAAGGAAATCAGTCAGTATCCGCTCATCGATCGAGCGGAGGAGGCGCGCCTCGCCAAGCTCATCCGGAAGGGTGAGGAAGAGGCCCTCAACAAGCTGGTCCGGTCGAACCTCCGATTCGTCGTGTCCGTGGCGAAGAAGTATCAAAACCAGGGCGTCCTGCTCTCGGATCTCATCAACGAAGGCAACCTCGGACTCATCCGGGCGGCCCATAAGTTCGACGAGACCAAGGGCATCAAGTTCATCAGCTACGCCGTCTGGTGGATCCGGCAGGCCATCCTCCAGTGCCTTGCCGAGCAGAGCCGCATCGTCCGGGTGCCTTTGAATCGGGCAGGCGCCCTCTATCGCATCGGTCGGCGCAGCTCGACGCTTCTTCAGGAACTCGGACGCGAGCCGACGGTCGACGAGATCGCCGAGGACCTGGACGTGTCCAAGGAGGAGATCGAGCGGACCCTCGCCATCTCCCACTCGCACCTGTCCCTCGACGCGCCGATGACGCCCGGGGAGGACAATCGCCTGCTGGACTACCTGCCGGACCAGTACTCACCTGGTCCGGAAGACGAGGCTTTCGAGCACGCGCTGAAGGACACCATCGAAGAAGCGCTGTCGACGCTCAAAGAGCGGGAGGCCAAGATCCTTCGCCTCTACTTCGGTCTGGACGACCAGGAGCCGATGACCCTCGAGGAGATCGGCGAGATCCTCGGCATCACGCGAGAGCGTGTCCGGCAGATCAAGGAGAAGGCGCTGGTCCGCCTGCGCCATGCGTCCCGCGCCCGGTTCCTCGAGACGTACCGCTAGTAGCGCGACCGGGTCGGCGTGACCTTCTCCGAGCGGGTGCGATGGCTCCCGCCGACGCTCGCATCGCCCGATGCCGGACCATCCGCGAACGCCCGGAATGCAGGCCTTTTCGGCCGTTGACGCTCTCTGGCATCTCCGGTAGCTTAGAAGGCTCTTTTCAGGAAGCCCCGCCTCTGCACTTCGAAGGCATGAGAACGTA
>JABDLS010000154.1 GCA_013002885.1 Gemmatimonadota bacterium | reverse complement strand
CGCGCCCACCTCACGCACGAAATCGCCAAGCGAGTCAGCGACAACGAGGTAGTGACCCTGGCTGATCCACAAAGACCCAACGGAGTCAAACGTCACGCCACGAGACTCGGTGAGGGCCATCCGCCCGTCGAGCTCCCCGAGTCGAAGCACCACCTCCGCGGAAACGCAGTCGGTGCAGGGGGACTTGAGATCTTCCACGGCGCATCCTGCGAGCATGGAGATCGACATCCCGATGCCTATTGTCGCTCGCACGGCTGCTCCCCCCTCTCGATCCCTATGGTCGACAGCCTCTCAAGTGCACTGATTTCATATAACGTTCCGGGGCTTCCGAAACGGCCCCCGGCGATACTGCTCACTTCCGCCACACTACGTGGGACCGCAGCGTTTGCGCCAGACTCGTCAGCCCGCTCAGGGCCGGTTGGGACGGAGCGCCCGCAGGGCGCGGAGCCGGAAGCCCGAGTGTTATGTGAAGTGGCCCGGCTGCCCGGTCGGGACGCCCCGAAGAGGCGTAGAGCAACGCGGGTACGCCATTGACGTACATCCGCCAATGGCGTATCATGTTGTATGGAGATTCGTGAGACGTCGTACTTCACAAAGGCGATCCTGAAGCTGTTGGATCGAGAGTCGTACCGTCTCCTTCAGCTGAGTCTCGCCGCGCATCCCGAGTCGGGGGCCCTCATTCGGGGCTCTGGCGGTCTTCGGAAGATCCGATGGTCGGGCTCTGGGCGGGGGAAGCGCGGCGGCACTCGGGTGATCTACTACTGGGCGAGGGAAGACGGTGTGATTCTGATGCTCATGGCCTATGCAAAGAACGAGGCGCCTGATCTCACCAAGGACCAGGTCGAGGTGCTTCGTCGCGTTGTCGAGGAGGAGTTCAAATGAAGGACGAGATGTTCCAGGAACTGGTGGCCAGCGTGCGTGAGGGAGGAGCCATCCTGCGGGGCGAGAAGCAGGCAGCGAAGGCGATGACGATCGATGCTCCCGACGTCGCTCAAATTCGCGCAACGTACGACCTGTCCCAGTCGCAGTTCGCAGCGCTGCTGGGAATTAGCGTCCGCACGCTGCAAAACTGGGAACAGGGTCGCCGGAGTCCGCAGGGTCCGGCTCAGGTCCTCCTGCGAGTCGCGGCCCGCCATCCAGAGGCCGTCCTCGACGCAGTGCGGTAGCGTCAGCTCGGCCGTCTACGCTCAGGCCATTTCACATAACGTTCCGAGGCTTCCGAAACGGCCCCGGTCTGCACTGCTCACCTCGTCAGACTAGGGCCGGCCGCAGCGTTCCCGCCAGCGCCATCTACACGCTCAGGGGCCGTTTGGGACGGAGCGCCGACAGGCGCGGAGCCGGAAGCCTGTTGTTAGAAGACGTGCCGACCGGCTAGGCCAACCAGTTCGCTACTCGAACCGGGCGCCGCGGTTCTCGACGGCTATCGGCCGAAGCCACGCTTCTTGGCAGGGAAGACTCGCATTGACTCGTCGATCGTAGGGCGACTGCGAGAGACGCAGGCCCCGAGCATACCCGTCAAGGCCTCGCGCACCTCTGTCTTGACGATCGCGGGAAGGAGCCGAGCCGGCGATGCCGAGCGTCCGCCGGGTGGACGATGCCAGCCACAAGGACGTGGCCAGTTCGCCTCTGAGGCCTAACCACGAAACCCGGCAGCTCACCCCTCCACCCTCCGGCCGTTGTCTTCCTTTGCGCGCGCGCACCGAGGTCCTCCTGCCTCCCGGAGTCGGCCGTTCTGATGCTCATGGCACCGGCCGCCGGAGACGCCGATTAGGCGTCGGGGCAGTGCGCAAGATATGCGGTGGGGTGGCGCGGGGAGCAGGGACCTCATCCCAGACGCATTGACGCGGGATCCAGCCTAGTGCCAGGTTGGCGGCACCGCTTCCGTCGCCCGACCCCGCAGGGACCAACGCCATCGGAGTAGACGATGGCCCTTGACCTCGCAGACGACGAGTGTTAGTCAGAAAAGCGCAGCCCCCCCTCAGCGCTGGAAGCTTCCCGCGAGATCCAAGGACCGGGAGTGATTCATGAGGGGATGGTCAGACCGCGTTTCATCGTTCCGCCCAGCATCCTGGGTGTTGGCCCGGGTCATTTCAGGGCGGGCCACTCGGCCCGGCCACACGTCGCATGGCCGTGGCCTCCATCACTTCTTTGTCGGGATGTGTGAGCGCATGTCGTACGCCTGCGCATTCGCGCGGTCTCGCGCCGTACTCTCCTTCGCTCGCAATGCGTTTCGCGGTTTGACTCTCGTGGCGGTCTCGGTATCGACCGTTGCCTCTCAGATACCTGGTGACCCCGACCCCCAGGTCCTCTCCTCCTGTTTGACCGACTCACTTGAGGTACGGCTGGAGTCGCGTCTGGAAGACGGACCGCGCCAGCTTCTGGGCGGCTTCGAGCCGATTGCGCGCAGGTCGGATGGACGTTTATTCGTTCGGTTCTTCGAGGGCCCCGCGGTGGTACGCTGGTTCGACCCGAGTACCGGTGCATCCGGAGACATCGGCCGAGAAGGCCAAGGGCCCGGGGAATACCTGTGGCCCGCCGCGATCCTCATCGATGAAACGGAACGGGCGACCAGAATCATCGATTCTCGACAACGCCGGCTAGTCTCGTTCGACTGGGACGGGGAGTGGCTCGGCCAGAGCACCCTTCCCGTGGCGCCGTTCATACGTGGGGTATGGCCGTTGGCCGGGGGGCACCTGCTTGTCAATGGACGAACCAGTACACCGGACTGGGTCGGACACAATATCCTGCAGGTCCACGAGGGCGAGGTCGTCGCCACGTTCGACACTAGCCACGGATTGTTCCGAGCCGATTGGGCGGCGGCTGGCCAGCGGCGCGCCCTTGTGCTCTCCGACGATCCCGCGGCGTTGGACTTCCTCGTCGGGCATCGGCGGGAGTATCGCATCGATCGGTTCCGACAATCCGGTGGACCGGTTGAGACCTTCGTTCGCGAAGCCGACTGGTTCCGCCCGTGGACCCGCTACGGGCTACCCGACCCCGATTGGGTACCGCCGCCGTTCCTTGTGGACTTGGTGGAGGTCGAGGGCGGCTTGATCGCCGCCGTCGTCAACCGCCCGCGGGCCAATTGGCGCGAGGGGGTCGAGTTCTCTGACGATGGATCTAAGCGCATCGCAGACCACGCCCGAACCTACGAGGCGATCATCGAGGTGATCGACCTGGAGAATTCCTGCGTGCGCGCGGAGGGGCGCGCGCCGCTTCACATAGACGCCACGCTCCGGGACGGTACCTTGGCTGGTCTCCGACTGGACGATATCGGGAGGCCGTCGCTCGAGTTCTGGAGCATCAGACTTCTTCCGCGAGGAGGGTAACTATGCAACTCCGCATATCAATTCTCGCTGCAGGCCTGGTCACACTCGCCACGCTCGGTGTAGCAAGGGCGCCGGAAGCGTCCTTGAGCTTCAGGGTCTTCGGGTGCACCGACTGCGAGGACGGGTGTCAGTTCGGAAAGCACGTCTCAACATCCAACCTCGACGGGAACTGGGAGCTGGATGTACACTCCCATCCCAACACCCATGGCTGCACCGATGGCTCGTGCGACGACTATCATGATACCGGTTGCGGGATATCGGCTCAGGTCATCCTCGGCTGGACGGGCTTGGATCGCGTGGCGGTAGCCGAGATCACCGACGCGCTTGAAGCCGCGTCTAGCGTCGAGCTTCCGGCGCTGATGCGAAAGTATGGCGCTGCGCTCGAGTTCAACTCGGAGCGCGGTGCGCTTCAGGTGATTGGTTGTTCAGGTGAAGTGGTCGCAAACGTACCTCTATCGAACATGGACCTTGCGGTTCTCACCGAGTAGTGGTCCACCCCCGTCGGGAGCCCCTCTTCCCGGCGGGTTCCGCTGAAACGGATGCTGCTATGGTTGCGATAGCGCTCGCCCTTTCGCTGCAAGCGATTGTGCCGCCGCCGCCACCTGCTGTGGAGGAGGTGCTGAGGTCGTACTACCGATCGCGCGCCTCCTCGCCGAGCACCGTCCGTCGGTGCGACGCCGACGCGGGGGACCTCTGCTTTGGAGGCGATCCGGACCACCAGCGGTGCCGAGGGCCGCGCTCCTGCCCGACCGCGGCATCGGAGGAGGATTTCCTCGATGCCCTGACGTCGATCGCCGAGGCTGGCGGACTAGCCGCCGTCGCGCACGCGACCTACGCGTTGTCCAAACTCGATCGACCTTCACAGGCGCTTGATCTCCTCCTCCGTTGTACAGAGCCGTTCCCGTGCGATCTTCTTCGTGGTACGGTGGTCGCCCGCCTAGGCGATCTAGCTCTCGCCGAGAGACATTTGCGTGCTGGCCTAACCGCAACGCCGGGATCCGTCCGGAGGCACCTAGAGGACATAGGCCATCTCTTGAACGGTGGAGACGCAGACCACTATCAGCGCCTGAGCGCCCCGGAGAAGGCGGCATTCGAAGCGGTCTTCTGGTGGCTCTCCGATCCACTCCATGCTGCGCCTGGCAATGAGCGGTGGGTCGTTCACATTGTCCGGCGAATTGAACTCGGACTTCACGCCCAGCTACTAGACGCCATCGGATCACATCACCCAACCGCGCACGAGATCGCCGTCACCCGTCGGGGGTTTGAGGATTCGTGGGAGGCGCCAGACGTGGGCCCGTTTCGGATGTGGGTGTCCGTGCGGCGCACCTTGCTGCATTCAGTACCGGAGAGTTCGGTCCTTGCCCCGCTCACCGAGCTCCAATACGAACTGTCGGGCGGTGCGCACGATGAGGGATTCTCACCAATCTACGCGCCCATCGAGCACCTTCGGGCTCAAGTGGCTCGCTTTCGTGAGTCCGGAGCCCAACAGCTGGCCATCGCGACGGCGTGGGCTGGTGCGACCGCCGACTTCGCCCTTGTGGTTTCGTCTGATCCGGGGGATCCGGCAGTCGTCCTCTCATCCGATGGGCACCCCGACCACGTCGTCTTCCGTGCCGATGTGCCCGGCGACACTCTCCTCTTGAGTCTCGAAGCGATCACCCCTGACGGCGCGGCACGGCTCAGATGCGGAGTTGCTCCACTCCCGGAAACGGCGTTCGGGCTGTCCGATGTCCTTCTGTTCCAACCCGGGGCTGATGAGTCCTTGAGTCGGGAGGCGGCCATCGCCCGCATGCTACCGTCAGTTGCGATCGCCCAAGGCTCCGCAGTCGGACTCTATTGGGAGGTGTACGGGGCCTCCAGCGAGAGAGTTAGCCACACCATTTCGCTTTCGGAGTCCGGCCGGGGGGTCCTCGACGCGGTCCTTCGTGTAGTTGGTCTCGGTGGCGACTCCTTCAGCTCCACAGTGTCGTGGAGCGAGACGCCAGAGGACGCGACACATGGGGTTGGGATCGAACTCGACTTCGGCGGCTTGAAGCCGGGCGACTACGTGGTGACCCTCGAGGTCGCGGGAGCGAGCGGAACGGAGAGGGTGTCGCGATCGCTTAGGATCGAAGGAGACTCAGGGTAGGAACCTCGCCGTTTGCTTGAGTCGCGAGAGCACCATCCCGCGACAGAGATCCTGTCGGTCTGAGGCCGCGCATGAAGCAGTTTCGTCCGGGGGCGTTGGGCTACTGGTCTGCCTCAGGCGGTGCTGAGGGCTATTCGGGGACGAGAGCGCCAGGTCGCGCGATAACGCGGGCTCTCATCGATGAGGGCCCGGTTCGAGTTGCTACGGCATGTCTTCTAACGTGCAGGGGCTTCCGAACCGGCCCCTGTCAGTACTACTCACACAGCCACACTACGCTCGACCGCAGCGTTAACGCTAGAACCATCTGCC
>JABDLS010000130.1 GCA_013002885.1 Gemmatimonadota bacterium | reverse complement strand
CGGACGACCCCAGCAGCGAAACACATCCGTTGATCGCCTCGGTCACACCCGACGGCCGCGAAATCGTCGTCGCGAACATCCGCGCCCACAACGTCTCCATCGTGAGCCTCGAGCGCGTCTTCGCTGGCGATCCGGACCCTGAAGTGGCCCGAATTCCGCTGACGAGGGCAGACGGTAGACCCGCGAGACCGAAGGGCACGGCGGTGACCCCCGATGGACGCTACGCCATCGTCAGCGGTGGACCCGGACTACGGCCGTACAGCCAGGAGGTCGGGCATCTGTACGTGATCGATCTACGGTCACGTGAGGTCGTCGCGACCGTCACCGGCGTGGGCAACGACCCCTACGGTGTAGCGGTGGTCGTTCGGTAGAGGCGACCACACGCGGCTCCCGACGTTGTCGAACCGACCACTTCGGCTCGAAGCGAAAGAGTGCTCGTCTAGGGCTCCACCCCTCTCCTCAGAAGACCGTGACTCGCCTCCCGTTGCGGTCCAGCAGGATCGGGTCGCCGAACCCCAGCTCCTTGAGTCGGTCGAGTTGCGTCTCGGCATCGCCCACGACCAGATAGATCATCCGGTCGAGATCGATGTAGCGGCGAGCCAGCTCGCGATGGCGGTCCAGAGTCATCCCAGCAACCACCTCCTCCTCCCGCTGGATGTAGTCGTGCGGGAGATCGTATCTGGCGATGCTTCCGAGCATGCTCCGCAGCGCCCCCAATGTCTCGAAACGACGGGCGTTGCTCGCGATCATCGCGCTTCTCGTGAACTGGAGGTCCTCCGGGGTGATGCCGTCCCGGTAGCGCGCGATCTCGTCGCGGAAGATCTCGGCGGACTCGAGCGTGACGTTGGAGCGCACGGCGGAGCTCGCCACGAACGGACCCGGGTACTCCGACGCGGCAAACTGTGACCGCGCCCCGTAGGTGTATCCCTTCTCCTCGCGCAGGATCATGTTGACGCGGGAGTTGAAGTTGCCGCCCAGCATGTAGTTCATCACTTGAATCGGGTAGTAGTCCTCGTGGTCGCGCGCGACCCCGAGGTGCCCAACCCGGATCTCGGACTGACGAGCCTGCGGCACATCGACGAAGAACACGGTGGGTTGCTCGAGAGGCTCCGGGTCAGCATAGACCGGCAGTTCGACGGTCTTCCTCGCCCAATTCGACTCCAGCGGACGAAACAGCTCGATGGCCTCGGCCTGCCCGATGTCTCCCACGATCGCGATGTGGCTGACGTTCGGTGCGAAATTCGCGTCGTAGAACGCGCGCAGGTCTTCCGTGGTGAACGACTGCACGGCTTCGGCACTGCCCAACGTATTATTGGCGAGGATGTGGTCGTCCCCGTACACAACGCGGCGGAAGACGTCGGAGGCCACCGCCGCAGGGTTGGTCTGCCGACGATTGAGGGATTCGACGGTCTCCCGCTGGATGCGCTCGAACTCGGTGGCGTCCCAACGCGGCTCCAGAAGGATCTCTTCGAAAAGGCCGTAGACATCACCGAGCCTGGACCGCAGCGTGTTCGCCACGATGGTGATGGACTCGTCGCCCGTGGACATGGAGATCGTGGCGCCGAGGGCGTCGATAGCCTGCTCGAGCTCCACGGGGGTGCGGCGGGCGGTACCCTGCATCATGAGATCGGTGATGAGGTTGGCCACGCCCACTCGCTCCGGGTCGTCGGCCAGCATGCCCCCGCGGAGGGTCAGGTTGAACTGTACCAGGGGCAGCTCCTTTTGCTCGATCCCCAGCAGGGTCAGCCCGTTCGCATACGTGTGCGTCCAGACCGAGGGCGGGTCCACACTAGGCGCCGGTCCCTTGGAGGGCTCGACGCTCCGGTCAAAAGCGGAGGGGACCTCCGGGACCTCGACGTTCTCCGCGAGACGTTGCGTTCCTGCGACCCCTGCGGACTCGATCTCCTCCTCCTCGATGGGGAAGAGCTCGGATCCGTCTACCACCAACTCCACCTGACCCTGCGGGACGAAGCTGGTCGCGACGTAGTTCTGCCCTTCGATGTACTGGCGGTACACACGCCAGACATCGTCCTGCGTGACGTCCATATACCGCTGCAGATCCTCGCCGAGATAGCCCGGGCTTCCGGCAAACTCATTGTAGAGGGCCAGTTGGAACGACTTGCCCAAGACGCTCGAGATGCCGTTGTAGAAACCGGTCTCATAACGCGCCTTGATGCGATCCAGGTCGTCCTCGTCAAATCCTTCCGTCTCGAATCGCTCCAGTGCAGCGTACACGGCCTGCTCGACGTCGGTCAGGTCGACGGCCGGGAATGTGCGGATCCGGAAGCGGAACGTCCCCGCGATCTCGAGACTGCTCTGGAACGCGCTGGCGGAGGGCGCCAGTCGGCCCTCTTCGACAATGGTGCGATACAGCGGCGAGGACTGCCCATCGGAGAGGAGCAGCCCCAATAGCTGAAGCGGGTACGCATCGTCGTTGAACTGCTCGACGGTCGGGAAGACCAGATTGAGCTCCGGCGAGCTGGCGAAGTCGTCCTCGTGGTACACGTGCACTGTGCTCGACACCACCGGAGGGCGGGGAGCAGGGTCCGCCATCGTCGGGCCCGATGGCAACTCGCCGAAGTAGCGTTCGATCCACGCGCGAGTCTCGTCTACGTCGAAGTCCCCAGCCACGACCAACGTGGCGTTGTTGGGTCCGTACCAGGTCTGGAAGAACTCGTGGATATCAGCAATCGAGGCGTTCGCCAGATCTTCGAACGACCCGATCACATTCCAGTTGTACGGGTGGTCGTCGGGGTAGAGGAGCTTTCCGAGCACATGGGTGGTGTGCCCGTACGGCTGATTGTCGACGCGCTGTCGCTTCTCGTTCTGGACGACCTCCTGCTGATTGAGGAAGGCCTCGTCCGTGACGGTGGGCAGCAGGTAGCCCATGCGATCCGCCTCCAGCCACAAAACCATCTCCAGCGCGTTGTTGGGCACGACCTGGAAGTAGATCGTCTGGTCGAAGCTCGTGCCGCCGTTCAGCGTCCCGCCCGCTGCCTGGATCTTTTGAAAGAACTGATCCTGGCCCACGTTCTGCGAGGCCTGGAACATCATGTGCTCGAAGAGGTGCGCGAAGCCGGTGCGCCCCGGTACTTCCCGGCCCGAGCCGACGTGGTAGAGAATCGCCACCGCGGCGATCGGGTCGGATCGGTCTTCGTGCAGCACCACGTTCAGCCCGTTGGGTAGCTGGTACTCCGCATACGGAATGTCGAACTCGGACTGCGCCGCGACTGGCACCGTCATCGACACGAGCGCTCCGAGAGCGAGTGCGCTGCGGATCTTGGTCATCGTCTTCCTCCCAAGGGCGGACCCCCGGCCTCCGGGGGCATCATATTCGCGAGGGCGTGAACATAGGGC
>JABDLS010000114.1 GCA_013002885.1 Gemmatimonadota bacterium | reverse complement strand
CCTCGGTGCCCGTACCCGGGGTCCCCGGCTGGGATGTCGCGCACGCCGCCATGGAGAGGCCGATGGCGACGGCTACGAGCGATCGGACTTCGCGTGGAGTGATCATGACGTGTCTCTGCGATGAGGGGCGGCGCTGGGCCACTCGACCGAACCTTTACAAGTCACAGCCACCTTCGGTTCCCGCAAGGCGGCGGACGTAGTCCGCCAACCTGTCGGTTCGCCCGGCCCCTGCCCATAGGCGATCCTGCACGTATCTTGCCGTCGGTCGCGCGTACGAGGGGGATGCCGTGACGAGTGAAGTGGCATGATGTGGCACGAATTGAAGCGCCGGAAGGTCGTCAAGGTCGCCACCGTCTATGCGGCGGCGGCCCTGGTCGTCCTCGAGGTCGTCACGATGGTCGAGGAGCCACTCGGGATGCCGGCTTGGTCCGACACGCTCGTCATCGTTCTGCTGGCGGCGGGATTCGTGCTGTCGGTGGCACTCACCTGGGCCTATGAGCTGACGCCCGACGGTCTCGTTCGTGACAGTCCGGATTCCGGGGAGGGCGCCGTCCAGGGCCGTGCCGGCTTTCGGGCCAGTCACCTGGTCACGGCGACCGTGGCGGCCGTCCTGGGAGCCGCCATCTACTCGTTCGCTACCCGGGACACCGATCGAGACTGGCTGGAGCGCGAGGCGTTGCCGGAGATCGATCAACGGCTCGGTGTGGGAGATTGGCAGGGGGCCTTCGCGCTCGCCAAGGAGGTCGAGGTTCGAACGCCCGAGTCGGGTGCCCTCGCCGAACTATGGCCTCAGATGTCTTGGCCTACGACCATCGAATCGGTTCCGGTAGGTGCCACCGTCTCGTACAAGCCCTATGACCGACCCGACGACGAATGGAGGGTCTTAGGGCAAACTCCGTTGGTCAACATCCGATTCCCGTACGGTCTGTCGCGCATTCGACTGGAGCTGGAGGGCTACAGGACGCTCTACCGGACGCTCGGCGGCGGGCACGTGAACCAAACCGAATTGCGGCCGCCGACGAGCGGGCGGATAGGCCCCAACATCGGACCAGAGCGCTTCAGACTCGAGACGGACGAGACGCTTCCTCCCGAGAAGGTTCGCGTTTCGGGATGGACCCTCGCCTTTGACGACGAGACCCTCTCACTGGACGACTACCTCCTCGATCGGTACGAGGTGACCAACGCCCAATACAAGGCGTTCGTCGATGGCGGCGGGTACGATCGACCGAGCTTGTGGGACCCCGTGGTCTTGGAAGGAGACTCGCTGTCCTGGGAGGACGCCCGCCTGCTTTTCCTGGATTCTACAGGGCAGCCGGGGCCCAGTACGTGGGAGGCCGGCGACTACCCTCCCGGACAAGGGTCTGTGCCCGCGGCGGGCGTGAGTTGGTACGAGGCCAGGGCCTACGCCCGATGGGTCGGTGAGGAGCTTCCGACGGTTCACCATTGGCGCCATGCCGTCGCCCCGGGAGCTCTTTCCTGGTTGCAGCAGGCCTCCAACTTCAACGGTCAGGGTCCGAGGCCGGTAGAGGAGAGCGTGGCGATGAGCTACGCCGGCGCGTTCGACATGGCGGGCAATGTTCGAGAGTGGACGTCCACCAGGATCGGGGACCGATATGTCATCCTCGGTGGAAGCTGGAGCGATCCGTACTTCGTGCTCGCCGAAGAGCGCCCCGCTGTGCCCCCCCTGGATCGGTCACCTGGAAATGGGTTCCGACTCGCGGTCACGAGCGACGATGTCGATGTCGCGTCGCGAATCCGAGCGCCCTTGGCAGCGCCCGATGGCCTGCCCCAGCAGTTCACGAGAGAGCCGGAGCCGGATGCCGTCTACAATGCGTACAGCCGGTTGTTCGACTACGAGAGGGGCCCCCTGAACTCTGTTGTCGAGGACTCTGTCGCGCTTCGAAGTTGGGTTCGGCAGCGCATCACCTTCGATGCGGGCTACGGCGGAGAGAGGACGATCCTGTACCTCTACCTGCCGACCAACGTGTCCCCACCCTACAAGACCGTGGTGTACTGGCCGGGCTGGGACACATTCACCCTGAACTCGGTGGATGAGTACTTCGCCAAGCAGGTCGACTTCCTCGCTCGTAGGGGGAGAGCCGTCGCCTTCCCCGTCTATATGGGCAGCTTCGAGCGAAAGGACCCCGCTACGCCGCGTCCGCGGTTCAACACGGCCGGCTATCGCGATGCTAGCATCGCAGCCATCAAGGATCTCAGGCGCACACTCGACTACCTGGAGACGCGGTCTGACATCGACGGCCGATCATTCGCCTTCTATGGGTACAGCTGGGGCGGGCTCAAGGGCCCCACGGCGTTGGTCCAGGAGCCTCGCTTGAAGTCGGCTGTCATCTATGTCGGAGCGTTAAGGGAGCTCGACCAGACCCCTGAAATCGACCCCATCAACGCACTTCCTCGAGTACAGGTTCCCCTCTTGTTACTGAGCGGCGAGTTCGACACCGTAGCTCCGTTGGAGCACGCGCGTCGTTACTACGAGCTGGTCGGTACACCCGAACCGGACAAGGCCTGGGTGATAGAACCCGGCTGGCACTTCGTCCCACGGGAAGTCCTTATCCGTGAGACACTGGCCTGGCTCGACCGCTACCAAGGTGCGCCGGAGCGCTAGCCTCCTTTCGACCCATTCTCGCTCTTCTCATTTCTACTGTCGGACGACCCCGTATGGCTGCCATGTCGCATCGCTTCCTCGCTCTCGTGGGCAGCGTTCTCGCGCTGACGTTCCTGAACGCTCCCACCGACCTCGCCGCCCAGATCTCCACCGAGGACCTGAACGGCCTGCGTCATCGCTCCATCGGTCCCGCGAACATGAGCGGTCGCCTCGTCGACATCGCCGTCGTCGAGGCCGACACACGGGTCTACTACCTCGCCTCGGCCACCGGGGGTGTCTGGAAAACCACGGACAACGGGGTCCGCTTCGAGCCCGTCTTCGAGAGCGAGGGCACGCACTCGGTGGGGGACGTCGTCGTGCACCAACGGGACACGAGCGTCGTCTGGGTGGGGACCGGCGAGCGTGCCAATCGCCAGTCGTCGTCATGGGGCGACGGTGTCTACAAGTCCACCGACGGGGGCGAGACATGGACGAACATGGGACTCGCCGAAAGCCACCACATCGGACGCATCGTCATGCATCCCGACGATTCGGACATCGTGTACGTGGCGGCCATGGGCCACCTCTGGGGCCCGAACCCCGACCGCGGCCTCTACAAGACCACCGACGGAGGCGAGACGTGGGAGCGGGTCCTCTTCGTCGATCCCCTCACCGGCGCGGTGGACGTCGCCATGGATCCGTCCGACCCGGACGTCCTCTACGCCGCAATGTACCAGCGGCAGCGTCGCCCCTGGGGCTTTCACGGAGGCGGACCGGGAAGCGGGCTCTTCAAGAGCACCGACGGCGGGGAGAGTTGGACGCGACTCACCAACGCCGGCCTGGACAACGGTCTGCCTACCGGAGACATCGGGCGCATCGGCATCACCATCTACCGCTCCGACCCGCGCATTCTCTACGTGAGCGTGGAGCAGGGCGAGCGGTTCAACGCCTCGACCGCCTACGAACAAAGGCTGGCGGGCATCTACCGGAGCGAGGACCGGGGCGAGTCGTGGACGTATCAGTCCGACTGGAATCCCCGGCCCATGTACGCGAGCCAGCCCATGGTCGATCCCAATGACGACCAGCGTATCTATATGCTCAACAGCTACAGCTACTCCGACGACGGTGGCGTGACGTTCACCGTGCCGCGGGAGCACCGCACCCACGGCGACGACCGCTTCGTCTGGGTGAATCCCCACGACTCCAACCACGTCATCAAGCTCGACGACGGCGGTCTGGGCATCAGCTACGACCGGGGCGACCACTTCCTCTATCACACGGCGCTGCCGCTGAGCCAGTACTACCGGGTCTCGGTGGACATGGCTCACCCCTACAACATCTATGGCGGGCTCCAGGACAACGGCTCCTGGCGTGGTCCGAGCCAGACGTACCGGGCGGAGGGCATCCTCAACGAAGACTGGAACAAGTGGGGCGGGGGCGACGGCTTTCTCGCCCTGGTCGACACCACCGAGAACCGCATCCTCTACTCCGAAAGCCAGTACCTGGGGCTGACTCGGTGGGACATGGAGACCGGCGAGGCGAAAGACATTCGGCCAGGAGACCCGGAGGGCCACATCAGCGCCCGGCGAAATTGGACGACCTGGCCCGATCTGGACGACCCGTTCCAGCGGTTGGGCAACGCCATGGAGCCGGCGAACTGGGATGGCCCCTACATCATCAGCCCCCACGACAGCAACACCCTCTACGCCGGCACCGCCCGCCTCTGGAAGAGCGTCGACCGGGGAGACACGTGGACATCGCTGGGCGACCTGACCACGGGGACGGACCGGCGCTCGTTGGTCATCATGGACCAGGCCGTCGACTCGTTCGTTCTTTCGCTGGACGACGGCATTCCCTACTGGCCGACCCTGACGGCGTTGGCCGAGTCGGAGTTCGTGGCGGGCGTCCTCTTCGCGGGGACCGACGACGGCCTCGTGCAGGTCTCCGTAAACGACGGCGCCACCTGGACCGACGTGACCGCGGCCATGCCCGGGGTCCCGGAGATGATGTGGGTCAATCAGATTCACGCCTCACCGAACGTGGACGGCCGCGTATATGTCGCGGCCAACAACTACCGCAACGACGACTACGACAACTACCTGTGGCGCTCCGACGACAACGGGCGTTCGTGGCGCTCCATTGTCGGAGATCTCCCACCCGAACGCGCAGTCCGTGTCGTCCGGGAAGATCCTCGTAATCAGAACGTCCTCTATCTCGGGACGGAGATTGGAGCGTTCTGGTCGTGGAACGGGGGCCAGAACTGGGTCGAGCTGCGAGGTGGCCTGCCCACGGTGGCGGCCAACGACCTCGTCATTCACCCGCGGGACAACGACCTGGTACTGGCGACCCACGGTCGGGGGATCTACATCCTCGACCAGGTGAACGCCCTCCAGGAGATGACCCCGCAGATCGCACGGTCGTCGGCCCACTTCTTCTCGGTCGAGGCCGCCGAACAGATCCGCTATCGGAGCGAGAAAGCGCACACCGGCAACATGATCTTCGAAGGTGAGAACCCACCAGCCGGAGCCATCTTCGACTTCTGGTCGTCGTCGGAGGATCGGCCGGTCGACTTCGCTATCCTCGACGCCGATCGCGTGGCGGTGGCGGAGATGAGCCACGTGGCCGGTCGCGGCATGAATCGGGTCGTCTGGGACCTGCGGCACACATGGGAGGGCGGAGGCAACGGAGCCGGCCGTGGTCCGCTGGTGCTCCCTGGGACGTACATCGCCCGGATGATCGCCGGCGACGTGGTGGCCGAGCAGACGTTCGAGGTCAGGGAGGATTCGCGCTTCGACGATGCCCCCACGGTTCGAGCCGCGTACACGGAGACGCTGTTGGAGCTGTGGGCCCTGAGCACGGTGACCTCCGTTCTGGCGGAAGAGCTTCGCGACGTGGTCGGGCGTCTAGAGGGTCGCGGCGACGCGCTGAGCGTGACCGACCAGGTAGAGTTGGAGATTCGGGACCTGGCCCGTGAAACCGGTGAAGTCAGCAACCGTGCCCGCGGCCTCTACGGCGCCGTGGAGGACTGGGTCGGGCCGCTGACGTCGGACCAGGCGGACCAGAAGGTATTCCTCGAGGAGATGTTGGAGACGCTCGAAAGCGAGTGGGACGCGCTGTCGGCGGGACTGGCACTGTGAAGTACCTGGCGCTCTACGGGCTCACCGCCCTCGGCTTTTTCGCCATCGACTTCGTGTGGCTGAGTCGTATCGCGGTCTCCTTCTACGACAAGCACCTCGGCCATCTCCTCCGCGAGGAGCCGGTCATCTGGGCAGCGGTGGCCTTCTACTCACTCTACCTCGTGGGAGTGGTCGTCTTCGCGGTGTTACCGGGGTTGGAGGCCGGCTCCATGGCGCGGTCCGTCGCCCTTGGAGCCCTCTTCGGCCTCGTGGCCTACGCCACCTTCGACCTCACGTGCAAGGCGCTCTTCGAGGACTTCCCGAACATCGTGGTGGTTGTAGATCTCGCGTGGGGTACGGTGCTCACGGGAACGACTGCCACGCTGGGTTATCTGGCCGGACGCTGGCTGGGGCTTGGCTGAGGCGGCTCCTCTCGGCTCACGGGGTGGGGCTGACTAGGCGGTCCTTCTAGGGCAGCGCGGGATCGCCCCGCCGTGACTCCATCAGGCTGCCGTAGACGATCCCTCTCAGGACCGAGTCCAGGTCTACCCCACCCGACGGCAGGTACTGGGTCCATGCGAAGGCCACGATGCCTTCCACCGGATCGATCCAGAAGCGGGTGTTGGCGATCCCCGCCCACCAGTAGATGTCCTCGAAAGGGCCTTCCATGCCGACCGCGAATCCCATGCCCCACCCGTGGCTCGGGATGGGACCGCCGAGGCGCATGGGAAGCAGAGCCCCGTCGAGCTGGTTCGTCGTCATGGCCCGAACGGTCTCCGACCGGAGCAGTCGTACGCCATCCAGTTCCCCCTCGTTGGCCAGCATCTGAGCGAACTTGAGGTAGTCCGACGGCGTCGACGTCAGCCCGCCGCCACCCGAGTACCACGACGGGGGCTCGGTGAATGGGCTGTCTTCCGCGGCATCGACGGCGATGAGCCGGCCACCCTGGCGGGTATAGACGTCGAGGAGGCGATGATGATCTTCGTCGGCTACATGGAAGGCGGTGTTCTGGATGCCGAGGGGCTCGAAGATCCGGGTGCGGAAGAAATCGTCGAGGCTCATTCCCGAGGCTACCTCCACGACGCGGCCGAGGACGTCGGTAGACATGCTGTAGTTCCAGAGCGTCCCCGGGTCGGCGAGGAGGGGAAGCTCGGCAACGACGTCCACCGTCTCCGCCAACGTGCGCCCGGCATCCATTTCCAGCGGCTGAAGTGCGTCGAGGTACATGCGGTCCACCGGCGTGTTGCCGAACATTCCGTAGGTGAGGCCCGACGTGTGGCGAAGAAGGTCGCGGATGGTGATGGAGCGGGTCGGCGGGCGCAGCTCGCCGGCGTCGTAGACCTGGACATCGGCGAACACGGGAAGGATGTCGCCGAGGGGCTGGTCCAGAGCCAGACGCCCCTCCTCCACCAGCATCATCGCGGCCACGCTCGTAACCGGCTTCGTCATGGAGTAGATGCGGAAGACGTCGTCGCGTTCCAAGGGGTCCTCGCCGAGGACCCGCCAGCCATGGGCCTCCCAATGGACGACCACGCCGTCGCGGGCCACGAGGGTGACGATACCTCCGGTCTGCCCTTCTTCGATGACGGCCTCCATCGCCGGCCCGATCTCGGCCAGGACTTCGGCCGACAGTCCGACCTCTTCGGGCGCGCCCATGGTGATGGCCGGACGGCGGGCATCGGGGGCCCCGGCGTCGGGGGCGGTGCAGGCGACCGCAGCCATAAGGGAGAGGCAAGCGAGACGCTTCACGACGTGGAGGACGGCTCGATGTGTTGCGGTGTGACCCGGGGTCGTCGAGGACGAGCTATGTGCTCTGGGCATCACAGGCTCTCTACTGTGGGCATCACAGGGCTCCAGATGGAGGCGTCGGTACCTTTAGGTGAAGGCCAACATCGGCATCGGGCCGTAAGGCTGCCAGCCTGGAACGATCTCTTCTTCTCGCCGCCCGCTGCGCCGCGTTCTACCTTGCCGCCCATGATCGACCAAACACGACGGTACTTCGCCCTGCCGTCATGGCTCCGCCGTTGTTCGGCGCCTTGTCTGCTGGTCCTGGCAGCGTGTAGCCAGCCGGAAGCCGAAGCGCGCTACCGACCCGTGGCCGATGTGCAGGAACTCATGTACCACGTGGTGGAGCCCGCGGCCCAGACGTACTGGAAGTCCGTGGGTTGGGTCCTGGACGCGGACGGTGAGCACTACATCCACCCGACGTCGGAGGAAGAGTGGATTGCGGTGGAGAACGCGGCCTTCATGGTGGCGGAATCGGGCAACCTGCTCCTCATGGGCGATCGGGCCCTGGACGACGACGGGTGGGTCGCCATGTCGCAGTCCCTCGTGGACATCGGGGAGCGGGCACTCCGCGCGGCCGAGGCCATGGACGAACAGGCGGTCTTCGATCTAGGGGCCGAGATGTACTTCGTCTGCTCGAACTGCCACGCCCGCTATTCACCGGAGATCCTACGGCCGAACGACGACCGATCGGTGCCCGTAGATGAAGGTGCCGACGACGAGGGCTCGTGATCCATTCGTTTCTCGAGTGGCTAGGCAACACGAAGTGGAGCGTCGCCCTACTCGAGTCCTACTACGCATGGCCTCTAGTCGAGACCACGCATGTCCTGACCCTGGCCCTCTTCGTGGGCACGGCGGTGATGATGGATCTGCGACTCGTGGGCGTTGCCTTCCCAGGTGTCCCGGTGTCGGCGTTCACCAACAGGCTGCTACCGTGGACCCGCTTCGGCTTCGCCGTGATGGTCGTCACCGGTCTGCTCCTCTTCTACTCGTCTCCTCTCCGCTACTACAACAACCTCTTCTTCCGCATCAAGGTGGTGCTGTTGGTTTTGGCGGGGCTCAACATCTGGCTCTTCCATACCCGTATCCACCGCAGCATCCATCAGTGGGATGACGACTACCGCGCACCTCGGGCAGCACGGATGGCGGGGCTCGTGTCCCTCGTCGTCTGGACCGGAGTCGTCTTCTCGGGTCGACTGGTGGCTTACAACTGGTTTGACTGTGACATCCAGCCCCAACCGGACTGGGTGAACTTCGTCGCCGGGTGCCGCGCCGAGGCGGACGGTCTGCCAGCCCCGTCAGGGGAGCTGCCATGATGCCGCCGGAGTCGTGGATCGGCTTCTTCGAGTGGTGCGAGGCCACCTACCTCGGGACGTTGGTCCGGGACTCCGTCTGGCTTTTTCCCATTATCGAAGCCGCGCACCTCGTCGCGCTGTGCGTCCTGGGCGGCGCCATTCTCGTGGTGGACCTGAGGCTGCTGGGGTTGGGCCTCACCGGCCAGCGACTCTCCGACCTGGCTCGTCATGTGCGGCCATGGCTCCTCGGCGGGGTGGCCGTGATGTTGTCGACGGGCGTGCTTCTGTTCTTGTCCGAAGCCATCAAGTGCTTCTACAACACGTCGTTCTGGGTGAAGATGATGACGCTGCCTGCGGCCATCGCGTTCACCTTCGCAGTGAAGAACCGTTCGCTGGATGGCCTGGAGACGTCGGCGCGGAGTCGGGTTCTGGGGGCGGTGTCGATCGCGTTGTGGTTCACCGTCGCGGCGGCCGGGCGGTGGATCGGGTATAGCTAATAGCGGCCGCAGTGAGCCCGGCAGAGACGGAGAGCCCCGTTTGGAGTTTCAGCTGAAACTCGAAGGCCTCACGGCCCTGGATTCAGCTCTTCTTCGCCTGCCTGCTCGCGTTGACCGCGGCGGCGCCCCAGGCCGCGAATACATCGGCATCCGAGCGAACCTGTGGTGGGACCGACCAGTACGGCATCTTCCCGTGTCGCTCGGAGCCGGACGCCTCGAATGTCTCCCGGTTCAGATCGCCACCCCGAAGGAAAATCGCGCCCGTCGAATCGACGATACCGAACATGGTCCCGCTCTCGAAGATGCCCACTCCACCGAACATCTTCTTACTCGTCACATCTCCTAGATGAGCGAGTTCCGCGGTGAGTTCCCGAGCGGTGGTTTCGGCGGCGGCCGTCCGTTTCGATCCCTTCTCACCCACGCTTCGCTCCTGATGAATCGCTTTTCGCCCGGCAGTCCGGCGGGACGGACCTAGCAGCGCCCCTGCGCCCGGCGCGCAGCCATCATCTCCCGCTCGTACGGAGCGCCTGTGCCCGAGGAGCCGAGGAAGATCTTCGTCCCATCGGTAAAGGTGATGTCCTTGCCGTTGGCCCGGGTGAGGGAGTGGTCCTTGGCCTGGTACCCGTCCACGATGATCTCGGTGCCGGGCGTGAGGCAGTCGCGACGTAGACCTCGGCGGAGGAGCACGTTCGGCGTGCCGCCCTCCACCATCCAGACCTCGGTGGTTCCGTCGTCCTTCGCGATCTCGACGTGGACCCAGGTGTGGGGGTTTACCCACTCCAGCTTCACGATCTGGCCGCGGAGCTGGATGGGCGCGTCACGGTCGAACTCGGCGCCGAAGGCGTGATGGGCCACGGCCGGTGCGGCAATCACCAGCGTGGCGAGACCCACGGCTAGGGCGCCCAGCGCCGCGAGGGGTCGGATGGTCATGGTTGTCTTCTCTCGTTCTGGCGGGCCTCTTCGGCACGGGCGCCGCGGAGGACGTTCTCCATGGCGTAGTTAGCCTCGTGGCAGGCATACTCGTAGAGGAGCCCGTCGAGGCGCTCGAAGGGGACCTCTCCCCGAATGGGCGCGCTCCACACCAGTGGATCGTCGATGGTGAATTCGTAGTTGATGGTATCGTCGTCGGCTCGGGTGAGGCGCTCGGTGACCTTGATCGCCTCGGACGGCCGGAACGATGCGTTGGACATCCCGAGGAGAATCTGCTCCGGATGAATGTTGGTCGTCTCGATGACCAGCGTGTCACCTTGCCAGTGACCCCACGAATCGCCCATCCACGGGCGGATGTGCGGCGGGAGTGGGTCAGGCTCGCCCATACGGATGATGCGGACATCGTGGACCATCTCCGTGAGGATCGTCACGTGGTCGGGCGTCTGCACGATGGTGTAGTTGTTGTTGTAGAAGTAGTTGGGGAGCATGGGCGGGCCGCCATTGGACCCGAACGACATCATGCATCGCTCGGCCAAGGGACGGTTCTCGGGGTTGTCATACGAGCCGAACTGGGCGTCGAACTCCGCGCGCTCCCTGAGGCGCTGTCGTCCCGCCTCCGAGTACGCCGGCGGACGGCCGTTGTCGGGCTCGATGATGAGCGAGCTCCGGGACTCCCCGTTGAAGATGGCGATGTTGTCGCCGGCGTCGACGAAGAACTGGTTGTAACCCCCCGTCCCCCCCGTGGCGGCATCGAAGATGGCGTTGCCGGTGAATTCGCCACCCTCAGGAGGCGCATCACGATCGGGATCGCTGATTTCGTAGTCCTGGGCAATGAAGTCCTGCCTGCCCTCCTCCAGGGAACGGACCTGAGCAGGGGTGAGCACGAGGTCGACCCCGTTGGGCCGGACGATGGGGGTCATCGTCGCGTTGGACCAATTGCCTTGCAGGTCGGGCGTGCCGTCCGGGAGTCGCGGGACGTCGGACTGGGCGACCAAGGGGGAGCTGGTGCCCGCCAGGGTCAGGACGAGGGCCAGAGCCATAGTCGATGCGAGGAGCGACCAACACGACCGCGACGCGATTCCGACGGACCGCCGCGACTTCATCGTCCTCCCTCCCGTCCGCGAATCGGGTTCTTCCGGAGATGACCGTACATGAGCTCCTCCACGAACTCGACACACTTGAACTGACCCAGCCGCGCCTTCGGGTCGATATTGCGGTACAACGGCATGCGGATCGTCCACTGCCTCGAATACGTTGCCGGGTCGTCGAGCTCGGCTTCGTAGATGATATGGTCCGGCCCCACCATGGTGTAGCGCTCGGTCACGGTCAGGGCCGGGGAATGGTGATTGCCCGCCCGGTCCAACCAGGTTTCGCCATTGAATCCGCTCACCGTGACCACGAAGGTATCGCCGTCCCACGATCCCACCGACTGGCCCATCCATGAGTCGACCTGGGGAGGACCGGGGTCCTCGAGGTAGATGTCCCGGACGGCGCCGGCATACTCGTAGGCGACCACGAAGCGGGCATCGCTCTGAAAGATCTGGAAGGGAAAGGGCATGTACGTGGCCCGGGGTACGCCGGGCAGGTAACACCGGATCTCCGGATCGCGCTCGAGCCAAAGCCCACGGTTCTCGTCACGAAGGGCCAGCGCTTCGGGGCGGTAGGGGATGACGTCACCCTCCACCACGCCATAGCTGGACGGGACCGAGCCTACCGCACCGAGGGCGACCACCTCGTCGGCGGGCACCGGGACGACGGGGCCGGGCTGCATGGCCAGGGCTGCCCGGGCTGCGTGGGCTTCGATGTCCCAATGTGCGTTGCCCATGGCTTGCCAGATCCCGTTCAGGTCGGGGTGGCCGGCGGGAGTCCGTGGAATCTCTGCGGCCTGGGCTGCCGAGGGCGCCGGGTCCACCGCGAGAAAGGCTGCCGGCACCATGATGAGAGTAACCGTAAGCGCCGAGCCGAGGGCTCGAACGCCCAGGAGGCCTCGTGGCGGAACGGCGTCGAATCTGGATTTCGTCACGTCTGGTCTGGTTCCCTGTGATGCGATCCGAGCCCTCAGGGGGAGGCTCGAAAACGAGCTCCCAATGTGCGGTTCGGAAGCATGATCGGCCAGTCGACGCCATACGCCGGACCCAAAGCGATCGACGCGGCGTTGTCGGATCACCGCGTCAGGCGCCTCGAAAAGAGAGAGCCCCGTCGGCACTCAGCCGGCGGGGCTCCCATCAACTCCAAGAACGGGTAGGGAATCGCCGCAGCCTTCCCTAGTACTGGGAGCGGTCAACCCTTCCCGCCTGGGCTGCCCTCTACCCCTTCAGATCCTCCTTCGAATCAGTTCGAGCCCACCTCGAAGGGGAGCGTTGCAAAGACGACCACCCGGTTAAAATCACTGATCGCGAATCGCGCGCCCACCGATGGACGGAACGAGTCCAGGTCGAAAGTGACGCCGCCACCCAGGTTCAGTCCGATATCCGTGCTGCTGCCACTGCCGAAGCCCCCGACGTCGACGGAAACTCGCGAGATGTTAAGACCAGCCAGCGCAAAGGGCATCAACGATGAGTCCTCCAACGGGAATGCGTACGTGACGTTGCCGTTGATCTCGAAGAAGTCGAAACCATCAGGGAAGAAAAGGAGGAATTCGCCGAGAAACCCGAAGCCCTCACCGAGTGCCGGGGCCTGGGCACTCACCGTCGCGCCGATGCCGAAGCCTACGTCGTCGCTACTTAAGGCCAGGGTCGGGCCGACCTGCACCTGGGCACTCACGCCCGAGGCACCCACCGCGAGGAATGCCGCTGCTGCGAATGCGGAAACGAGCTTCTTCATGGTCACACCTTTTCCGAGGTAGACGAGTTCGTCGAGATGGTCGTGCCTTCCTACTACTCTACTGAACGAGAAATTTAATGGTAGGCCGCCATGGGGTGGGAGAACAGCGGTCCCGCCGACTGCGCGGTCCGGTTTTTCCCCAAGCGCGTGGAGTGCATTGCCGGACACCGGTCGGACATCCCCGTCCCTAACTTTGGCTCATGCCGAAGTATATCTATCTCTTCACCGAAGTCGATGATGCCCAGGAGTGGGTTGGGGGCTCCTGGGATGACGTCAGGGCGTTGTTGGGTGGGAAAGGGGCCAACCTGGGAGACATGACGCGGCTGGGAGTCCCGGTCCCGCCGGGCTTCACCGCGACCACAGAGGCGTGCAACGCTTACCTCTCGGCCGGTGGCGAGCTACCGAGCGATTTCTGGGAAGAGGAGAAGGCCGCGGTGGAGGCCGTCGGCGACCAGGCCGGCAAGCGCTTCGGAGACATCGCCGACCCGCTACTGCTCTCGTGTCGATCGGGCGCGAAGTTCTCCATGCCCGGCATGATGGACACAGTCCTGAACATCGGGCTCAACGACGAGATCACGTCGGCCCTCGCCAGACGCACCGGCGACGCCCGTTTCGCATACGACCTCTATCGGCGCCTGCTCCACATGTTCGGGACCGTCGTCCTGAACATCGACGACTCGGCGTTCGAGCGCGTCATCGAGCACCGAAAGCGAGACCGGGAAGTCCAACTCGACTCCGACCTGGACGGCGACGACTGGCGGGAGATCTGCGAGCGCTTCAAGGCGGTCATCCGGACGTTCGCGGGCAAGGATTTCCCCCAGGACCCGGAGGAACAGCTTCAGGCTGCCACCGAGGCCGTCTTCCGGTCCTGGAACGGGAAACGCGCCATCGACTACCGACGGGCCTCCGGCATCGCCCACGACCTGGGGACCGCCGTGAACGTGCAGATGATGGTCTTCGGCAACCTGGGCACGAATTCCGCGACCGGTATCTGCATGTCGAGGAATGGCACCACGGGGGCTCCGGAACTCGAGGGCGACTTCCTAGAGAACGCGCAGGGAGAAGACGTGGTCGCCGGCACCCGGGCGACCCACGACCTCTCCGTCATGGCGGATCGGATGCCGGTCATCTATGACGAGCTGCACTCCATCGCACAGGAGCTGGAGCGCCGGCATCGGAACATGCAGGACCTCGAGTTCACCATCGAGTCCGGTAAGCTATGGATCCTTCAGACGAGAAACGGAAAGCGCACAGCCGAGGCGGAAGTCCGGATCGCGGTGGACATGGCGGACGAGGGCCTAATCGAGCGTAACGAGGCCCTGCAGAGGGTGACCACCGGTCAGATCGAGGTCTTCCTCCACCCGAAATTGGACCCCACTGTCGCTTCCAAGTCGCCTGTCCTCGCTCGGGGCCTGGCAGTGTCGCCCGGCGCGGCGGTCGGTCAGATCGTCTTCGACGCGGACACCGCCGAGCGAGCTGCTGCCGACGGGCGCCGGGTCATCCTGGTCCGGCCCGACACCAAACCCGACGACGTGCACGGTATGCTGGCGGCACGCGGCATCCTCACCAGCCGTGGCGGTCGCACCAGCCACGCGGCCCTGGTGGCGCGACAGTTCGGCCGGCCTGCAGTAGTGGGGGTGACCGAAATGGAGCTCGACGTCGTCGGAGGCGAACTGGCGGTAGGAGACCAGACGCTGGTAGAGGGTGACTGGATCTCTCTCGATGGAACGCAAGGGCTGGTGTACGCCGGTGAGCTTCCCGCCGTGACCGCGGACCTCGAGAATCCGTTCCTGGCCACGCTCCTCTCGTGGGCGGATGAGGTGCGTGTCCTGGGTGTCAGGGCGAACGCCGATTATCCCGATGATGCCGAGCGCGCGAGGTCGTACGGGGCCGAGGGGATCGGCCTATGTCGCACCGAGCACATGTTCTTCGAGACGGATCGCTTGCCCATCGTGCAGCGGATGATCATGGCGACGGATCCGGCGGAGCGCGACGACGCCCTGGCCGACCTACTGCCCCTCCAGCGTGAGGATTTCCAGGGCCTGCTCCGAGCCATGGACGGGCTTCCGGTCATCATCCGCCTCATCGATCCCCCGCTTCACGAGTTCCTCCCGGACCACGACGATCTGGTCCGAGACCTGGCCGATTTGAAGGTGCAGCTCCAACACGTCCACACCCTGTCGGAGATCGATGAGGCGCTGGGCGAGATCGCCGTGAAGCAACGCTATCTCGAACGTGTCGAGGTACTGCGGGAGGAGAACCCGATGCTCGGCACGCGAGGCGTCCGGCTGGGCATGCTCATCCCCGGCCTGGTACGCATGCAGGTGCGGGCCATCTTCGAGGCTGCATGCGCCTGCGCCGCCGATGGTGTGGACGTACGCCCCGAAGTCATGGTGCCGCTGGTCTCGCATGTCGACGAACTGAGTCGGACGCGAGAGGTGCTGGAGTCCGAGGCCCGGGAGGTCATGAAAGAGCGAGGCATCGAGGTCCCCTACCGCTTCGGTTCCATGATCGAGATTCCACGTGCCGCGCTCACGGCGGCGAGTATCGCCGAGGTTGCCGAGTTCTTCTCCTTCGGCACCAACGACCTCACCCAGACCACGTTCGGGATATCGAGAGACGATGCCGAGCAAGGCTTCCTCGTGGAGTACCTCAAGAGCGGCATCTTCGCGGCCAATCCTTTCGAGACCATCGATGAAGATGGGGTCGGCCGTCTGATGGAGTGGGCGAAGACCGAAGGGACGAGAGTGCGCCCGGAGTTGGAAGTGGGGATCTGCGGAGAACACGGCGGCGACCCGGCGAGCATCGCTCTTTGCCACCGCCTCGGACTGGACTACGTCTCCTGCTCCCCCTTCCGGGTTCCCGTCGCTCGGCTCGCGGCGGCCCACGCCGCCCTCACCGCCTGACCCTCTCCTTCAAGGAGTGAAGTCGGTGTCCTCCGCCAGCGCACCGGCGAAAGCCGCCAACAGGTCCGCGCACCGATCCAGGTCGTCGAGCGACACCGTCTCCACAGCGCTGTGCATGTACCGGTTCGGGATCTGCACGAGCCCTGTCGCCACGCCGGCCCGCGTGATCTGCAGGGCGTTGGAGTCATTCGGGGCAGCTCGACCCAGCGCCGCTACCTGGTGGGCGATCTCGCCTTCGTTCGCCACCGTCGTGAGGATCTCGTGCACCCGAGGATTCACGTTGGGGCCCCGGAGGATGACCGGTCCGTCCCCGAGTGCGATGGAGCCACGCTGCCGTTTGTCGATGCTGGGGCAGTCGGTGGCGTGGGTCACGTCCACCGCGATGGCCACGTGGGGGTCGATGCCATAGGCGGCGGTCCGCGCACCCCTCAGACCGATCTCTTCCTGGACGGTGGACGCGGCCACGAGGGTGCAGTCGACACCCTTCTCCATGGCTCGCCGGAACGCTTCGATGACCACCCACACCCCCGTTCGGTTGTCCATCGCGGGAGCGTTGGCGATGCCGTTGCGCATCTCCTGGAGCCCCAGAGCGACGGTGACCGGGTCGCCGATGGTCACATCGCCGCCGGCGTCCTCGGCGTCTCTCGCCCCGATATCGATCCACATGTCCTTCACGTCGACGACTTTCTTCTTCTCGTCGGGGGTGAGGAGGTGGATGGCCTTCCGTGAGATGACACCCGGAACTTCCCCGCCGGAGGTCCAGACCGTCACCCTCTGACCCACGAGCTGCTGGGGGTCCCATCCTCCCACCGTCTGGAAATAGAGAAATCCCGATTCATCGATGTGGGAGACCACCATGCCGAGCTGGTCGCAGTGGCCGTCGAACATCAGACGGAGCCCGCGCCCGGGATTGCCCGTGGCGAGGACGTTGCCGTGGAGATCGGTCCGGACCTCGTCCGCGACGCCACCGACATAGTCGCGGACCACCTCTTGGACGGACTCCTCGTATCCGGAGACGCCGGGCGTTGAAAGGAGGCTTTCGAGGAAGGACTTCGATGCGCTGTTCACAAATGCTCCAGGGGAAGGCGCGAGATCGGGGCGGCTCGTCGGCCGACGTGGCGGAGACGTCGTCCGATCGGATGTGAAGCTACAACCAACTCTTCAACTCGTCCGAGTACCGGTTGTAGAGGAGGGCGATGCCTACGAGAACGAGGCCGAGGATGAGGAAAGCTCCGATCCGCGCGGTGTCCGACAGCGCCACGGTATCGACGACGAAGACCCGGGCGATACAGACGACCAACACCACGAGGGCCACCCGGCGGTACACGGCCGACCGGACCCCGAAAGCGGCGGCCATGAGCAGACCCCCCCAGACCGACCAGCCCACCGTCGTCCACGCACCCCCCACGAAGTCGGAGGCTTCGAGAGCTACCATCCCCGAGAGGGTTGCGGCGATGACGAGGCCGACGAGAAAGGCAGGGAAGGAAGACTCGGGGTCGTCCTCGCCCGGGACCAGTTGGGTGTGCGCAATCCGTTCCGTCACCAACGTCAGCACCGCGAACCCGAGTAGGAGAAGCGTGGCGGCCTCCAGGGCCGGGGCCATGGTCGCCCCGCTGAAAAGGAAATGAATGTGCCAGAGGGCGGCACCAAGCACTGCAGCCACCACGGGACGCACCATCGACTTCTTTCGCCCCGCTATCGCCAACCCCGTCCCCATCACCGCTGGAGCGACGTACACCCAACCCACCGATGTCAGCTCTGCCGCCACGGCTCCCACGGTGAGGAGACCCAGGAGGTACGGCATGTAGACGGGGAGTGACGCTTCGATGTCGTTTGGGGCCTCCAACCCCGTCAGACCCTTCGGCGGGTCGACGTACAGGTCCATCCTCCAACCGATGGCGAAGGGGACCACGGCCAAGAAAGCTCCGGCGACCCATGAGGACAGAGCGGGGTGGCCGCTGCCCATCACGGCGGGTATTGCGAACAACGAGGTGTTCAGGAAGACGAACGCACCCCCGAACAGGACCGTGAAGCCCACCACCGTGAGGCCCTTGTAGCGGAAGAACCCGAAGAGCCCGAAGAGCACCGAGGCCCAGATCCAAGACCACGCAGGCTGCATGAAGCGCGTCGTCGCCTCGCCGGTGAGCACCAGAATGAGGACGCCGGCGGCGACGTAGATCACGAGAGCCAGTCGATCCGGAGAGTTCGTCGTCCCCGTGGCCCTGTTCAGCTCGAGTTGCACCGCGATGACGCCGGCCGGCAGGAGCATCCAGAGAAGGTAGGTGGTGAGCGAGCCCGTGAGTCCATCGGCGGTGAACAGAGCCGCGAGCAGCACGAAGCCCGCGATGGTGCGGGCGTGGGTCGTCGGTCCAGAGGCTCCTTCGAAGGCGGCGATGCGGGGCGCCTGGTACACGAGGACGAGGGCCGCTGCCAACGAGCCCATGGCGGCCAGCCACATGGGGTCGTGACCGACCGTGCCCGTGGCGAGGAGGAGTCCGACGGCCACCGTCGACACGGTGAACAACAGCGTCGACCGACCTCGCGCCAGAACGAGGAGCGTCAGGCCGATGGACACCGCCGCGAGAAAGGCACCCCATCGCCACGTTTCCGACATGTACTCGGTGACTTCCCGCAGAACGACCAGGCCGCCCAACACGGCGTGGATCTGCGGAAGAAAGGGCACGTCGTACCAGCTCTCCTCCAGATCGGCCTTCACCAAGTACACCAGGGCCACCGCCAGGCCTCCCATGAATGGCCCGAAACCGGGCGCCGGAGGCGGATAGGAGAAGTAGTGGATGAAGGCCGCGGCCATCATCGCCTGAGACAGCAGGTAGAAGACGCGGAGCCCCGTTCGGTGGGCCGTGATGAGCAGGAGAAGCGCCTGAGACGCCAGGACCAGGTTGAGCACCAACGCGTCTAGAGCCGCGAAGAGCCCGATGGTCCAGAGGATCGTTCCGAAGACCGGATAGAAAACCCAGTCCTTGTGGCTCACGCTTCGGTAGAGCCATGCAAGCGCGGCCTGCAGTGCGCCGAGGGTCAGGTAGTACCACTCCACCGACTCCACCATGGCCCCCGACGCCAGGTAGAGGAATGTGGTGAGCGACACATACAGGACCAGGTTGGCCGGGCCCATGGCACGGGCGTCCCTGAGCCTCCTCGCGGCCTCCTCTCCGTCTCCCACCTCCGGCTCGCGATACCACCAGAGGAGGTCGGCGACGAGGAAGATCAGGTAATACGAGGTGAGGAAGGCAAGGCTGAGCCAGAATCCCTCGTCGCCCATCGGTGCCTGGCGATCGGCGAGCATCCAGAGGAGGTGGGCGCCGTACGAGGCCACCACGCCCAGGAGCCCGAGCTGCACCCAGCCATGTCGGAGCAGGAGGGCCAGCGCCGTAAGGGCGAGAAAGGCGATCATCACGAGGGAGTAGATGTCGGCCGCCCCCGCGGAGACCTGCGCCGACACGTGCCCCAGGACGATGGCGAGGACCGCCGTGGACTCGGACTTCCACCGCTCTGCCGCTACCAGAACCGACAGCATGCTGAGCGCCATCCACCCGATGGAGACCGGCAGCGAGACGGCCTGCATTGCTGGGACGAAGTGGGCGGCAAACGCTACGAAGAAGCCGAACGCGAGGCCCCCCGCCATGACCGGTTTGGCAAAGCGGTCCAGCTTGTCTTCGAAGAACTTGCCCAGGGCGAAGAAGCCCAGGGCGCCAGCGTACGCCAGCGCGACCTTCGCCATGGGCGAGAGCTGCGGAGCCACCAGCCTGGCGAAGAGGGCCAGAGCGATGGCAAGGATGCCCAGGCCTGCGCGAAGGAGCCACTTCCCGCCGATGGCGGCTTCGACGTCGAGGCCGGCGGCGGAGGTTGGGCGCGTCGGGTCGTCGGGCTGCTCATCCGAAGAGCCCGGTCCGTCGGACGCCGGGCGCTTTGACCGAGGGCCGGTTTCGGCGCCGACGGGTTCCTGCCCGGGGAGGGGAGGTGGGGTGGCGGGACCTGTGTAGGGCGGGGGACCTGCCGGTGGCGCCTCGGGTCCCGGTTGCGGGGTCGTGCCAGGTGGTGGGGCGGTTCCAGGTGGCGGGGTGTCGGCTGCGGTCGATTCAGCGCTCGACGCCCGGTCTGCGGGCGCCTCGCTCTCCGCTCCCGGCGCGGCCCGCGCCGCACGCCTGGCCTCCCTTCGCTTCAGTGCCGCGATCTCCTGGTGGAGCCCCGAGATCGAGTTTTCGAGCTTCCCGATGCGAACCAGCGCCCACACGAGCCCGACGGGGACGGCGAGCACGACGAGGACGACGATCCCGATGATTTCCAACGCGGCTCCCCGTTCGATGAGGACGGCTCTGCAATCGTAGGATGTGCCGACCTCGGTTGCCACCATTGCGCGACGAGCCCTGAAGCGTCGACCTTCGCGCGATGCAACGACGAACAGGGTGTCCGGTGGCATCGAGAGCCACCAGGGTTCCGCTCCTGGCGCTGGGCTTGGCCCTGGCGTGCTCACCGCCGGACGAGCCTAGGTCCTCGGGTGCTTCGGGCCCGGCGGACGCGGGCGACTCGGAACCACTCCCCGCCGCCCTCTGGCACGACGTCACCGATGAGCTGCTGGACTCCACCGGCGAGTGGACGAACAAGGTCGAGCTGGCCGATCTGAACGGAGACGGCCGTTTGGACCTGCTCTTCGCAAACGGGGGCGACTACTCCAACCCAGGCGAGCCGGAGATGAACCGGGCCTTCTACGCCCGACCCGGCGCGCCCTTCCAGGAGGCCACGACAAGGGTGTTCGGCTCGGCACCCGACCTTACTCGGGTCATCAAGGCTGCCGACCTCACGGGCGACGGGGTCGTGGACGTGTTCGTGGGCAACACCTATCAGACGCCGAGCCGGCTCTTCATTGGGAATGGGTCCGGTGGCTTCACCGAGGAGACCTCCGGGCGCCTCCCGTCCATGCCTCTCAGTCTCGGCGACGCCGAGCCCGGAGACGTCGACGGCGACGGCGATCTCGACCTTGTGTTGGCCGACTGGGGTCCGGGTGACAACATGACCAACGATGGCGGGCGGACTCGCCTCTGGCTCAACGACGGGTCGGGGCGCTTCATCGACGCCACGTCAGAGCGCATGCCGGACCTCCGGGTGCGCTTCTCCTGGGACCTGGAGTTCGTCGATGTCGACAACGACCTCGACCTGGATGTCCTCGTCTCGTGCAAGCGCTGCGCTGGTGGATTTCTCTTTCGTAATGACGGCGTCGGGACCTTCGAGATGGACCGGCGCGGCCTGCCGCAGTACACGAACAATTACGAGTACGAGGCCATGGACCTCGACGGGGACGGTTTCCTGGACCTGGCCACCATCAACGACGGCGACATCGTCGGCGGGGTGGGCTCCAGCCGGCGGGAGCACGTCTTTCGAAACGACGGGGAAGGCCGCTTCCGGGACGTTACCGACGACTGGTGGCCCGACGACGAGAACCCCGGCTTCGACGACAACCTGGTCACCTATCTCGACTACGACTCCGATGGCGATGCCGACTTCCTGGTCGGATCGTTGAGCGGGCCGGATCGCCTGATGATCAATGACGGCTCCGGCGGGCTCACCGTCGCTCCAGATGTCTTCGAGGGTGAGGAGACGCCCGGCACGCTGGGCATGTCCATCGGTGATGTGGACGGCGACGGACGCATCGATGTGATCCAGTCTCAGGGCGAGCACCCGACCGCCATCCAGGAGCGTATCTTCTCCGGTCGAGGGCTGGCGCCGGATGCCCAGGCACCGGTGGTGACGCTGGTGACGGTGTCGCCCCGGGGAGCCGCGATGGCTACGACGTCCGATGCGGCCTCGGGTGCGGGACCGGTTGGCGATCTCCTGGTGAGGGCTCGCGTCCACGACCGAAAGAGCCCCATGCAACCCACGGACTTCGAAAGCGTCCAGGTCCACTACGGCCTGATGGACGCCCCGACGTCGGCGCCCATGAGATGGTACGGCGAGTTCTTGTGGTGGGCCACGGTGCCGGCCGAGGCGGAGAACGTCGAGGTGTGTGCCACGGATGCCGCGGGGAACGAGAGGTGTGAGGTCCCGGGGAGCTGACAAGCCGGCAGCACCATCGAGGACCTCGTGAAGGTGGACTTACCGAAAAACACCTGTTTCCCTGGCGCGTCCCACGCGCTTCCCAGCATATTCGCTTGCATGCAGCTCGACTCCCGCCTGGGAGTCGTGTCCCCGCACCCCGCCGAACACCATGAAGCTCTCCGTCGCCCTCCCGGCCCTCGCCGCCGGTATGGCTGTTTTCGTAGGGTCACCGGATGCTTCCGGTCAGTCTGCCGACGACTTTTTCGAGTCCCGCGTCCGGCCTGTTCTGGCGCAGAAGTGTGCCGACTGCCACTCGGAACGCCGTCGGCGCGGCGGGCTGAGGGTCACTTCGCTGGACGACTTGCTCCGAGGAGGACGCTCGGGCCCCGCCATCGTACCCGGTGATCCCGACGCGAGCCTCCTCATCCAGGTGGTGCGTCACGAGGTCGAGGATCTCGAGATGCCCCAGGACGCCGACCCTCTGTCGGCCCGTGAGATCGAAGGCCTCGTGGAGTGGATCCAGATGGACGCGCCCTGGCCGGAACAGGCTGCCGAAATCGTCCTCGCCTCCAATTCCGCAGCGGAGGGGCTGTCTCCTGCGGCGCAGATCTTCGTCGATCGGGTGCGCCCAATCCTCGAACAGAAGTGCTTCTCGTGCCACACCGACGACGAGCGTGGTGGGCTCCGACTGGACTCCCGCGACCGCATCCTCCAGGGTGGTGGCCGCGGACCAGCTGTCCTTCCGGGCAACCCGGAGCAGAGCCTCCTCGTCGCGGCGATTCGCCACGAGAGCGACGACCTGCAAATGCCCCGCAATGGCGATCCGCTGAGCGAGGCCGAGATCGAAGGCTTTGTCGCGTGGATCCAGGCCGGCGCGGAGTGGGCAGATGTGGCGGCGCCTCTGGCCATCCCTCGGCGCGCCGTCACGGCCGAGGAGCGGAGCCACTGGTCGTTCAAGCCGTTGACCCACCCTGAAGTCCCGACGGTGACGAGCCAGTGGGCAGAGACGGAGATCGACCGCTTCGTCCTGGCCGCGCTCCAGAAGCAGGGGCTCACCCCGGTAGGGCCCGCCGACAAGCGCACCCTCGTTCGCCGGGCCACCTACGACCTCACCGGGCTCCCCCCGACACCGGAAGAGATCGACGCTTTCCTGGCCGACGACTCCCCCGAGGCCTTCGAGAAGGTTGTCGACCGCCTACTCGCCTCGGAGCACTACGGCGAGCGGTGGGGTCGGCACTGGCTCGACGTCACCCGGTACGGCGAAGACGATACCCGGGGTCTGGCACGCGACGGATCGGGGCGCGAGCGCTATCCCATGGCGTACGTCCATCGCGACTGGGTGGTCGACGCCTTCAACGACGACATGCCATACGACGACTTCGTCATGGCACATCTGGCTGCCGACCTCATGCCGGCGGAGAAGCGCGAAGAGATGCTTCCGGCCCTGGGCTTTCTGGGGCAGGGGCCCTGGTACTACGACATCGCCGATCCGGTCATCGCCAGGGCCGACGAGCGCCACGACCGCGTCGATGTGACGACGCGGGGCTTCATGGGGGTCACCGTGGGATGCGCCCGCTGCCACGATCACAAGTACGACCCCATCGGCATTCACGACTACTACGCCATCGCCGGGATCTTCGACAACGCCAACTACTACGAGTACCCCGTGGCGGACTCGGCGACGGCGGCGGAGTTCAAGACCGAGCAGGACTTCATCAAGTCCATGAAGGAGGGCCTCGACTCCTACCTCTCCACAGAGAGCGACCAGCTCGCCACAGTCCTCTCCCTCCAGACGTCGCGGTACATGATGGCGGCGTGGAAAGTGACGGGTAAGGAGCAACTCCCGGTAGAGGCTGCGGCTGCTCGGGACCGCCTGGACCTCGAGGTCCTGCGCCGGTGGATCCGCTTCCTGGGCAAGGAGCCCAAGCACTACCCATACGTCGTTCCGTGGCAGGAAATGATCGCCGACGAAGGCGGCACCGAGGAGCGGGCACAGGAGCTCGCCGACGAGTTCCAGCGACGGGTCCTGGAGATCGTCGCCGAGCGCGACAAGCTGGAAGAGTACAACCGGAAGCTCATCGCCCGGGGCACGTCGCTGGAGGAGACCAAGTCGACGCCCATGCCCAACGGCTTCGAGAGCTTCTTCGATGAACACCAGCTCGAACTGAAGACGATGGATCGCGAGAAGCTCAACCTCCTCGCCGACCTCTTCTTCCGCGATCTGGACAACGAGCTCGACACATTCTTCCCGCAGCCTGGGGTCTTCCGCTTCCGGGGATGGGGGCTGGAGCGTCAGCTCAGCCGCGTGGCTGTCGACCACGTGGAGACCATGCGCGAAGAGATCGAGGAGCTGGAAGAGGAGCTCCCCGACCTCGCCTTCGTCATGGGCGTGGAGGAAAAGGACGAGACGAGCATCGAGGACATCGGCCTGCACATCCGCGGCGATCCACGGACGCTGGGTCAGCGGGTGCCCCGGGGTTTCCCGCTGGTGCTCCAGGACGAAACTCCCGAGGTGTACGAGCAGGGGAGTGGTCGACTCGAACTCGCCCGGGACATCGCCAGCCATCCCATCACCGCTCGGGTCATCGTGAACCGGGTGTGGGCATGGCATATGGGCGAGGGCGTCGTCCGCACACCGAGCAACTTCGGATTCGCCGGGGAGCCACCCACGAACCCCGAGCTCCTCGAGTACCTCGCGGCGGACTTCGTGGAGAACGGCCACTCCATCAAGCGTCTCCACAAGCAGATCATGCTGTCGTCCGTCTATCAGCTGGCGGCCGACGACAATCCCCAGTTCGCCGATATCGATCCGGAAAACCGCCTCTTCTGGCGATTCAACCGCCAGCGTCTCGGCGCCGAAGCGATTCGGGACGGGCTCCTGTCGGTCTCGGGTGAGTTGGACCGGAAGGTGGGCGGCAAGTCGCTCCAGCTGAATTCCGAGGACAACACCCGACGTACCCTGTACTCCGAGGTGAGCCGCTTCCAGCTCCACGAGTACCTGCAGACCTTCGACTTCCCGAATCCGAGTCTCACGGCCGAGAAGCGCTACGCCACGAACGTGCCGCTCCAGAGCCTCTACTTCATGAACTCGGACTTCGTGCACCGTCAGGCCGACGCATTCGTACGGCGGCTCGCGAAGGCGACCGATGACGAGGCGACGGACGGGGCGCAAGATGGAGCGGAGTCGCGCCAGGCGAGCGCAGCGCGAAGCGGTGAGGACGACGACGACGAGAAGGAAGTCGAGCCGCCGCCGGAGCGCTTCGATCATCGAGCCATGATCGAGGCCGCATATCCGTTGCTCTACGGTCGCGACGTGACGGAAGCGGAGGCGGCCCTCGGCCTGGAGTTCATCGAGACGCAGCATGCCGAGCACCTGAAGGACGAGCTCGCCAAGCTCGTCGCTGACGACGACGCCGAAGAGGACGAAGGCGCCGAGTCGGACGGGGGCTCGGCCACGGAGCAGGAACTCGAGCGCGAGCTCGCCGAGCGCCGCGCTGCCCACCGGGCGTGGATCCAGTACGCCCGGGCGCTCTTCAGTGCCGCCGAGTACAGATTCATCAGCTGACCTGATCTGCCGGCCTGGCCGGCGAGACACGAGACACCGAGAACGACATGGCCCACGGACACGGACACGACGACCACCATCATCACGGGTGCGGCTTCGTCGGGGGAGCACCGCAGACGCGCAGGCAGGCGCTCAAGACCATGGGGGCCGGCTTCGGGATGATGGCCTTCGCCCAGATGATCGGCGCGTCGATCGCCGAAGCCGCCAGCCCCATCCGTTCGGCCATGGGGGGGATGATTCCCAGGCCCCACTTCGCCCCCAAAGCGAAGAACGTGATCTTCCTCTTCATGAACGGGGGGGTGTCGCAGGTCGACACCTTCGACCCCAAGCCCGAGCTCGACCGCTATCACGGTCAGCCGATTCCCACCGGCGAGATCAAGACCGAGCGGAAGACGGGCGCCCTGATGAAGTCGCCCTTCGAGTTCAAGCGCTACGGCGAGTCGGGCATCGCGGTCAGCGAGCTCTTCCCCCATGTGGGGTCGGTGGCTGATGACATCTGTGTCATCAACTCGATGTACACGGACATCCCGAACCACGAGCCGTCGCTGCTCATGATGAACACGGGCCATATCCAGCCCGGGCGGCCGTCGCTCGGTTCGTGGCTCACGTACGGGCTCGGCTCGGAGAACCAGAACCTACCGGGCTTCGTCGTCTTATGCCCCGACCAGCCGACCGTGGTGGGCCCGCCTCTGTGGAGCAATGGCTTCCTGCCGGCCATCCACCAGGGCACGTTCATCGCCGACAAGATCCCGAGGCTCGAAGACGACTTCGACCCGTACGCGCTCATCCCCAACATCCATACCGAAGCGGTCGACCTCGACGATCAGCGTCGGGAAGTGGATCTGGTCGAGCAGCTCAACCGCATGCACCTCGAGCGCCTCGTCCAGAACGACGAGGAGATCGAGGGCGCCATCGACGCCATGGAGACAGCGTACCGGATGCAGACCGAGGCGCCGGAGGTCTTCGACATCCGCAAGGAGACCGAGGCCACCCAGCGTTTGTATGGCCCTGGCAGTACGGCCCGCGGCTGCCTCATGGCGGTGCGGCTCGTGGAGCAGGGGGTCCGCATGGTCCAGGTCTACTACGCCAAGGGCGATCCGTGGGACCACCATGGCGACATCATGAACCATCGAGTCAACGCACGGCACTCGGATCAGGCTTTCGCCGCCGTGGTGAAGGATCTCAAGTCACGGGGCCTCTTCGACGAGACGCTCGTGGTGTGTGGCACCGAGTTCGGGCGCACGCCCGTGCTCGAGACGGGGGGCGGCAACGCCGGCGGTCGTGTCACCAACGGTCGGGATCACAACCCCTTCGGCTTCTCCATCTGGCTCGCCGGCGGCGGTGTGAAGGGTGGCATGACGTATGGCCGCACCGATGATTTCGGCTTCAAGGCCATCGAGAATCCGGTACACATCCACGATCTCCACGCGACGATCCTCCACCTCATGGGAATCGACCACACCCAGCTCACGTACAACTACAGCGGGCGTGACTTCCGCCTGACCGATGTGGCGGGCGAGGTGATCCACGACATCATCGCTTGAGGGCCGCTCGGGGGCCCGTCGGCGACGTCACCCCCGCGCCACCTCCTCCGCCTGTCGCAATGTGAGCGCACAGAACGTCAGCGTACCGTTCGCACAGCCTCCCGACACCATCGTGGGCGCCCCCACGACGAAGACGTTCTCGTGATCCCAACAGCGACCGTACTCGTCGACGACGGAGTTGGCCGGATCTGAGCCCATGCGAGCGCCTCCGCCGGGATGATCCTGAGTGTCGTCGACGGAGGTACGCATGATGCGGCCTCCTCCTGCCGAGACCAGATCGGCGAAGCGTCGGCGGATGAGGTCCTCGGTGTGGGGGCGGAGGTCCACACTGGCGTCTGAGTCGCGGAAGCGAAGCCGGGGAAGTGGATCGCCCCACTGATTCGTCCCGCCGTCCAACTCCATCCGGCTCTCCCGGTGGGGAAGCACGTCATAGTACGCGCGAAGTCGGGCGGCCCCGGTGGTAGCTCTGGCTCGCCAGTCCGCCAGAAGGGCGTCACCAAGCAGGAGACCGCCCTCGTCATTGGCGAGCCGGGGGCCGCGTCCGGAGGTCGAATCCCATACCCGGAAGTCGTGACGCACGTATCGGCCGTCGCCCTCCGATCGGCTCTGGAAGCGCTTGGATAGCAGCGAGTGGTTGCCGTACTCCCCCGGATACAGGGGGAAGTCGAGCTCCACGAAGGCCTGAACGTTGCGGTGTCCGTTGAGATAGCGCCCCACGAGGCCGCTCGAATTCGCGAGTCCACTCACCATGAGAAGCCACGGCGCCCAGGTGTAGCCTCCCGCGAGGATGAACCGACTCCCCTCGATGCGCACGGGTGCGTCCGGGGCGTCCCGATCGACGGCAACGGCTGCCTCTGCGCGGCTCGTACCGGCACGAAGTTCGAGGCGGCGTACCAGGTGCCGCGGGAGAAGCCGGATGCGGCCGGTGGATTCCAGCCAGTCGAAGGTGAGGTCGGGCGTGTACTTGGCACCGATGGGGCAGATGTTGCACGTGTCGCAGCGCCGGCAGACGCCACGAGACCCGTCGGCCGCTGCGAAGGGCTCGACGATGCGGGCGACGGGGTTGGCCCAGAACGGCGTACCCGACCGCTCCGCCCACGCCCGGAGTCGCTCCAGCGACTCGCTGAGCGGCACGGGCGGCATCGGGTAGGCCTCGCCACGCCGGTCGAAATCAGCCGGTCCTTGTTCACCCGCGACGCCCATCTTCTGCTCGGCCTCGAGGTAATACGGCTCGAGGACGTCATAGTCGATGGGCCAGTCGTCACCGACACCGTAGAGTGACCGGATCCGAAAATCCTCGGGCGTGAAGCGCGGTACCGCGCCGCCCCAGTGCATGGCCTGGCCGCCCACGCCCATGGAACGCGACATCTGTCCTGGGGCTGCCATGTCGTCCAGGTGATCCGCCGTCCAGGGGTTCTCCCCGTAGTCCAGATACCGCCGGCGTCGGAGGCGGCGCTGCGAGAGGGGCACGGGACGGTCTCCCGCCTCTACGACCAGTACGCTCAAATCCGTCGTCTCGGCCAGCTTCCATGCCGCCATCGCCGCCGTGATTCCTGCCCCGACGATGACCACGTCCGCGCCGTCCACCCGAGCCGTCATGCTTCGTCTCCGGCCAGGGGCGGTGGTGGTTCCCCCAGGTCGTCGAGGCCACGACATGCGTGGCGTCGGATACGGGCTCGATACGCCAGGTCGTGAGCCTCGCTGGACGTGGCCCAGTGGGCCAGGAGGCCTACGGCCACGTGTCTTGCCCGCGCTGGAGCGGGCAGTCCGCCACCCTCGCCCGCGAGCTGGCGCTCCACCAGTGCGCGGCGCTCGCCGGGAGGGAGCTCCGAAAAGCCGGTTCCGGCGCGTCGACGAGCCTCCACGTCCATCGCCTCCAGCTGGGCCTGCCATCCCGGGCCGGGATCGGCGGGCCCGTACACGATTTCATGGGTTCCGTACCCGTGGTTCACCTCGAAGGCCGGCTCGTACAACTCCAGCCAGTCTTCGAAGGCAACCACCGCCGCCTCGCGTCCATCGGCGCCCAGCTCCGAAGGAAGCACCAACTCGGCGAGGGCGCGGAGCAGGGCCGGGTCGGGCGCGACTTGCGGACGAGCGCTCGAGTCCTTGGGAATCGCACCGGTCGTCGCAGCCGCTGCGGTGATCGCGAAGCCCTGCTTGAGAAACGTCCTGCGGTCGCTGCCGTCGCTCATCGCCGTACTCCCGTGCGGTCCAGGTCCTGGTCCGACTCCTCGCCGCCCGCCAGAGCGAACGCCACGAGGGTGCGCGGGTTCGACCCACCGCCGGTGGCGATGACGACGAACTGCCTTCCGTCGGACGTCGCGTAGCTCATGGGATTCGCGTACCCGCGGGCGGGCAGCTTCGCCTGCCACAGCACGTCGCCGGTGGCTTTGTCGTGAGCCCAGAGCACGTCCCCTCCACCGGTCAGGAAGACCAGCCCCCCGCGAGTGACGATGCCGCCTGGCGCACCGGGATAGCCAAGGCGCTCCGGCAAGTCCACGCCATCCAGTGCGGGGTGCTCACGAAGCTCCGGTCGGTCGCCGGCCGCCACACGCCATACGTGCTCACCGGAGTTCATGTCGACCGCGGTAAGCGTTCCCCAGGGAGGATCGGATATGGGCAGCCCATCGACGCCCAGCCCCATGCCCACGGTCCGGTCCCGCGCCCATTCTGCGACGACGAGCTCGGGGTCCGCCGGCGCGAGCTTCAGAAGACTGGGCTGCTCTGTCGCCTTCACGTAGAGGATGCCCGTCTCCGGGTCCACCGCGGCCCCGCCCCAGTTTCCTCCCCCGATGATGCCGGGCATGGCCAACGTGCCTTCGCGCGACGGCGGAGTGAAGAGCGGGCCCAGGCGGTAGCCAGACACGACCTCTTCGGCACGAGCGCGAAGCTGCGGTGTGAGGCTCAGTAGGTCGTCTTCGGTGAAGCCCTGGCGGGCGAAGGGAGCGGGCTTCGTCGGGAAGGGCTGCGTCGGAGCCGTCCGCTCACCGGGTACGTCGGACGCGGGCACCGCCCGCTCCTCGATAGGCCAGATGGGCTCTCCGCTCACCCGGTCGAAGGCGTAGATGAAGCCCGTCTTTCCGGCGACGGCCACGGCGTCAATGCGCCGCCCCTCGACAGTGGCCGAATAGAGGACGGGTGCGCCGGGCAGATCGAAGTCCCACACCCCGTGATGGACCGTCTGGAAGTGCCAGAGCTTCTCACCGGTTCGGGCGTCCAGTGCGACCAGGCTCTCTGCGTAGAGATTGTCTCCGAGACGGTCTCCGCCGTAGTAGTCGTTGGATGGTGTTCCGATGCCGGCGTAGAGGATGCCGCGTTCCGGGTCGAGCACCATGGGCGCCCACGCGTTGGTGTGGCCCGTTCGCTCCGCCGAGCCGTTCTCCCACGTCTCCCCGCCCGGCTGTCCTTCCCCGGGGATGAGATCGAAACGCCAGCGCAGCGCTCCCGTGCGGGCGTCGAACGCGTAGATGTGCCCCGGCGGATCACGGGGATAGACGAAGCCGTCCCAGAGCCCGTTGCCCACGATGACCAGGTCGCCGTACACGACGGGTGGGGATGTGCTGGTGAAGTGGAGGGGGATGACCGGCCACATGGCGTGACTCGCCACGTCCACGCGACCTTCCACGCCGAACGATTCCACGGGCGAGCCTGTACGAGCATCCAGCGCGAGGAGCTCCCATCGGGTGGCAACGAAGACGCGGCGATCGTCACCATCGCCGTCCCACAGCGCGACTCCTCGGTGCACGAAGCCGGTGCCGTTCGGGGGCTGGCCCCACTGCCAGGCCCGCGGGTCGTGCGACCACAGCTCCCGCCCACTGCCGGCGTCCAACGCCACGACCCGGTTGTACGGTGTGGTGAGCCACAGCGTGTCCGCCACTTCCACCGGCGTCGCCTGGAAATTGCCCGGCCGCACGCTCTGGCCTTTGAGGGGACTGGCCGGTCCGTGGATCTCCGCATCACCGGCGTCCCAGCTCCAGGCGATACGAAGCCGATGCACGTTGCTACGATCGATCTGATCGAGGGGCGAGTACTTCAGCCCGCCGATGTCTCCACCATAGGTGGGCCAGTCCCCCGGTTCGTTCGAGACCTGGCTCGCGGCAGGCGCAGGGGTGAGGCCTGCAAGGACGGCCAGCGCGGCGCAGAAGACGGCGACCGAGGCCGGGGAGTGGGCAGTGAAGCGGGTCATCGAGAGTCCTGAAAGCGGGGGCGCTCCGGCCAACCTGCCTGACGGTACGGAGCGGCGCCAGAGGACACGAGGGCCCTGGCAGCCCACGCAAAGCGGAGAGCGCTCGCGCTCCACTTGCGGGGCCCGCCCAGGTATCGCACGCTCCCCGCTCTCAGCGCCCTCTCTCGGCTCCACTGTACCACCCGAGGACACGATGAAGACGACCCGACGGACCGTCGCCGTTTGTGCAGCGATTGGGCTCCTCCTCTGCTCGAGCACCGGAGCCGCTGCGCAGGAGGGCACGGTCGTGCTGCGGACTTCCAAGGTGGTGGACGGCACCGGTCAGCTGCTCGTCGATCGGGATATCGTCGTGCGGGACGGACGGATCGCGGAGATCGTGGCCGCCGGCGAAGGCGTGGGCGATCGGGTAGAAGATCTCCGTGACATGACGGTCCTGCCGGGCCTCATCGACACGCACGTGCATGCGGGATGGCACTTCGACGCGGACGGTCGTCTGGCCCGGGGAAGCGACATGGAGGTGCGCGTCCTGCACGCTGCGGAGAACGCCTACGCGATGCTTCTGGCAGGGTTCACCACTGTCCAGTCCCTGGGTGGGCGGGAAGACGGCCCCCTCGCCGCAGCCCTGGCTCGTGGAACGCTTCCCGGGCCCCGTATCCTCACCTCGCTGGGGTCGGTGTCGGCAAACACGGGTGGACCCGACGAGCTGCGCCTCGCCGTGCGTGACTTCGCCGCGCGAGGGGCTCACGTGATCAAGATCTTCGGCTCCGAGAGCATCCGGACGGGAGGTGCGCCCACGCTGAGCCAGGCCCAACTCGATGCCGCGTGCGGTGAGGCCGCCGCACTGGGACTGCGTGCCGTCGTCCACGCACACGGAAACGAGAGCGCTCGGCGTGCGAGCAGGGCGGGATGCACCACCATCGAACACGGCGCGCTCCTCGACCGCGAGACGCTCGAGTTCCTGGCGGATCGCGGCACATTCTACGATCCCAACATCCATCTCATCTTCCAGAACTACTTCGACAACGAAGCCCGCTACCTCGGTATCGGGGGATACACGCAGGAGGGCTTCGATCAGATGAGGGCGGCTGTGCCACGGGCCCTGGAAGCCTTCCGGGCGGCGCTCACCGTGCCCGGTCTCAAGACGGTGTTCGGGACCGACGCTGTGGCCGGCGCCCACGGACGAAACGCCGAGGAGTTGATCTACCGGGTGCGTGAGGGGGGCCAGTCGCCCCTCGATGCACTCACCAGCGCCACCTCCCTCGCGGCCGAGTCGTTGGCCCTGGAAGACGAGATCGGGCTGATTCGTCCGGGCTGGATGGCCGACATCATCGCCGTGGAGGGAGATCCCACGGAGACGATCGAAGCGATTCAGGATGTCCGCTTCGTCATGAAGAGTGGCCGCGTCGTCCAACGCTCGGGCCCAGGGGAAGGACCGTGAATCACCCCGAGTCGATCGTTCCGCAGGACTTCGCCGAGTTTCGAGACGCGAAGATGGGCAAGAGCACCCTCTTCATGTCCGAGCGCATGCTCGTGGGTCTCAACGCCTTCGAGCCCGGTCAGGAGCACGCCCTCCACGCCCACGCGGACCAGGACAAGGTCTACCTGACCCTCGAGGGGCGCGGTGTGTTTCTGTTGGACGACCGTGAGATCGAGATGGAGGCCGGACGGATGCTCATCGCACCCGAGGGCGTCCCGCACGGGATCCGCAACACGAGCGAGGAGCGTCTCATCGTGCTGATGGTCATGGCGCCCGCCCCCGGGTAGGCAGGCCGCCCCTGGCCATGTCCGACCCCAACCGAAGGGACGTTGTCGGTACCGCGGCGGCGCTCGAGATTCTCGAGTCGGCGTGGAGTGCCCGACGCGCCTCCTTCGAGCTGCCGGAGGGCGAGCAACGCGCGGCCCTGGCTTCGGTGCGCGCCGATCTGGACCGTGCGGCGGACACCTTGCGAAACGCCGGTCAGGTAGTGCACTACGCCCACGCTCTCCACCTCGGGGCTCACGTGGCCATGGATGTCGGAGATGTAGAGGCGGCCGAGAAACGGTGGCGGGAAGCGGTCAGTCTTCTCCGGTCATCGGGCCAGCCGTTGGAGTTGGCGCACAAGCTGAGGCACGTGGGAGATCTGGAGGTGGCCCGGGGCGATCTCGATGAGGCCGGCCGGCACTACGAGGAGGCCTTGGCGTTGTACCGCGACCATGCCGGGTCGGGCGACCTGAGCCATGCGAACGCGGTCCGACGGGCGGCGCTGCTTTCGGAGAGACGAGGCGACGTCGAGGAGGCGCGTACCCTCTGGGCCGAGGCGCGGCAGCGCTACGTAGAGGCGGGTTTGAGCCAGGGTGTGGCCGAAGCCGACGAGCACCTCGAGGGGCTTGGCTGACCCGGCCTACCTTCCCACGCAGGGTGATCGCGAGGAGCGCGAGGGCGATCGAGCAGGGTCAGTTCGCCGCCCGCCAATCTTCCAGGAAGCTGTCCGCGCACTGCTCGCCGAGGCGGAACATCAGATGGAGCTGCTGCACCGTGTAGCTCCCCACGCTGCTTTTGATCCAGGTGATGACGTCCTGGCCGTCCGCGCCAGCGGCCTCGGTCTGGACCCGGAGCGAGTAGACGATCAGCCCCGTATCGTAGAAGGTGTCGACGTGGCAGGTGACGGTGACGGGTGCACCGTCCAGAACGCTCGGCGCGGCGTCTGCCTCTGCGATGGCGTCGCGAAACGACGCCTGGAGCGCCTGAAGGAACTGGCCCTGCGTGGCTCCGCCGGCCTCCACCGTGATGAGCTCGTCCCACTGCGCTTCGGCGCGGACGTCCACGGTGGTGAGGCCGGAAAGGCGTTCGAGATCGGCGACGTCCTGCGCGGACGACGGAGTCGGTGCCCCCGCCAGCGCGATCGCGATACCGGTCATGAGCGAGGTGAGGGTGCGGCGGACGGTCATGGGGCAGACTCGGCGTGGAATCGGGATGGCTGTTTGGGTCTACACGTGGGGCACGACAAGGTGACGACGGTCACAACAGCTCTTCGGCCTCGTCGTCGGATCGCTGCGCCGTCCCCCCAAACACGATCGCCGCTCTCACCAGTGCGAGGTTCTTGATGATGTACTGCTTGACGTTCCTCGTGTTCGGGAATCTCGAATACACCGGCGAGACGTGACTTGTAATTTTTGTACAAAAACACCAAATTGTACTGGAGCGCCCCCCCGGATTCATCGACGTAGCCGGAGTCATCAATGGAAGAGATCACCACGGCCGAGACCCGAAAGCATATGGCGGAGCTGTTGAACCGTGCGGCGTACGGGGGCGAGCGATTCGTTGTCACCCGACACGGCAAGGAGCTCGCGGCCATCGTGCCGCTCGCGGACGTCACGCTCCTGGACAAGCTGCGCTCGCTTCTGGATCGAAAGGAGTTCGAGGCGGCGGTGGATGAAGTCCGCACGGCGAGCACCCGATCGTGGGACGACGTCCGTCGGGACTTGGACCTCTGAGGGTTCCGACGATGCTGGGGACGGGTCGTTTGAAGCGGTCGAGGGTGCGGCCATGAACGAGGGGTGGAAGGTCGAACTCACCGAGTCCGCCATCGTGGCGCTCCGAGCGCTCGACCAGGCTGACCGGGCGGCCATCGCATCGCGTATCGACGACCTGGCCCGGCGCGGCCTTCCGCAGGCGATGCGAGATCGAGCGCGTGAACGCGGCACGGTCGGGCTCCCCGTGGGAGAGCACCTGCTGGTGTGCGTTGAGGACCCGGCCGAGCGGACGCTCTACATCGTCATGCTCGGAACACGTGAAGCCGAAGCGCCCGTGGCGACGCTGACGCGACTGGGTCGAAGAGTGTTGGGATTCGTGAACGACTGGACGGGAGGAGATGGGATGGGATGGTTGGCGCAGGAGATACGGTTCGCGGCACGCTCCCTGAGACGGAGCCCCGGGTTCACCACGGTGGCGGTACTCACCCTCGCCCTGGGGATTGGTGCCACGGCGGCGATCTTCAGCGTGGCCTACGGGGTGATCCTCGCCCCACTCCCCTACGAGGAACCCGACGAGGTCGCCACCATCTGGGCGAGCTGGGACAACTTCCCCGACAAGACGTGGCTCTCTTTGCCCGAGTTCCAGTATTTCCATCAGGAAAACCGGGCCTTCGAGGACATGGCCCTGTACTCGGGGACCACGCTGAGCTTCACGTCGGTGGATGACCCGGAGCAGGTTCGGGGGGCGAGAGTCACACCCAACCTGTTCGACGTGCTGGGCGTCGATCCACAAATCGGCCGCATGGCTTCGTGGGAAGAGGCGGAGACGGGCGAACCAGTGCTCCTGATCTCCCACGATCTGTGGCAGCGCCGGTACGCGGGCGATCCGTCCATCGTCGGTAGGGAAGTCGAGGTCGACGGATCGCTGACCACAGTGATCGGTGTGCTTCCCGACGACTTCCGGCTTCCTGTCGACTTCTCGTCGGTCTCTCCCTACGAGGTCTACCTGCCGACCTTCGTTGACCTCGAGTCCCCAGCTCCGGCACTGGGGTCCGGCGGAAATCATGGCTCGTACGGTGTCGGGCGCCTGAACGACGGCGCGACCGTCGCCGAGGCCAATGCCGACCTCGAACGGATCATGGCCACCGTTCCGCCGGTCGGCCTGTACAGCGAGGAGCGCCGCTTCGCGCCTCGTGTCTTCGCCGCGAAAGACGACGTGCTGGGCACCGCGCAGACCACGATTCTCGTCCTTTTCGGGGCGGTGGCGTTCGTACTCCTCATTGCATGCGGCAACGTCGCCAACCTCCTCCTGTCCCGCTCCGAGAGCAGAGGGCGGGAGGTGGCCGTACGGGCCGCGGTGGGTGCCGGGAGGGCTCGGATCCTCCGCCAACTCTTCATTGAGAACCTGCTACTGGCCACGATGGCGGCTCTGGCGGGAATCGGCCTCGCTCGCCTGGGCATGACCACGCTGCTTTCCATCGACCCCGACGCGATCCCCCGGGCCGGCAACATCAGCCTCAATGGAACCGTGGTCGCGTTCACGCTGGGCGTCTCGGTGATCACGGCGCTCGTCTTCGGCCTCATTCCGGCGTTCCGTGTGTCGAAGATCGGCCTCGCGAGCACCCTTCACGACGGGGGTCGCGGACGGAGTGCCGGTCCGCGCTCGTCGCGTGCCCAAGGACTGCTTGTCGCCTCGCAGATGGCGATGGCGGTGATCCTGCTCACGGGTGCCGGGCTCATGGCCCGAACCCTGGTGAGCCTCATGAGTGTCGACCCCGGCTTCGGTGCCGAGAACGTCCTCACGGTGCGCGTGTCGGCGCCGGCAGCTTCGTATGCCGATCCAGAGTCGGTGACACTCTTCTATCAGGAGCTGCTGAACGGTGTCCGCGAGACCCCGGGCATCCGAAGCGCGGGTGCGGCGCGACTACTCCCGCTAGCAAGCACGATGGGCGATTCGTTCTTCCGCCCGGTGGGCTACGAGCCAGGACCCAACGAATCCACCCAGGGCGACTGGCAGTGGGTGACCCCCGGCTATGTCGAGACGATGGGGATCGAGGTCGTCGAGGGGAGGAGCTTCGACGAGCAGGACACGCGCGACGGGCAGGCTGTGGTGATGGTCAATGAGGTCATAGCCGAGCGGTACTGGCCGGGCGAGAGCGCCATCGGGCGGGCGGTGCTGGCCAGCGGCGCCGCCGACACGGCGGTGGTCGTCGGCGTCGTCGGGAACGTGAGCCACGACGCCTTGATCTCGGCACCCAAGACACGCTACTACGTGCCTCACGCTCAGGTCCACCAGAACTGGCTCGGGACGACCCGGTCCATGACCCTGACCATTGGCACGGAAGGACCTCCGGGCCGCTACCTCGACGCGGTCCGAGCCGAGGTGCGTTCCATGGATCCATCGATTCCGCTGGCCGAGATCCGCACTCTCGATGAGGTCCTGTCGGCGTCCATGGCGCAGCCGCGCTTCGCCACGCTTCTACTGGGCGCGTTCGCGACCATCGCCCTCACGCTGGCGCTCATCGGTATCTACGGTGTGCTCGCGTACGCCGTGAGCCAGCGCACCCGCGAAATCGGCGTGCGCATGGCCATGGGAGCGGAAGCCAGGCAGGTCATCGGGCTGGTGGTCCGCCAAGGCATGACGATGGCACTCATCGGGGTGGGTGTGGGCACGGGCGTGGCGTGGTTCATGACCGACATGCTTTCGGGGATGCTCTATCAGGTGGCGCCGCAGGACCCCCTCACCTTCGTGGCCGTTCCGGCGATCTTCGCCCTGGTCGCGCTGGCCGCTTGCTTCGTGCCGGCGGCTCGGGCCAGCCGGGTGCGGCCAGCGACGGTGCTGCGGTACGAGTAGGAGCGCACCGCGCTGAGCGTTCGAGCCCGGGGGGCGTTGGTCACCCTCCGGGCCCGTCGTACCTTCGGGGCCACTGCCGCGGCGACCTGACCCCCGACCCATGAATGTGCCATGAAACGCTCTGAGATGATCCGCCGCCTCACCGACCGGGCCGACGGCGACGAGCCGTGGGACATGATCGTGGTGGGTGGCGGCGCCACCGGTGTCGGCGTCGCCCTCGACGCCGCGTCTCGCGGCCACGACGTGATCCTGTTCGAGCAGAGCGATTTCGGGAAGGGGACGTCGAGCCGCTCCACCAAGCTCGTCCACGGCGGCGTTCGATACCTGCAGCAGGGCAACGTCCCGTTGGTCATGGAAGCGTTGAAGGAGAGGGGGATTCTTCACCGAAACGCCCCCCACCTGGTGACCGATCTGCCCTTCGTCGTGCCGAACTACAAGTGGTGGGAAGCTCCTTTCTACGGTATCGGGATGCGGGTCTACGACGTCCTGGCCGGTCGCTTCGGCTTCGGCCAGTCGAAGAACCTGTCGGTGGAAGAAACCGTGGAAGCGCTGCCCACCATAGAGACCGATGGACTCCGGGGAGGGGTCGTCTACCATGACGGTCAATTCGACGATGCCCGCCTCCTCATCCACCTGGCCATGACTGCGGCGGAGCAGGGGGCGACGCTCCTGAACTACTGCCCGGTGACCGGCGTGACCAAAGGCGACGACGGTTTCATCGACGGCGTGGAGATCCGCGACGATGAGACCGGCGAGGATCACGTCGTTCGCGGACGTGTGGTGGTGAACGCCACAGGAGCCTTCACCGATGCCGTACGGCGCATGGACGAACCGGATGCCCAGGACATCATCCGCCCGAGTCAGGGCGTGCACATCGTCCTGAATCGGGAGTTCCTGCCCGGCTCGTCCGCCATCATGGTGCCCAAGACCGACGACGACCGGGTCCTTTTCGCCATTCCATGGCACGACCGTGTTCTGGTGGGCACGACTGACACGCCCATCGAGGACGTCGATCTGGAGCCACGACCTCTGGATGAAGAAGTCGAGTTCCTCCTGGAGCACACCGCGAGGTATCTCACCCACGATCCAGAGCCTGCCGACGTGAAGAGCGTCTTCGTCGGTATCCGACCCCTGGTGGCCGAGGCCGAGGCCGACGACACCGCGGAGATCTCGCGGGAGCACGCCATAAGGGTGAGCGATTCGGGGCTGCTCACCATCGCCGGGGGCAAGTGGACGACGTATCGGAAGATGGCCGAGGATGTCGTCGACGCGGCCCAGACGTTGGGTGACCTCGAGATCGAGGAGTGCGTGACCAAGGAACTCCGTATTTACGGGTACCATCAGCACGCTGACGATTTCGGGCGCCTCGAGGTATACGGCTCTGACGCGGTGAGGCTTCGGGAGCTCATGTCCGATGACGCCACCCTCGAGGTGCCGGTCCATCCTGGGTTGGAGTTGACCCGGGCCGAGGTCCTGTGGGGATGTCGCGAAGAGATGGCCCGCACCGTCGACGACATCCTCTCGCGTCGGAGCCGCTCTCTGATCTTCGATGCTCGAGGCTCGAGAGACGCAGCGCGAGCCGTTGCCGAGCTGATGGCCGCCGAATTGGGTCACGATGGGGTGTGGATCGATGCGCAGGTCGCCGACTTCGAGTCTGTTGCGGCCGGGTACGTCTGGCCTCCTCCCGGACGCTGAAGGGGACCTCCGAAGCTGAGTGTCGCGACCCGCTTTCGGCGCCGCCTGGTCCGGTCCGACCGGACGGGTCGTGCTTTGGCCGATCGAGTCGGCCTGACCGGATCGAGTCGGCCTGACCGGCTCCAGGCGGTCACATTGTCCGATGTGGCCATCCTGACTCATACCCCCGGCGCGGCCCTTTGCGCACTTAAAGCATTTGGTGACATTGGTTTATGTTCTTCGCGTCACTTGGCCCTTCCCTTGCTCCCCAGGGTTGGTGGAAGAAGGACTCACAGGGGGGGACATGATGGACAAATGCACTCTGACACGGCTGCTTCTCGTGGCGCTGATGCCCATCGTGTTTGCCGCGTGCGCGCCGGGGGCCCGCTCGGTGGATCTCGGCGATCTGCGCTCAGGAGCGGACGATGGCACAGCCTTGTGCGACCTCCGCATCGAGAGCGCTTACGATGAGACCATCGAAGCAGGCGTGCGAGCCGGGGCGCAGGAAGTCTCCCTCGGGAGTCTCGAACCAGACGAAGACATCGACATCGTCGTGCCCTGCTCCTACGGGGCGGTGACGGTGTTCCGCCTCGTACCCAGGGACGATCTCGGCGGACGGACCCGCCTCGGGCTTCGCTCGCAGGCCCTCAACCCCGATCGGCGTACGATCGTGACCATGCGCCCCGAGGTGAGTCGGGGGCATCTACGTCCGGGACGGTAGGACCGGCGGCCCCCGCGTGTGAGGGCGCTTCAACCCCCCAGGAGCGTCTCCACGTGGGCGGCCGTCGCCATCGCCAGCCCCTCGACGTTGTAGCCACCCTCCAGTAGCGACACCAGCCGACCCTCGCAGCACGAGTCGGCGTACGCCATGGCCCGTCGGGACATCCGGCGGAAGGCGTCGTCGGTGACATCGAAACAGCCCAGCAGGTCGTCCTGACGACTGTCGAAGCCCGCCGACACGATGACCAGGTCCGGGTCGAACGCTGCCACGGCGGGGTCGAGGGCGTCGTCCCAGACCCGCAGCATGTCGATGTCGCGACTCCCACAGTCGAGATGGACGTTGATGTTCGTCCCGTGACCATCGCCTTCGCCGACCAGGCTGGGGTCACCCGTTCCCGGATACGCCTCCCAGTCGTGGGTCGAGTAGAAGAGCACCGAGGGGTCGTCGAAGAAAGCGTTCTGCGTGGCGTTCCCGTGATGGTAGTCCCAGTCGATGATGAGGACCTTCTCGTAGCCCCATGCCCGTTGTGCGTAGCGGGCGGTGATTGCGGCGTTGCTGTAGTAGCAAAAGCCCTCTTCCGCGCCGGTGTTGTTGGCGTGGTGCCCCGGAGGACGGACGGCGCAAAAGGCGTTTCGCACGTCGCCGCGTGCGACGGCATCCACGGAGCCGAGGGCACCGGCGACGGCGAGTTCGGCCAGGGGACCCGTCACCGGAATCTGACGGATGCCCGCCACGTGCTCCGGTGTGTGATGCCGCTGGATGTGAGGCATGGGGTCATCGAGAGGTGCCACCGAGTGCATCTCATCGACGAGCCCCCGCTCGTTCAGGACCTCCATGATGCGGACAAGCCGCTCGGCGATCTCCGGTCTGGGTGCTCCGCTGCTGGCAGGCGGAACCACATGCTCCAGGCAGGCAGGGTCGTAGAAGAGCCCCGTCCCGGTGGCCACGCTCGTGGACCCTACGAAGCCCGACCCCTTGGGAAAGCCCGCCACCCGAGCCGCTCCGACGACGACTTCCGCGGAAGCCACCTCGGGGAGGGCTGCGGCGGCGCCGAGGCCGGCGAGGCCCTGGGCCGTCGTTCGGATGAAGTCTCTTCGGGTCGACATGTGGGCCCCTCCTGCAGCGGGTCGGTCAGCGTACGGCCCAAGCGCCGGGCCGCCATCGAAGGGTACGATACGGGCCCGAAGCGCGTGGCGCACCGTCCCCCTTGCCGGGGAGCGCGCCGGAGGGTCGTTTCCCCCTCATGCGTACACATCTGCCCCAGAACGGCCCACGCAGGCTCTCGACCACGGGCGTGCCAGCGGCGGTCGCGACGGCCTTGGTCGCCTTCCTCGTTGTGACACCTGTCGACGCCCAGGCCCCTCGCGCTCGCGATCTCGGCGTCCCCTTCGAGGGATCACCCGGACCTTTCAACGCAATCACCGACGTAGCCGGAGTCGAGGTCGGGCACGTCTCCCTGGTCCGGGGAAGCGGTCCGAGAGTCGTGGGTCAGGGCCCGGTGCGAACGGGCGTGACCGCCGTTTGGCCCAGGGGCAACGAGACACCGGATCCGGTCTTCGCCGCGTGGTTCTCCCTAAACGGAGACGGCGAGATGACGGGCACGACGTGGGTCGAGGACTCAGGTCTGCTGGAAGGGCCGGTCATGATCACCAACACCCTCAACGTCGGTATCGTGCACCACGCCGTCGTGCGGTGGGGAGTCACGCGGAGCGGTGACTGGGACGGCGTCGGCTATCCACCCTGGCTGGCATCGCTGCCCGTGGTTGCAGAGACGTGGGACGGTACGCTGAACGACATCCTCGGTCAGCACGTGACGGTGGAGGACGCCCTGTTGGCCATGGACGGGGCCACCGGCGGGTCCGTGGACGAGGGGAATGTCGGTGGCGGCACGGGAATGATCTGTCATCGCTTCAAGGGCGGGATCGGGACGTCGTCGCGTGTCATCGCCGTGGACGATGCGACCTACACCGTAGGCGTCCTCGTGCAGTGCAACTACGGAAGTAGAGAGCAGCTCCGTGTCGCAGGTGTCCCTGTCGGGACCGAGATCCCGGACCTTCTCCCCGAACGACCGGGGCCGAACGGTTCTCCCGTCGAGGCCGACGACCGCGCCGATCGCGAGGGGTCCATCATCGTTGTGGTGGCCACGGACGCACCGGTCCTTCCGCATCAGCTCGAGCGCATCGCCACACGTGTCTCCCTCGGTCTCGGGCGGAACGGCAGCACCTCGGGCAATGGCTCGGGCGACATCTTCATGGCCTTCTCGACGGCCAACCGTGGAGCGGCTCGGGAGCGTGCGGCGGTGGCTGGCCTAGAGGTCCTCGCCAACGAGCGCTTGAACCCCATCTTCTCGGCCACGGTCCAGGCCACCGAAGAAGCCGTGGTCAACGCCATGGTGGCGGCGGAGACGATGACCGGTGCGGACGATGTGACCGTCCATCGTCTGCCCCACGACCGCCTTCGCGAGATCCTCCGGAGCTACAACCGGCTCAGGAGATGAACCGGCCTCCGCTGGGCGCCCGCCTGATCCTCGGCACCTTGCTCGGTGTCATGATCACGGCATGCGGAAACGCGACCGTCGACGCGCCGTATTCGGTCATCGTCGAGAAGAACGTGCCCGCTGAGATGCGCGACGGCGTCGTCCTTCGAGCCGATGTCTACCGGCCCGACGCGGCGGGCTCCTTCCCGGCGATGCTGCGACGGACGCCCTACTCCAAGAATGCCGGTGAATCACCGGACGGCTTCCGCGAGTGGGCTTCGAAGGGGTACGTGGTGGTCGTCCAGGACACCCGGGGCCGCTACGCCTCCGAAGGCGTAGCCGTACCCCACGATGAGGCGGAGGACGGCTACGATACCGTGGAGTGGGTAGCGTCGCTCCCCGGGGTGAACGGTGAGGTCGGGATGTGGGGTGGGAGCTACCTGGCCACGACCCAACTGACAGCCGCCGGATTGGCACCCCCCAGCCTCGTCGCCATCGCTCCTCATTCGTCCTACACGAGGCGCTACGACATGGTCTTCCAGGGCGGCGCGTTCTACCTGTCCGATGGGCTGGGATGGAATCTGGGACAAGCCGCCGATGTCCGACGTCGAAGGGCGGGGGCTTCGTACGAGGAGCGTGATGGCCCAATCGGACTGTCCGACGAGGAGCGCACCCGTCTCCGCGACGAGTGGCTCTGGCATGTCCCGCTATTGTCGCTTGACGTCATGGACCTCGATGAGCTGGCTCCTGGCTACTCGCTGATGCTGGAGCACCCCAGCTACGACGACTTCTGGTCCACGTACGACGTAGGCCTTCGCCACGACCGCTTCGAGGTCCCTGCGCTCCACACCACGGGCTGGTACGACACCCTGCTCAGGGGAACCCTGGGCAACTACCGCGGGATCGCGGAGCGTGGCGCCACCGACGAGGCACGCAACGGGCAGCGAATCATCATCGGTCCCTGGACCCACTCCAGCCCCACATTGGAAAGCCGAAGCATCGGTGGGGTCGACTTCGGACCGGAGGCCGGCATGGATTACGCCGGGCTGCTGGATCGCTGGTTCGAGCACTGGCTGCGAGGAGGTGACTCGTCGGTGATGGATTTTGGCCCGGTCCGGTTGTTCGTCATGGGAACGAACGAATGGCGCGACGAACCGGGATGGCCGCTCGACCGAGCCGTCCCGACGCCCCTGTATCTGCACAGCGGTGGGCAGGCTGGCAGCGATCCCGAAGACGGGCGTCTCGAGTGGCGTGAACCGGGGCAAGAGCCGGCCGACACCTACGTCTACGACCCCGCCGATCCGGTGCCCACCTTCGCCATGAGCGGCTACTCGAGGGCGCCGTACGATCCCACCCCGCTGCAGTCGCGGCCCGACGTGGTGGTCTACACGAGCGAGCCCGTCGAGGAAGCCATGGAGGTGACGGGGTACATCGAGCTCGTACTATGGGTCTCGTCGTCGGCACCGGACACCGACTTCACCGGGAAGCTCATCGACGTGGCCCCCGATGGCACAGCGCGGACCCTTACGGACGGCATCCTCCGGGCCCGCTACCGAAACGGGTCGACCAAGCCGGAGCTTCTGACCCCCGGCCAACCCGTTGAACTCCGCATCGACCTCCTCGCCACGAGCAACGTCTTCCTTCCGGGTCATCGCATCCGCGTCGAGGTCTCGAGCAGCAACTTCCCTCGCTTCGACCGAAACCCGAACACCGGTGCCGAATTCGGGGTGGATGCGGAGCTCCGAACCGCGGAGCAGACCATCTACCACGATTCGGTTCGGCCCTCGCATCTGCTTCTTCCCCTGGTGCCACCCGCATGAACACCACCCCCACTCTTCGCGACTACGCCACATCCACGCCACGGCTGCGACTTCGCCGGCGCCGCCGCTCGCCGCGTCCTCGAATCCGTCGAACGGTCTCCGTCGCGCCGGGCCTGGCGGTGGCGTTCCTGGTGCTCGTAGGCGCGGCGCCGGCCGCCGCCCAGGACTACGACGTCCTCATCGTGAACGGTCGGGTGCTCGACGGGTCCGGGAATCCGTTCTTCTACGCCGATGTCGGCATCAGGGGCAACGAGATCGTGGCGCTCGGCCAACTCGACGGGTCCACCGCCACCCGGGTGCTGGACGCCGGAGGCCAGTACGTCACTCCCGGCTTCATCGGTCTGCATGAGCACATCGAAGGGGGTCTGGGTCCGGGCATCCTCGATGGGTACAACCGGGTCCCGAACTATACGCTTCAGGGCTTCACGACGGCTGTCATCAACGCCGACGGCTTCCCGGGCATCTGGCCTCTCTCCGTCCAGCGCGATTCACTGGAGGCGCTGGGCCACGCTCTGAACCTCGTCCCCATGGTGGGGCACGGGCAGGTCAGAGAGCTGGCTATGGGCACCGAACCCGATGAAGTCATGCGCCACGCAACGGGTGACGAGTTGGAGCGCATGCGCGCTCTCGTCCGGCAGGGGATGGAGGACGGAGCCTTCGGGATGAGCACGGGCCTCGAGTACACGCCCATGCGCTACAGCTCCGAGCGGGAGGTTCAGGAGTTGGCCAAGGAGGTGGCGCCGTACGGTGGGTTCTTCATGGCACACATGAGAAGCCAGGGGCGGTATTCCAAGTGGCTCCTACCTACGCACATGGATCACCCGATGCAGCGTCACGTCACCTGGCTGGACGCCATCGTCGAACTCCTCGACGTGGCGAAAGCCGCCGGTGTGCCCGTAATGATCGACCACATTCATCCCAAGGGCCCCAGGGAGTGGGGAGTGAGCAAGGCCACCACCCAGATGCTCGACAAGGCGTGGGAAGAAGGTCACCAGGTCTATCTGAACATGCACTCCTACGACGGCTATTCCGCCTACGTGACCCTCGTGCCGAGATGGGCGCTGATCCGTGGCGAAGTGCCGGGACAGAGCGCCGCCGACGACTTTCCACCGGTGGACTACACGGGCATGCTGGACAACCTCCAAGCGCGGCTCCGGGATTCCGACACACGAGAACGGATCCGAGTCGACTCGGAGTACGAGATCATTCGCCAGGGTGGGGCCGAGAACCTCATCATCGTCGACTTCACCGACCCAGCCCACATTGGTAAGAGCCTGGCCGAGGTGGCCGAGGAGCGGGGAGAGAGCGTCTTCGATACCGTCATCTGGCTCCAGATGAACGGTCTTGATCAACCCGGCGGGGTCCTCTGGATGGCCAAGGCCGTCGGTATGGTCGACATCGAAGAGTGGATGACCCAGGACTACACGGCCGTCGCCCTGGACCGCATGGCCGATACCGGTGACCGATCCAGTCCCTCGACGCACCCCGGCCAATACGGGACGTCGGGTCGGCTTCTCCGCGAGTTCGTGTTCGAGCGCGGGACCATCACCCTTCCCCATGCCATCCGTTCGATGACCGGCCTGTCGGCGCAGATCCTCGGCCTGCGGGATCGAGGGAGAATCGCGGTGGGTCAGAAGGCCGACATCGTGGTCTTCGACCCCGAGACGGTACGGAGCGACGCCACGTACCTCGACCCGTACGTCTTCCAGAAGGGGATGACATGGGTGTTGGTCAACGGCCGCTTCGTAGTCGATGGCGGTGAGGCTACGGACGCGCTGCCGGGTGTCGTACTGGAGAGGCAGCGGGAGGGGAGGGCCGAACGCCCGGTGGGGTAGGGGCCGATCTCGGCCTCTTCACCAGCGTCCGGCGTAGCCGATGCGGGTACCTGGGGCCACCACTGTCTCCAGATACTCGCGGTGCAATCGAGTGACCTGACGGACGTGGATGAGGTCGTGGGCCACCCAGGAGGCCAGGAGGTCACCGGCGGTGAGGGTACCCACGGAAGGGTGCTGATGGCTTCGCGTCCAGTCAGGGGAATTCAACCCCCGTAACCAGTCCAGGCTGTGCATCCGTTCCAGACGAAAGCGTTCGACCTCGGCGGCCAGCTCTCTCTCGATGTACCTCTCCTCTTTCACCCATCGTTCCGGGTCGATGGCCGGCCAGACTTCGCCGGGACGATGAAGGGTCAGGTCGACACGCGTCCGGAAGTCCCGGGATTCCTCGTCGGTCAGGTGACTCACGACGTCGATGATCGACCACTGGTCCGGTCGTGGTCTCCAGCGTGCCTGCTCGTCGTCCACCTCGGCGGTGAGGGCGGGTATGACCTCTGCGGTCCGACGAAGGTGGCCGATCAGGGGGCTCGGGTTCATTGGAAGGGGTTGGCCGGGGCGCGAGTCGAGGCGCTGGTGCAGGGCCGCAAAGGCTACTTCACGAGCCTGACCACCGAAAGCGTCGACATGGGGGTCCGCGGTTCGCTCGGCCACCAACGCGGCACTCTTCCGTTGAAACCAACGATGCGATAGCATCCGCAACTCGCAAAAGGCGGGTGGGCGGCGGGCGGTGGGGCGTGCGTGGCATCAACCTCGTTTTCGGCCCTTGGAGGCCAAACCATCGAGATCGCGGTCTGGGCTGGGTTCATCAGCCTCATCCTGGCCCTTCTGGCGCTCGATCTGGGCGTCTTTCATCGCGAGCACAGAGCCCAGCGCCTCGTCGAAGCGCTGGCCTGGAGCGGATTCTGGATCGCCCTGGCTCTGGCCTTCGTCGGGGTCGTCTACTTCCTGTATGAGAACAACTGGGTCGGAGGCGGACTCGCCTTTCCCCAAGACATCGACGGGCGCACCGCCGCCCTCGAGTTCTTCGCCGGGTACGTCCTCGAGAAGTCGCTCAGCCTCGACAACATCTTCGTCATCGCGCTGATCTTCTCTCATCTGCGCATCCCCCTCAAGTACCAGCACAGGGTGCTCTTCTGGGGGGTCTGTGGGGCCCTGATCATGCGCGGAATCATGATCGCCGTCGGAGCCGAGCTGGTTCACCGCTTCTTCTGGACCACGTACCTGTTCGGGGGAATCCTCCTCCTGACGGCCGCTCGGCTCATGGTGGTGCGACACGACAACATCGACCCGTCGCAGAACCCGTTCGTGAAGGCACTGGGTCGCGTCATGCCCATCACGGACGAGGTTCGCGACGAGCGCTTCACGGTGGTCGAGAACGGGAAGAGGTTCGCGACCCCGCTTCTGGTTGCGCTCCTGATGGTGGAGTCCGCGGACCTCCTGTTCGCGGTGGACTCCGTCCCCGCCATCTTCGCCATCACCAGTGACCCCTTCCTGGTCTACTCCTCGAACGTTTTCGCCGTCCTCGGGCTGAGGAGCCTCTACTTCGCACTGGCGCCGCTGTTGGAGCACTTCCGCTTCCTTCGTCCGAGTCTCGTCCTCATCCTGGCGTTCGTCGGCTTCAAGATGCTGATGCTGCATCACGCAGAGATTCCCCTCATGGCCTCCCTCATCGTCATCGGCGGAATCCTCGCGGTTGGGGTTCTGGCATCGGTGGTGGTGCCGCCTCCCGGACCCGAGCCCCTGCGCTCGCCGGTCGAGTCCGAACGGGAGCGGCTCATGAGGATCTCCCTGGAGACGGCTCGGCGTAGCATCGTGCTCGTCGTCGGTGCCACGATGCTCCTCATCGGGACAGCCCTCAAGGTCGTCCCCGGCGTGGGCGTCGTCATCCTGGGCGGAGGGGCGTCCCTTCTCGCGACCCAGTTCGTCTGGGCAAGGCGAATGCTGCGGGACCAGGTGGAGTAGGGCGTCGATTGGATGGGCTGTCGCGCCGCCCGGCCCGCGAGCTTGCACCCGGCCCTCGGTCGCCCAGATCTTCATCGACCGTGACCCGTCACCCGCTACCGGACGAACCCATGGATTGCCGCGTGAGGCCCGATCTTCGGAGAACGCCCGCCGCCTGCTCACTTCTGACCGCGGCGGTCCTGTGCATGCTGCTCGATGCGGCCGGAACAGCGGAGCCTCTACTGGCTCAGAGCACCGCCGGCTCCACCTCGGCCGACGGGGCGTCCATCGGCACCCCGGCCCAGCGCAGTGCCCTGGTCGACCGCCTCCTCGAGCTGTCCCGAGACCGGGAAGCCTGGTCTCCACCGAAGGAGGAGGCCCTGGGGTACGATCCGCTGGAGGAGATGGAGTCGGTTCGTCACGAGGTCGTGGAGGCCGAGACGGAAGAAGAGCTCTTCTACGCGCTGGTCAAGCTGAGCAACGCCCGCCGGGACCGTCACCTTTCCGTGGAGCCGGTTTCAGGGGGGCTCCGGATCGAGCAGCGGACGGAGCTCAGGGCCCCCATCGACGTCCGCACCGACTTCTCGGACCTGCACGACCCCGCGTTTTTCGTGTCGGGCGCCGATCCCGGCCCGGGGTCGTCAGTCGGGATCGGTGACCGCATCGTCGCGGTCAACGGGAGGACCATCCCCGAGTACGTGGAAACCTTCACCGCGTGGACGAGGCATTCGTCGGTGCACGGACTGCTCTGGCACCTCGGTCTGAGGTTGCCCGAGCGTGCCCTGGACGTACCGCCGTGGCTCTACCGCGACTCTCTGGAGCTCGAACTGGAAGGCGAGGACGGGGCACGTTACGTCGCCGTACTCCCCTATTTACCGCCCGATGAGATCGACATCGTCGATGGAGAGGACGAGCTCTACCCCGGGTTCGCCACGGTCATGGAACGCCTCAACTTCCACGTCCTCCGGCCCGACGACGGTCGGCCGATCGTGATCCTCCGGTGGCTCGATTTCGAATACGAGCTCATCCAGGACGTCATCGATCTCATGGAGTACGCCGAGGCGGAGGACATCCTCGACCACACACTCGTTATCGACGTCACCTGGAGCAGCGGCGGATCGAGAGGCGCGTACGCCATCCAGCGGCTCCTGTCCCAGCCCTTCCGCACCACGTTCGGCAACATCCGCATCAGCGATGCCGCAATCGAGATGATCGAGGCGTGGGCCGCCGAGCCGGACATCGCCGATGCGCCCGACATCTTCGGGCTCAACGAGAGCCGTAGCTGGTTGCATGAGTGGGCCAGGTCCGATGCACGAGCCGCCGTGGAGCGGGGAGACGAGTACACGCCGGCGACGCCGTTCAAGCTGGCTCACCTACCGCAGGACTCCGACGGCGTCCTCCAGCCCGCGCCGGTGCACTTTTCCGGACCCGTGGCGATCATCGCCGGGCCTCACGGTGGATCGCACCTCGACCAGTTCGTCTCCATGTTCTCCGACAATGGCCTGGCTCCGGTTGTGGGAATGCCCGCTGGCGGATACAGCAACACCTGGGAGGCCGAGGAGGTAATAGCGCTCCCCGGGAGCGGTCGGCCCCTGGCGCTCTTCATGTGGAACGTGGGGCACACCATCCGGCCCAACGGAGAGATCCTGGAGGGCAATCCTGTCGAGCCCGACGTGTACGTGCCCTTGACCCGGGAGAACTTCCGCACCTACCACCGTGCCCTATTGGAGTTGGCCCTCCAGCGGGCGACGCGAAGCATCAGCGACTGAGTCGCGCGGGCCTCGGCCCACGTGCTCGGGGGAACGTGGCGACGTGAAGGCTGTCTTAGTGTGGGTACCCAACTCACGGCCGAGCACCGCATGCGCCTTTTCTTCGCCTTCATTCGCACCCGCCTGACGCTTACGAGCGGTCGCGGCGAATCCGTCCCATCGAAGCTTCTGGCGGGTCTGGCGCTCGCACCGCTGGCGGGCCTCGCCCTCACACCTGGCGTGGTGGTCGGCCAGGACGAGGCCGAGGCGCTTCAGGACATCAAGGAACTCCAGGTGGAGTTCGAGGCGTTTCGGGAGAGCCGGACCCCATTGGCGCGCGGCGAGCGGCCCCAGGCCTCGTGCGACGAACAGATCGGACGCATCTGCATCTGGTTCGGTGGTGAGGGTGAGGACGACTTCCCCGGTGAGCTTCGCGAGGTCAAACAGGCTCGCGAACAGCTCATCCGCGAGCTCTTCGATGCTTACGAGCTCGTGCCGGACCGATGGATCCTGGGCATGCTCGTCCACTACCTGGTGGAAAACGACAACATGGGCGAGGCCGAGCGCGTCGCCTTCGAGTGCGGCATCGAAGAGGGCTGGTGGTGCCACGCGCTCATGGGCTACGCGCTCCACAAGCGCACGGAGTACGTGGAGGCAGAGGGAGCTTTTCGGAACGCCCTCGATGCCATGCCCGACGACGTGTGGAGGGAGTGGACGACGCTTCGGTATATCCTCCCCCCTGATGAGGCGGAAGACTTCGACCGACTCTCCGGTGCCGAGAGGGAGCTGGAGTGGGGACGGTTCTGGCGTCTCTCCGATCCCCTCTTCCTCTTCGAAGGCAACGACCGCTTCACCGACCACCTCGCCCGATGGGTCGTCGCCCGCAATTTTCGCGAGGCGGCCGAGCCCATGGGTCAGAAGGTGCTCGCGTCCGAGCGTGTGACTCGACCCGGCACCGAATGGGACGAGGATCTGGAGGAGACGCTCGTCCGCTACGGTATGAACATCGGGTATAGTCGCCGTCACGATCCCACGCGCATGCCAGGTGCTTTGGGCGGGCGGAGTCCACGCGGGCGCTTCGACTCCGGCATGCAGGACAGCCGGGTCATGATCGGCCACCACCACCCCAAGAGTCGAGGTTACATCTTTCCGCCCGAGTTCATGGAGTCGCCGGCGGAGATTCCGCCGGAGAGTTGGATTACGGCCCCGAGGGAGGCTCGGACGTGGCATGCGCCCCTCTACGCACCGGAGGTCCGGGGGCTGGAGACGCAGGTGGGGCGATTCCGGCGTGACGACTCCATGCTGGTGGTCGGTGCGTACCGGCCGACGCTCCCTGCTGGGGGCGGGGACGCCGAGCCGGTATGGGGTGCGGATCCGTTGCCCGAAGAGCCTCCTCATGCTGCGCTCTTCCTGATTCCCGTCGAGGGTGGACCCTTCGTCAACGTCCTTGGCCGCGAGCCCGAGGGAGTGTTCACCATCGAGGCGCGGCCGGGGAAGTACGTAAGCAGTCTCGAGGTCGTCGACCTACCGGAGCGTCGAGCCTGGCGGGCGCGTCAGGGGATCATTCAGGAGCCACTGTTGCCTGGTCTCGTGTCGGTTTCCGACCTCATGATCCTGCGGGAAGGTGTGCCTCTGCCCGACTCCTTCGACGAGGCTGTCACCAACGTCCGGCCCGGAGTGCGGGTGCGCTCCGGGGAACGCTTCGGCGTCTTCTGGGAGGTCTACGGGCTCCGTATCCGGGAGCCGGTCCGGGTGACCGTCGGCTTCAGCGAGGGGCGACCCGGCTTCCTGGAACGGGTCGGCGACTTCCTGGGCATCATCGAACCCGATCAGCAGATCGACATCACCTTCGACGACTTCGGGCCCGATGAGGTGCAGGCCGTCTTCCGGTCCATCGAACTCGAGCTTCCGGACCTGGAGCCCGGTGAGTACACGTTGCATCTGCAGCTGGAGCTCGCGGGCCGGACCCCTGTGGTGACGAGTCGGCCCATCGTCGTGGAGGGGTGAGGGGGCGAACGGTCGTTTCCGCCGAAACGGAAGGGTGGATGGGGCCCGGGTGTCGTACTGCGGACCGCGTCAACGGCAAGTATACTTGAGGCCGACACCCCCATGTCCCAGCCACGGAGTCACCACCCCTGAGCCCCCTTCGACACTTCCTGCAAGAGGCACATAGGCGGGGTCTCTGGCAGGTCTTCGGCATCTTCATCGGTGGCGGCTGGGGGTTCCTCCAGGTCCTCGACCTCTTCATCGAGCGCGGCTTCGTGCCCGAGTGGGTCTTCGGTGGGGCGCTTCTGGCTTTGTTGGCGGGCCTGCCCGTCGTTCTCACCACCGCGTACGTGCAGGGCGGCCGAGGCGTCGGCCTGTTCGCTTCCTTCGGGGACGCGAACTCGGGTGCGGCTGAGTCCGGCGAGGCCGAGGAAGGCGCCGAGGCCCCCGGGGGGACCGAACCCATCGCCGCGCCGCGCGCGGGCGTAGCCGCTGCCCCCTCCGTCCCGCCCGAATCGGCGATGGCCCGGCTGTTCACATGGCGCAAGGCCATCGGAGGCGGAATCCTGGCCTTCGCGCTGTTGGGTGTGGTAACCGCCGGTTATCTGGTGATGCGGGTGACCGGGATCGGTTCGCCCGGAACGCTGGTGGCACAGGGTGTGTTCCAGGCGGGCGGTCAGGTCGTGCTGGCGGACTTCGATAGCTCAGCGGGTGAATCCGTGTCCGGCGACCTCATCACCGAAGCCCTTCGGATCGATCTGGCTCAGAGCCCGACGTTGGAGTTGATGCCCAACAGCGTCGTGAACGCCGCACTCGGGAGGATGCAGCGGTCACCCGCGGATGGCCTTCCCGGCGATGTCGCCCTGGAGCTGGCGACGCGGGAGGGTGTGGAAGGGGTCATCAGCGGCGAGGTCGGAAGGTTGGGGACCTCCATCGTGATCAACGCAAGACTGCTGGCCGCCGGGACTGGCGACGAGCTCGCCTCGTTCCGGGTGACATCCGAGGGGGAGGACGACCTCATCGAGGCCGTCGATGAGCTCTCTCGCCGCATGCGTGAGAAGGTCGGCGAGTCTCTGCGCTCCGTGGCGCAGTCCGAGCCTCTCGAAGAGGTCTCGACCCGGTCTCTCGCTGCCCTCGAGCGATACACGACGGCGGTCCGGGGTCACACTCGAGGTGTCATCTCTGCTCCGGTCGCCGTCCGACTCTACCAGGAGGCCACGGAGATCGACTCGACGTTCGCCGGCGCCCATCGGGCCATCGCCGTGACCATCGGGAATTTTGGCGGAGACCAGGAAGTCGGGGCTCAGGCCATCCGGGCCGCATATCGCCATCGTGAGCGACTCCCACAGCGCGAGCGGCTTTTTACCGAGGCTTCCTATCACCTGCACACTGGTGAGGAAGGCGAGGCTGCCCGCGCTTTCCGATCGCTCCTCGCCATTGATTCGTCAGACGTGGGATCCGCCGGGAATCTCTCGCACATCCTGAGTTGGGAGGGCCAGTACGACGCCGTACTGGACGTGGCCGAGGGTTTCGACATCGCCGAGAGCCAAGCCTTCACCTGGAACGTGATGGTGTCCCAGGTCGCCCTCGGGCGCGACGCTGAGGCCAGCGCGGCACTCGATGATTGGGAGGCGCGCGCCCCTGGCTTCCCGTACAACACCGGGGTCCGGGCCATGATGCTCACCATGTCCGGGCAACCGGATTCCGCACGGGCGTTGCTTCGAGATTCTCCGCCGTCGTCAGATGGTGCGGCCCGTGCATGGGAGCTGTACATCGACGGGGTGTTGCGGACCCGTGCCGGGGAGCTCGATGCCGCGGCGGAGGTCTTCGACGGAAGCGAGCGTCTCGGAGGGGAGGTCGCGGGTCCATCGCTGCAACTGCTGTATGGGTTGCCTACGCCGTGGTCCGTCGGCGTCATCGAAGGCGACAGTGCCCGGGCCGCCGAGGAGATCGAGAAGCTGCAACGCGAGATCGGTTGGGAGGAGTTGTCGGAGCACAATCGCGGGTACGGATACCACGCCGTGGCATGGGCGATGTTCGGGTACGAGGATCGGGCCCAGGCCATGCTCCAGGCCTTCGAACCCCTGGCCGAAAACGCGGATGCTGGCGCGCGAGACACGGCGCGCTTCGCCGCCGCCCTGCTGGCCATACGCAGGGGAGCGCCGGACGGAGTCGCCCAGTTGGAGACCGCGGCGGAGGCGGCCTTCTGCGCTCGATGCGCGCACCTCATCCTGGGGCGAGGCTATGAGCTGGCGGACCGGCCTGATTCGGCGATCGAGGCCTACGAGCGCTATCTGGAGCATCCGTTCTTCGACGGACCGACATTCCTTCTCCACATCTTCGATCCCGTGGTGCACGAGTGGCTAGGGCGACTCTACGAAGGGCAAGGAGACGCTGCCCGTGCGGCCGAGCACTACCGGGCCTTCGCCGACGCCTGGGACAACGCCGATGTGGATCTCCAAGCTCGGGTGCGGGACGCACGGCAACGCGCGACGGCGTTGGAGGGGCGCTGAAACGTCTGCTGCAAGGGCACCGGAGGCGTCTCGGGACTTGCCCCGCGCTAGCCCGCCCTAGCGCTTTCAAGCATGGGCGAAGCTCTCGCCCAGCGGTCGGAGAGGCAACCACCTTACATCGCTTCAGCCGGTAGCGGCCGCGACGGGCTCGGGGGTCGGCGCATTGGTCGGCTCTTCCGTGGCGGTTCGCACTCGGAAGGGTTCCTGGAGGTCACCTCGCTCGGAGTGGTTCCTGAGGCGAACGATGATGGCATCGGTCACCTCGTAGCCTTCGGCGAGCAGGAGTTTGCCTTCGGCGTTGAGGACATCCTGATCCAGGTGCACGCCGGGCCTCAGTTCGGCGGCGGTCGCCATGAGTACCGACCCCGAGTCCACCCGGACCTTGGCGAGCGCCTCCAGTACGACCGGGTGCACGATACCCTCGACGCGCACCAGGTCGAACGCCCGTCCTCGGGTCTCCCCGGCGCTGATGGCCGCGCTGTAATGCGTGGCCGCGAGGAGACATTGGCCCCCGATCTGCTGATCGGTGAGCGTCGAGAAGTCGGCCGTCGCGAGCTCGGCAGCGGCACCCGACTGAGCACCGATGATATCGGCCACCTCCTGGAGACGGGGAATCCGTGCCAGGAGCTTGCTCGCCACCTCGGGATGGGCGGCGAAGGCCTTTTCCTCCAATTCGTCCAGCTGCTGTCCGGCGAACGCCTTCTTCACCGTCTCGTCGGGGATGGAGACGCACCCGATGTACGACAGCATGCCCGCGAGCTTCCATTCCCAGTTCAGAGGTCGATCGAGGTGCTCCACCAGTTCGGTGAGGACCCGCTGGGTGGCGCTCACGCGGCTGAACGCGGCGGGACTCGTCATCGCCAGGACGTCGTTGAGGAGTCCCACGGCCCCGCTCAGCGTTCCTTGCAGAAGCTCCCGCTCGGCGATTACGAGGCGATACTGCTCGAGCGCCTGATCGATGGCCGCCGCGAGGTCGGCGGTCTCGCACGGTTTGGTCAGGAATCGGAAGATGTTGCCCTGGTTCACCGCTGAGATCGTCATATCCATGTCGGACTGACCGCTCAGGACCATGCGGACCGCGTCCGGATCCTCCGCGCGGACGCGCGCGAGAAAGGTGGCTCCGTCCATGACGGGCATGCGCATATCCGAGACGACCACGGCGAAGGGACCTTCGGCAGCGAGCTTCTCGAGGCCCTCCTCGGGACCCACGGCGGTCACGACCTCATAACGCTTCCGCAGCTGCCGCCGGATGCCGTCGAGGACGTGCGGCTCGTCGTCGACGAAAAGGACCTTCGTATTCATGCGGCGCTACCCATCTGCAGGGTCTCCGCAGCCAGCTCCATCCACCCTTCGATCCGGCCGGCGACGCCCACCGCCGCCAGGTAGTCGTGGTCGAGCTGGGCCATGGTGTCTTCCCGGGACGAGGTCGCTCCGGCGAGCACGTCAGCCACGTGCACGATGGAGAGTGCGTCGAGGGACGGGTTGACGTGGTCGGACGGCACCGGATGGAATGCCACCGCTTCCACGATCGGGTCTGGAAGGCCCCAAAGGCCGAGGAGGTAGGCACCCATCTCCCCATGAGTGGCGCCCAGAATCTCGCGCTCGACGACCGAGGGATGAGCCTCGCCGGCCGCCAGGGCCGCACGCGCCTCCTTCCAGCGCTCCGGGAACGAAGAAGCGAACACGAGCTTGCCGACCTCGTGAAGCATGCCCGCCGTGAACGCATGGTCGACGACGTCCCGGCCGACGTCGCATGACTTCGCGACGGCCGCGGCGAGTCGGCTGGTACGCATGCTGTGTGACCAGAGCGCATCCAGCTCGCCAGAGGAGACCACGTTCGGATCGAATTGCTGGAAGAGCCCCTGGGAAAGGACGAGCGTACTGATGGTGTCGGTCCCCAGATAGGAGACGGCGTCGGAGATACGGCTCACCTCCCTCCGCAGACCGAAGAAAGCCGAGTTCACCAGGCGCAGGATTTTTGCCGTCATCGCCGGATCCTGCTCCACGATCTCCCCGATCTTGGCGATGCTCGGCTCCGGCTTGTTCAACTCCTCGACCAGCGCCTGATAGAGGCTCGGGATACTCGGCAGATTCACGATGCCCGAGACGACTGCGGCGAGTTCGCGCGACGACAACAAACGACGCAGAGCTATGGCTTGCTCGATGGTGGCTTTGAGATCGTCGGGTCCGCACGGCTTCGCCATGTACTGGTGGGCAGGACTCACCACCTTCAGGACCTCATCCCGGCTCGCCTGGCCGGAGAGGACCATGCGGACGGTTTCGGAGTGGGCCTCTTTGACCTTGCTCAGGAGCTCCGTCCCGGACATTCCGGGCATCTTCATGTCGGAGACCACGATCTCGAAGGGCCCGGCCGCCATGGCGGTGACTGCCTCTTCGCCACTCTGGACGAATGTCATGTCCCACTCGGAGCGATAGGTCCGCAGCATTCGGCGGAGACCGTCGAGCACATGGGGTTCGTCGTCCACGAACAGGATTCGGATCATGCCACGGCCTCCCGAGCTTCTCCCCAGGGGAGTCGAATGGTGAATGTCGTGCCCGCTCCGGGCACCGACTCCACGGAGAGAGAGCCTCCGTGGTTCTTGACGACGATGGCGTGGGCGAGGCTCAAGCCCTGGCCCGTGCCCTTGCCTACCTCCTTCGTTGTGAAGAAGGGATCGAAGATCTTGTCTCTCACGTCGTCCGGCATACCACAACCGGTGTCCTGGATCTCGATGACCGCGGTTGAGTCATCCTGCCGTGTGCGGATGGTGATGGTTCCTTTCTCCACATCTCCGGTCCCGCGGGCGGCCTCGACCGCGTGGGCCGCATTGACGAGCATGTTGAGGATCACCTGGTTGAACTCTCCTGGTGAGCAGGTCACCATCGGAAGGGCCTCGTCGAAGTCCATCACCAGATCGGCCACGTACTTCCACTCACTCCGGGCGACCGTCACGGTGTTGCGGATCGAAGCGTTGAGGTCGACGGGCGTCCGCTCGTCCGTAGGGTGAGCGTATTCCTTCATGGCGCGGACGATTCCGGCGACCCGCGAGACCCCCTCGAGCGATTGCTCGATGGCCACCGGTACCTCGTCCAGCAGGAAGTCCAGATCGGCCTCCTCGAGGGACGTGGTCGCCCGCTGGACCAAGGCCTCGGGAAGTGGACCGTTTCCGGACGTGACCACGAACTCTTGGAGGAGCGAGCCGAGCCCGGTGAGGTCGCCCAGGCTGTCGCCGAGAAAGCGCAGGTTGTCTCCCACGAACTGGATCGGCGTGTTGATCTCGTGCGCGATGCCAGCAGCCAGTTGCCCGACGGCTTCGAGTTTCTGGGCCTGGGCGAGCTGACCCTGTAGCTGTTCCGCCTCGGTCCGGTCACGCCGGATCTCCACGACACCGTTGAGTTCGCCCGTCGTCGACAGGATGGGTGAGACGGAGACATCGGCCGAGTAGACCTCACCGTGAGCTGTCGGATAGTCGAAGTGTCCGCTCCAGCGCTCGCCTGCACGGATGCAGGCCCAGATCTCCTTCGAGTCGGGATGATCGGGCTGCAACGAATGCGGTACGTCCCCGACGGCCTGGGCGGCCTTGTGTCCCGATAGTCGTTCGAAGGCGGGATTGACGTACTCCACCGTCCCCTCCGCGTCGGTGATGACGATTGCGTCGCTGGCTTGGACCACGGCCTCGGCCAGCTGCCTCAGCGTTGCCTCCTGCGCGCGCGTCGCCGTGACGTCGCGCACCACCACCATGGTCATCTCTTCACCGTCGGCGACGACGGTGTGGGCGGCGACCTGACTCAGGAACTTCGTTCCGTCCCGGCGCGCCGCAACGACGTCGCGGTCGGCTTCTGTCGGAGTGGAGACTGGTTGGGTCAGTCCGATTGGGCCACCCACGGGGAGGATATCGCCAACGGACTGGCCGACCAGTTCGGCCACTTCGTATCCGAAGAGCTCACCCGCTCGCGCATTCGCCACTGCGATACGGCCATTGGCATGACAGACCAGCAGGCCGTCGGGAACGACGTCGAGGAAGGTCTTGAAGCGTCGAGCCTCACGTTCGGCATCGGCGCGGGCTCGGGACGCGACGATCCCCAGCAGGAGGACGACGAGCAGGGTGACCGCCAGTCCGTATACGACGAAGCCCATCCGGAAGGGATCGACGAGCCCCTCTGGCCTTGACGCTGATTCGACCGGGTAGAAGCGGGTTGCCGCCATCGCCGAGTAGTGCATGACGGGGATGGTGAGACCGACGAGGACCGCGCTCATGCCCCGGCTGCGCGCGTTCGCGGAAGTACTCGATGCTTCGAAGCGTCCCAGAGCGAAGCGAGCGATTCCGACGGCCAGGAGCAGTGATACGACGAAGAGCGTGGGGTCGTACCGCATGACCGCCGTGGTGCGCATGGCCATCATGCCGAGGTGGTGCATGCCCCCGATCCCGAGGGCGAGACACACCGACGCGAGAGCCAGCCGTGTTCCGGCTGGCCGATCCCCGGACAGGATCCACAAGGCGGCCCCGCAGCCTAGCATCGCGGGCGCGATCGATGCGATGGTGAGCGTAGCCTGATACCCAACGGGCGCGTCCAGCAGCACGGCGAGCATGCCGGTGAAGTGCATCGTCCACACGCCGATGGCGAGCGTTGCGGCTGCGCCGAGGAAGCTGGCCGACCTCAGGCGTCGGGCCTGGAAACCGCGAGCCGCGTCGAACAGACGCAACGTGATGTACGATGCCATGCTCGCGATGAGTACCGAGAGCACGACGAGCCAGGGGTCATAGGTGACGGAGAGCCACCCATCGAGGCCATCCGGCCAACCGAAGTGCATGAGCCCCTCCAGGGACGTACGATCGAGCATCCCGCCGACGCGTTTCGCGCGGGGCGGCTTCCTTACCGATTATCGGTACGGGAGCGGTCTCCTTGAGGCGTTCGGGACCCCGCTCTCACTCGCCACGGTCGGGGTTCATCCCCCTCCGGTTCGCGGGTTGGTCCTAGGGTGTCCAGACCTCGACGCGACTTCTCCCCCCACGCTTCGCCGCATAGAGGGCCTCGTCTGCGGCCACCAGGAGCGTGTCCAAACCTGAGTCGGCCTCCGGCACCATCGTCGCGACGCCGACGCTGACCGTGACGATCGGCGCTGTGGGTGACGCATCGTGCGGAACTCGCAGCCCGGCGACCGCCTCGAGCGCCTCGATCGCTAGTCGGTGGGCCGCGGGCTCATCGGTGCCACCCAGGACGACCGCGAACTCCTCACCGCCGTATCGGGCGGCCAGATCTGCAGGTCGGCGCGCGACGTCGCCGATAGCCCTGGCGACCTTCTGCAGGCACTCGTCCCCCACGGTGTGTCCATAGTGGTCGTTGAACAACTTGAAATGATCGATGTCGATGAGAAGGAGGGAGACGGGTGCCCTGTCTCGCAGCCCCCGTCGCCATTCGGAAGCAACGAAGTCGTCGAAGCGTCGGCGATTCGGTAGGCCCGTCAGTCCGTCCTTGAGGGAAAGAGCCTGTACTCTCTCCTCGGCCAGCTTCCGTCCGGTGATGTTGTGATGCGAGATGACGTAGCGCGCCGGGCCCTCCCACTCGAGAGGCGTGATACGCATCATGAACCACCGTCGCTCGGTCGTACTGTGGCAGGCGTATTCGTGTGAGAAGACCCCCACCTGTCCGTCGATGACGCGACGGAGACCCTTCGCGACCGCAGGGCCGTCCCCGTCACCGGAGGTCGGCGAGCCGTTGCAGGCCCGGAAGTAGTCGACGCCCAGCCAATCTTCCGCAGTCTGCATCCGGCTGCCGTTGTCGATGCCGAAGCCGACCCACGCCGTGTTGACGCACTCGATCACGCCTGCCGCGTCAACCACCACGATGTGCTCGGTGACCGAGTTTACCACCGCCTCGAAGAACTTCAGTGATTTCTCCAAGCCCCCTCCTTCAGGGGTCGCACGACGCTCGTCACGAGGCTCACGCGCGTGGCCACAGACCGACCGATAGGACACCCATCGGCCCGCTGCCGCAAGAGGCGAGACACCCGGTCGACGGATGCGAGCCTCGCCCACTGCAGAGGCGTCTGCCGCGCCGTGCGGCTCACTGGGCTTTCCCTCGTCGCCCTGACTGCGACCTTGGGGGGAGCCGAAAGACGACTCAAGGGTCTCCCCAGGACACCGGCGCGGACCCCGACCACCGGAGGGATGAAATGTTCGACAGGATCCTGGTGCCCCTGGACGGGACGGAGTTCGCGGAGCAAGCCCTCCCCTTCGCGATCGCTCTGCTGAGGCGTTCGGGAGGCTCGCTATCGCTCGCCACGGTCGAGGTTCCTCCTCCGATCGCCTTCCCCGACGTCAACTTCATCCAGCCGCTGAGCGAAGCAGAGCAGCGATATCTGGATGCGGTCGCGGATCAGGCGCGGGACGCAGGTCTCGGAGACGTCTCCGTGGCGGTGCTCACGGGCAACGCCCCCGAGGTCCTCGAAGCACACCGTGCCGAGATCGGTGCTTCGTTGACCGTGATGGCGACTCACGGCCGAGGCCCGCTGAGTCGAGCCTGGATGGGAAGCGTCGCCGACCGCTTCGTCCGCACGACTGCGGCGCCGGTCCTCTTCGTGCGGCCGCCGGACGACGGTGGGCGGCCCGACTTCGCCCGGATTCCCGAGCCCGGTCATGTGGCCGTCACGCTCGACGGTTCCGAGCTCAGCGAGACGGCGCTCGATCCTGCGGTGGCCCTCGCCGATCTGTTCGACGCGGATCTGTCGCTGGTGAGGGTGGTCGAGTATCCACACAGCACCGAGTCCGTCTATCTGCCCGACGCTGTCGAAGCAATCCAGCAACAGCTCGACCAGAGTCGCGAGGCGGCGCACGCCGAGCTCGAGCGGGTCGCGTCCCGGATGGTGGCTGAGGGTACGGAGGTCGGGAGGGAGTCCCGGGTTGTCAACCATGCGGCCGCCGGGATCCTCGACGCGGTGGACGAGATCGGCGCCGAGCTCGTGGTCATGGCGTCGCGCGGCCGAGGCGGCCTCGGCCGGGTTGTGCTTGGCAGCGTTGCGGACAAGGTCCTTCGGGCCTCGAAACGGCCGGTACTCATCGTCCCGGCCTAGGGTGACGGGCGGCTGAGTCCGTCGACACGGCCAGGGCTTCTCCCCACGCCTTTCGTCGACCGGTCCCTGACTGACGTGAGCCGGCGTCTCCGGCAGCTTTCATTCAGCCGGCGGCCAGCCGGTCGCGTCGGCCAGTGCGGTCACGACAGGGAGGCATCCAATGCTCGGCCCAACAACCCGGTGCACACCTAGTGGATGTCGCGCCCTTCGATCGGTCGGGCGGGCGGTTCTGTTCGCTCTGACCGTGCTCCCGGCCCTCGCCTGCTCCGGTGGCCGCTGGGAAGACCGAGTCCTCCTGCGACCCAATGGCGATCTTGTCGCTGCCAGCGGGGATGTCTCGATAGCTGAGTACGTGGCGGGGGACGTCATGGCTGCGGGCGGTTCGATCGACTTCGACGGCACGGTTGGTGGGTCGTACCTCGGGGGTGGTGGGGATCAGACGGTCCGGGGTCGCATCGAGGGTAGTGTTCGCGGGGCGGGTGGAACGGTGCTTCTCGACGCAGCGGTGGGGCAAAACGTCACGATTGTAGGTGGCGGAGTCGAGCTGACCGCGGGCACGGTAGTAGACGGCAACGCCTACCTGGCGGGCGGTAAAGTGCGCGTGCTGGGTCGCGTTGCCGGCGACCTCTACGTGAGCGCCCAGGAAGTCGAGCTCGCGGGTGAGGTCGATGGGGACGTACGCCTGGAGGCAGCCTCAGTGACCGTATCGTCTGACGCTCGCGTAGGCGGCGAGCTCCGCTACCGGGTCGAGGAAGGAGTCCAGGCACGGATCTCCCCGCAGGCCACGATTGTGCAGGGTGCCGTCGAACTCGAGCCACGTGAGTCGGGTGAGGGCGGTTTGGGGCTAGTGGTTCTCCGGGTTCTGGGGTTCCTGCTGGTCGGCACGACGTTGGTTGTGCTCGCCCCTGCCACCATCGCCGCAGTCGTCCGGGGCGCGACGCCGAACGCCGCCGCCGCCCTCGGGCTGGGGGTATTGGTACTCATCGGGGTGCCCGTCGGGATCGTGGTCGTCGGGGCTACGGTGATCGGGATTCCTCTGGCCCTGGTCGTCGCGGTGCTTTACGGCGTCTCGCTCTACTTGGCGCCCATACCGACGGGGCTCTGGCTCGGGGGAGCCGTACTGCGGAGTCGGAATCCTGCAGAGCGCGGGAACGCCGTGCTTCTCTTCCTCGCCGGCGGCGCCCTCGTGGCCGTTGCCGGCTTCCTGCCATGGGTCGGCTGGCTGGCCCGACTCGGAGCCATCACGTTCGGCCTCGGTGCGGTGGCTCTGATGATTCGCGATCGGGGCCGAGTCCCTGCGGGAGGATGACATGAAGCTCGCCGACACCAACTACGACAACAGCGAAACCGGGTGCTGCGCCCGTCTGGATACCGAGCGGTGGGACCGTGCGAAGCACGCGTGGTCCGACAAGCTGTTCCTGAAGGACCACATCCTGGAGTTCCTGCACATCCCCATCAATTTCGGCTCGGTGATCAGTCGTGACCACGAGGCCATCGAGGGTGCCGCGGCCTACCCCGAGGACCCAATCTGGATCACCGACGAGATCTCGCCATGGGGGAGTGACATCTACGTCGCGACGGACCGTCCTGTGCCCGAAGCGACCATGGAGACGCTCTCCGGGGTGTTCCTCACGCGTGTGTTCGAGGGGCCCTACCGCAACGTGAGGAAGTGGATCGCCGAGATGGAGACGTACGTGAGGGACGAGGGGGAAGAGCTGGAGCACCTCTACTTCTTCTATGCCTACTGCCCGAAATGCGCGAAGGCGCTTGGCAAGAACGAGGTCGTGCTGTTCGCCAAGGTCGCATAGGGACAGGGTGCCTCGGACCCCGACTCGTCCCAGGTCGTCGGAGTCCGGGCGCCAGCCCAGGAACAGGGGCCGAAGCCCCCGTCAGAAAGGCTTCATGACCTGATGACCCGGGCGAAATCCAGCCCCGTGACGATGCCCACCGTCGCTTCCTCGTCGATGACCACGATGCGGCGAACGTCCATGCTGGCGGCCTGGGCAGCGGCACGATGAATGGGCGTTCGACCGTCCAGAATCAGGATGGCCGGGCTCATCACGTCTTCCACCGCTGTCTCCCGCCGGACGTCCCGCGCGTCCAACGCCTCGAACTGGCTGAAGACACCCACCGGCCACGCCTCGTCGACCACGACCAGTCCGGTCACACGGGCCTTGCCGAGCCGCTCGGTGGCCAGGGATACGGGCTCGGCGGCGCGTATCGTGAACACCGGTGAAGACATGAAGTCGGAGAGGGGCCGGCTCACCTTCGCGTCCGAGATGGCCCGCATCAGATCCCGCGTGGTCACAACGCCGGTCGTCTTTCCATCCTCGGTCTCGACGAACACCCGATGGACTCGGTCTTCGATCATGATCCCGGCCACCTTGGACAGCGGCGCCGCCGGAGAAACCGCGGTCGGAGACGGCGTCATCTCTTCGCCGGCCGTTCCGTCGGGGAACACCAGCAGGGGCGAGCGCGGCTCAGCTCCGGACTCCCGAGTGCCCAATCGGAGAAGATCTGAGCGGGAGAGGACGCCAACGACGTGGCTTGCATCGTCCACCACTGGGAGGGCGGAGAAGCCCGACTCCTGAAGTCGGACATGGACATCGTCGAGTGAATCTCCCCGGTGGACGGATGCGAGGGGCGACGACATATACGTGCGGGCCGGGACCTTGAAATTGGCCATGAAGGCGAGCTCCTGCCGTGATGAAGTGAGGAATCGGATGGGGGCGACCGGCGAGCTTACCCAACAGCCCACTGGACGTTGCGCTGCCCACCGGCATTCCCTCACTTGGCACCCTCATCCATCTAGCAGCACGGAGCCAAGATGCACCCCCGAAACACGAGCCCCGGCCGACCTCCCTGTCCCGGCCCCTCCTCCGCCTTGGCGGCGGCACTCCTGATGGCAGCCATCGCAAGCCTGGTGGCGCCCCCTTCGTTTGTTGCCGCTCAGGAGCCCCCCGTCGACCCCGGTCTCTACTCAGCCATGGAGTGGCGGGGCATAGGACCGTTCCGGGGTGGGCGGTCGGTAGCGGCAACGGGCGTACCCACCCAGCCCCACGTCTACTACATGGGCACCGTGGGCGGAGGCGTCTGGAAGACGACGGACGCGGGCATGACGTGGTCCAATGTGTCGGACGGTGAGCTCAGCACGTCCTCGGTCGGTGCGATCGCGGTGGCCGAGTCGGACCCGAACGTCGTCTACGTGGGCATGGGGGAGCACGCCATCCGTGGCGTCATGACGTCTCACGGCGACGGGGTCTACCGGTCCACTGACGCAGGGCGCACCTGGATGCATCTCGGTCTGGACCGCACTCGTTCCATCTCGCGCATTCGGGTCCACCCGGACGATCCCGACGTGGTGTACGTGGCCGCGCAGGGGGCTCCGTACGGCGCCAACGAGGAGCGGGGGATCTACCGCTCCACGGACGGCGGCGAAACGTGGGATTTGATCCTCCACGTGGACGAGAACTCGGGCGCGTCGGATCTGGCCATGGATATGACCAATCCGCGCATTCTCTACGCCTCCTTCTGGGACCATCGCCGACTTCCGTGGCGGGTGGTGAGTGGCGGTGAGGGTAGCGGCTTCTGGAAGTCCACCGACGGCGGCGACTCGTGGCAGGAGATCAACGCCGGGCTCCCCGAACTCATGGGCAAGACGGCCATCGACGTGTCCCGGGCCAACCCGGACCGCCTCTTCGCCATGGTGGAGGCCGACCCCGGCGGCGGGCTCTTCCGCTCCGACGACGCCGGCGACTCGTGGACGCTGGTCAGCGAGAGCTGGACGATCCGCGCCCGGGCCTGGTACTACATCGAGGTCTACGCGGACCCTGTCGACGAAGAGACGGTGTATGTCATGAACGCCCCGTTCATGAAGTCCGTCGACGGTGGCAGGACCTTCTCGAGCGTGGCCGTCCCACACGGCGACCAGCACGACCTCTGGATCAACCCTCTGGACAACGAGGTCATGGTCAACGCCAACGACGGCGGCGCGAACGTCTCGTTCAACGGCGGAGACACCTGGTCCACGCAGCAGAATCAGCCGACCGCACAGTTCTACCGGGTCAACCTCGACGACCGCTTCCCGTACCACGTCTACGGCGGCCAGCAGGACAACTCGTCGGTGGCCATCGCCAGCAGGGGCCCTGGCGGCATCGGGTGGAAGGACTGGTACTCGGTGGGAGGCTGCGAGAGTGCGCGCCCGGACTTCGACGACGACGATCCCCGCTTCGTATACGCGGGCTGCTACATGGGGATCATCAGCGAGTACGATCACGTGACCAACTCGACCCGTGACATCGCCGCCTATCCGGTCATGCCCGCCGCCCTCCAGGCCCGCGAGATGAAGTACCGCTACAACTGGAGCGCGCCGATCCTGGTCTCGGATTTCGACTCTGACGTCATCTACCACGCCTCGAACTACGTGGTGCGCTCCCAGGATCGGGGGATGACGTGGGAGGAGATCAGCCCGGATCTCACCCGAGACGACGACTCCAAGCAGGGGTACGGCGGTGGCCCCATCACCAACGAAGGCGCCGGCGGCGAGATCTACGGCACCATCTACGGATTCGACGAGTCACCCCACGACCCGAACGTTCTCTGGACGGGCAGCGACGACGGTCTCGTCCACGTGACCCGGGATGGTGGCGGCACCTGGACAGACGTCACCGGCGAGTGGGGCGAGGCCATCGTCAACGCTGTGCACGTTTCGCCTCACGATCCGGCGACGGTCTACATCGCGGTGACCCGCTACAAGTTCAACGACTTCACGCCCCTGGCGTACGTGACCCGGAACTGGGGCGAGAGCTGGCAGGCCATCGCCGACGGGATCGACGACGAGGCGTGGGTCCACGTAGTGCGGGAGGACCCCGTGCAGCCCGGTCTTCTCTACGCGGCAACCGAGACGGGTGTGTACGTCTCCTTCGATTCGGGAGAGGACTGGCAGTCCCTCCAGCTCAACCTGCCCAACACGCCCATCAACGACCTCATGGTCCACGAGCGCGAGAACGACCTCGTCGTCGCCACATCGGGCCGGTCGTTCTGGATCCTCGACGAGCTGCAGCCGCTGAGGCAGGCGGCCGAGGTAGCCGATGGCGAGCACCACCTCTATGCGCCGGGCCACGTGTACCGGTGGGCCGGTAGCGGGGGCTTTGGCGGGGGCGGCGGGGGGCAGAATCCGCCGCCGGGGGCCGTCATCGACTTCGTACTCGGAGCTGGCTTCGGTGCCGACACGGCGGCGTCTCCCGAGGTCACCGTCGAGATCCTCACCGCGGCAGGAGACCTGGTCCGGACCATGTCCACGGATCCCGACGACGAGGTGAGTCCCGGCGCATCGCCTCTGAGCGTCGAGCGGGGCGCGAATCGCGTCGTCTGGAATCTCCGACACGAGTCCATTCCCAACATCCCCGGAGCGTATGTCTTCGGATCGCTCCAGGGCCGGCGCGTGGTGCCCGGCGACTATCAGGTCCGCCTCACCGTCGACGAGTGGTCCATGACGCAGCCGTTCGAGGTCCGGATGGACCCGCGTCTGGACGTGCCATTGTCCGCGTACATCGAGCAGGACCGATTCGTCGCCGACGTGGCCAACGAGCTGGCGGCGATACACCGGGCGGCTTCGGTGAACAATGATGTCCGTGGCCAGATCGAGTCGGCCATGGAGCGTATCGGCGAGCATGATGACACGGAATCCCTCGTGGCCGAAGGCGAGGACCTGGCCGGCGAGCTGGAGACGGTGGCCGACTCCCTTTACCAGAGTCGAACGGTGGACGGCCAGACGGTCATCAACTTCCCCACGAGGCTGAAATTCCAGTACGTGTTCCTCCACGGCAACGCCGACGCCGATCAGCCGGGTGTGAGCATGGGCTCTCGGGACGTCCTGAGTGATCTCCGGGCGAGATGGACCGTGCATCAAGCCACCAACCAGGAGCTGCTGGGACCGAGGTTGGACGCTTTCAATCGGATGCTAGGCGACGCAGGCTTCTCTGTGGTCATCGTCCCCCCGAGGCCGCCGCGACCGATTTCGTGAGGGCGGTGGGGTCGCCGTGGGTATCGGCTCTCGCGACGGTGGGCGTCCTCTGCCTTGGCGGAGCCCCTGACGTCCAGGCCCAATCCATCCTCGGTCGTGTCGTCGACGCCGAAAGCGGCAGCCCTGTCGTCGGGGCCGTGGTTCTCCTCCTCGACGGCGAAGGCGAGCGCATCGACGCCAAGCTCACCGATGATTCCGGCTCGTTTGGATTCGTCGGGGCCAATAGCCTCACCTACCGCTTGCGAGCCGAAATGATCGGGCGCCGGGGTGTCGAGGTGGGGCCGTTCACTCTCGAAGGAGACGCCCGGTACGCTCTCGAGTTGCCTGCCGAGCCCATCCGTTTGAGCGGTCTCGCGGTGACCGGCGAGGAACGCTGCGCCGTCGATCCCGAGTCGGCTCGCGCCGTCTACACGGTGTGGGCGGAGGTGGAGAAGGCTCTTCGAGCCGCGGAGGTCACCCGGTCCTCAACGACGCACCAGTATCGGATCGTGGAGTATGACCGGTGGCGGGAACGCCGCTCGCTGGAGATCGTCGCGGAGTCATCGAGCCGACGGCTGGTGGTAGGAGACGAAAGGCCCTTCACTTCCTTGCCCCCCGATGAAATCGAGGCGGGCGGGTACGTCAGCGTGGACGGTGAAGAGGTCTGGATCTATGGCCCGTCGGCCGAGGTCCTCCTCGCGCCATACTTCCTTCGAATGCACTGTTTCACTCTGAGTCGCGATGCGTCGCGACCGGGGTGGATCACGCTCGAGTTCGAGCCGGTGGACGGTCGAGACGTCCCCGAGTTGCGAGGACTTCTCTGGATTGACGAGACATCCGCCCAACTTCAGGCCCTCGAGTTCGAATACGTGAATCTCCCGCGTGAACTCCTTCGAGGGAGCTACACGGGCTCCATGCAGTTCCGGCGCCTCGAAGACGGTGGGCTCATCGTCAACGACTGGTGGCTGCGTAGCCCGCATCCCTTGAACCGTGACCGATTGCGCGAGCAGGCCGGTTCGGTCGTCGAGGTGCTGCCGGGGCGCTGATTGTCGGTGGCGCCTAGCTCACTGGCCTACTGCCGCGTCTTGGGTACCGGTCGAACCAACCGAGGATGTGCGTGACCTTGGCCAGGAGCTGACTCGGCCGGGCGGCGATCCCGTGGGATGCCTCGGGAATCCGCACCATCGCTGTCGGTACGCCCACCAGCTTGAGAGCGCCGTAGTACTGCTCGGTCTCCGACATGGGCGTGCGGTAGTCGACCTCTCCCGTCACCAGCATGGTGGGTGTCGTCACATTGCCCACGAGCGACAGGGGTGAGCGACTCCAGTAGTGCTCGATGTCTTCCCACGGCATCTCACCGAACCAGTACTTGCCGAAGAACGGAATCCCGTCGGCGTGAAGGACGAAGCTCGCCCAGTTGATGACGGGTTTCTGGACAGCGGCTGCCGCGAAGCGATCGGTCTGGCCGATGATCCACGCGGTGAGGACCCCTCCCCCCGAGCCGCCGGTGACGAAGAGACGGTCTTCGTCGATGTAGCCCTCGCCGATGACCGCGTCGACCCCGGACATGAGGTCGTGATAGTCGTCGCCGGGATACGCGTGGTGTATGAGGTTGCCGAACTCCTCGCCGTACGAGGTGCTGCCTCGAGGGTTGGTGTAAAGGACGACGTTGCCTGCCGCGGCGTAGAGCTGGACCTCGGCCGAAAAGTGGGGGCCGTAGGCGGAGAACGGGCCACCATGGATCTCCAGAACGAGGGGGTAGTCCTGGGACGGGTCGAAGGCCGGAGGTGTGACGATCCAACCGTGGACCCGGCGGCCATCCACCGACGACTCCCACCAGAGCTCCTCCACCTGGCCGAGCTGCTTGTGGGCAAGGAGGTCCTCGTTGAGTCGTGTGAGCTGGCTGGCGGCCTGACCCTGCCGGGCGATTCCGACGTCAGAAGGCCGAAGTGGCGTGGACATGGTGTACGCGACGGTGCCGTCGTCGGAGACCGAATACGACCCTCCCGCGTATGGCCGGCCGATGGCCGTCCCGCCGAGGTCTTCCACGACGACGTCTACGCCTCCGTCCAGGCTCACACGGGCGACGTGACCGGAGCCCTCGTCAGTGTAATGGACGAAGAGGGACCGACCGTCACCGCTCCACTGCACACCCCCGACACTCCGGTCCAAGCCCGTCGAGATCTCTCGCTTCCCACTTCCGTCACGGTTCATGACGTAGAGACGGCTGACCTGGAAGCCCTGGTGCTCGTCGTCGAAGCCCACGTACGCGATGGACTGCCCGTCAGGGGACACGGCCGGACCGGCGTCGGGGCCGTAGCGGTCAGTGAGCCGGGTCAGCGATCCGTCCCCCAGGGACACTTCGTAGAGGTCGGTGTCGTTGGCCTCGAAGTCGGAGTCGGCCCTTCGGTTGGCGACGAGGACGAGGCTGCGACCTCCCGGCGTCCACACCGGTCCGATGTGGTTGTAGGGGCCACGGGTGAGCTGCCGCGGGGTACCCCCTTCCGCTGGGACCACGAAGACGTGGACGTTGCCCTCACGAGCGAACCCGGTCTGTCCGTCGTTCTTGTACTGCACCTCATCGATGACCACGGCCGGGCCGGCCCATTCGGCCCCTTCCGGAGGCGAAGGCATTCCTTTGGCGAGGGCCGGGTCGGGGTCGTCCTCGACGAACATGGTAAACGCGATCCAGTCTCCGTCCGGGGACCAGGAGATACTGCTCGGGCTCTCGGTGAGGTTCGTGATCCGATGGTCTTCGTTGGTGTGCATCCAGCGCAGCCACAGCTGGGGCGATCCGCCGCGGGACGAGACCCAGAGAAGGCGATCGCCCGATGGGGACCAGCGGGGCGAGGTGTTGGAGCCGGGACCACTCGTGATCGGTCGATGGCTCTGTCCGTCCGTCGAGACGATCCAGAGGTTGGTTCCCGCCCGGTCGGTCATGACGTCGTTCGCGTTCCTCGCATAGACGACGTGGGCGCCGTCCGGAGAGATCTGCGGGTCGGTGGCCCACTCGAGTCCGAAGACGTCCACGGGCTCGAAACGCTCCAACTCGGCGACCTGCGCGATCGCGCTAAGAGGACATAAAACGAGGGCGACGAGGACGAGTGCTGAGGCTCCGAGGGCTCGGGGCGGCGTCATGGCAGGCTCCGGTCTACGCTGCGGGGTGCGACGTGAGATCAATCTCGATGGCAGAGTGGGGGAGGCAAGGGGCCGCAAGAAAGCTCACGAAGTCATCGCATGACGCGATGCTCCTCGAGCGAAAACCGTGTCTCCGGCGGGACGAGAGCGCCCACGCAGACCTTGTCGGGCGCTACTTCTTGCCAGCGATACTTTCCGCGGTCCCCACCAGCATCACCGCCGCGATGATCGCGACGAGTGCGCCGAGCATGTTCAGCTCCATGATCGTGCCGGTACCGAGGACATTGGCTACCACGCCCCCGATGACGGAGCCGGCCGCACCAAGCAGCAACGTCATCCCGAGGCTGAGGTTCTGCCGCCCCGGCTTGATGAGGCGCGCTGTTGCACCGACTACCAATCCAAATACCAAGAATCCGACGATACCCACTCTCTCCCTCCGGTCCGTGTTCCTGAGATGATGATGTTGGCAATTGAGCAAGACTGGCGCCAGCCCTTCAGGCCACGTGGACTAGACCCCATGATGCCGACGTTACGTGGACTGGTTCATGAGTAGGCCTGATTCCCCCCCACATGCGATCCCACCCGCTGAAGCCCTTCCTCGATCCGATCCAGATCGTGGACCAGCGGTCCGTACGAGATCCGCACGCCGTTGGTCAGGGACGCACCGAAGCCGCTACCCGGCACGAAGATGACCCCTGTGGCGGCGAGCAAGTCCCGGACGAACGAGTCGCCGTCGCCTCCCACGTCGACAACCGTATACAACCCGCCCTCGGCGTCGAGGCAGGGCATGCGGAGGTAGCGACGGACGCAATCGACGGTGTGCCGGGCGGCCGTCTCGTACAGCTCGCGGGTATCATCCATGTAGCTGATGAGCGAGCCGTCTTCCAGCGCTGCGTCCAGGTAGGCCGCCAGCGTGTGCTGATGCACCGAGTCCGGGCAGAGGGCCGTGCTCTGCTGGACCACCTCGACGGCGGATACGACGGCCGGGTCCGCCTCGATCCATCCCAGCCGACGGCCGAGACCACGGCACCACTTCGAATTCGAGTGGAGGCGGATGAGGTTCGGGTACTCCGCCGGGCTCGCTGAGAAATGATCCGGCTCGGGTTGACGGAAGCACTGCGCACGATACGCGAAATCGACCACCACGAAGCAGTCGGCCTCCTCGGACATCCTCAGTAGCTCGAAGAAGACGTCGTCGCGGATGAGTTGGCTGGTGGGGTTGTCGGGGGTCGAGAAGAGGAGGAGCCGCGGTTGGCTCTCGGACAGGAGTGCATCGAAACGCTCGATGACAACGTCCGGATCGGGCATGTAGGCCCAGCCGTCTGCGTCGAAGACCTCCAGCCACGCGATCTCGAGACCCTGGGGGCCGAGCTCGAGCTGAGGGCCGTAGTTGGCGTACGACGGATCGAAAAGGACGACGGTGTCGCCAGGATCGAGGAGCGCCGTGAACAGGGTATGTGTGAGTTGAGTCGAGCTTCCGCCCACGAGGATGTGCTCGTCTGCAAGGCTCTTCGTGCCGTACAGTTCGGCATCCACCCGGACGAGGGACTCGCGCAGTCGGGGAAGACCGCGTGTCGGCGAATACGCGCCCAGCTCGTGGAAGAGTCGGGGGTCGTCGGCCACCCGGGCGTATTCGGCTCGAAGGGCGTCGGGTGCCTCGTGGTTTACCCAACCCCCGGCGAACGAGATGACATCGTCGGGATCGAGGCCCATGGCTACGATGTTGCGCCGGTCCGCGAGCTTCATGATCTCGCGAATAGGTGATTTCTTGAGCTGACCTTCGCGGAGTCGGCGTGCGACGGGGGGTGCGGACATTTCGCGAGGCTCGTGGGGTGGAGGTCGGACGCCCGGGGCGTGACAGGAGGAGCTAGGTCTATCGCTTGGTAGAGTCAGGGTCAACATTGCCGGACTGACCCGCTGCG
>JABDLS010000105.1 GCA_013002885.1 Gemmatimonadota bacterium | reverse complement strand
TGATAGAGAGCGTGCTTGACGCCCACGACTGCATCCCCCAGGCCGCTCACCCAGTCGGTCACGTCGGCCGGGGCGTCGGGGTCGGGCGCCCAGCCGTAGGACAGCTTGACCTCGAGCTGACTGCGTGTGCCGAAGCGGCGCTCGTAGACGAAGGCGCTCGAGAAGGCGCCAGGACCTTCCAGATCCGCCGCGCCTTCCACGACCCACTCGTCTTCGGGATACGCCTTCTCGAGGGTGAGTCCGCGCGGGAGGTTGAGCTCACCCCTGGGCCAGTCGGCGTTCGTGCACAGAGTGCGCACGTGGTCCATGACCCGCTGCAGCTGCTCAGGGCTCAGCGCGCCCGCGAAGGCCGGCATCATCTGGCTGAAGCCGCGGGCCGGGCCTCCCTCGTGGGCCACCGCGATCCAGTCCCCGTCGGGCTCACGCGCCGCGAAATCGCAGTCGGTGAAGTCGGGCATCGCCTCCTCGAAGGCCAAGAGAGAAGGCGCCACACCCGCACCATCGAAGGCGTGGCAACCCGCACATGCCTCTCGGTAGATATCCGCCCCCGAGACATCGGCGTAGTCGGCGGGTGACTGTGCGCTAACCGTGACCGCCAAGCCGGCCATCAGGAGCGTGCATATCGATGGAAGTCGCGTGCCCATGTCGGACAGTAGTAGGTCCGGTTCGCTCTGTGTGCCAGGGGAAGTCCGGCTCGAAGGGAGGGGAATCTCCCTTACTCCGCTCGACAGGCGAGTGGGGGGCCTCCGTACCGTTCATGACTCCTTCGCCAGGCCCTCGTGGGGCTCGGGCTCCCCGGCGCCAACTGGTTCCGCAGATCAGTCGGTGTGCATACCGGAACCTCCCGTCATGCTTTAGTTTCCGGCCCACAGGGCGCTTAGCTCAGCTTGGTTAGAGCACCTGCCTTACAAGCAGGGGGTCGCTGGTTCGAGTCCAGCAGCGCCCACTAGAAGTCATGGCCTTGCGTGGGCTTGAAACCTCATGCGGAGCGTCATTTGCCCCGGGCACCGCGCCTCAGCCCCGAATCCGCGCGGCATCCTCCGGTCGGCCCAGAGAGTCGTACAGATCGCCGAGCCGCGTCCGGATCGCCTGGGTGCGGTAGTGCTCCTCTCCCAGCGCCTCGGACATGATCGCGAGTGCGAGGATCCAATCGGATTCAGCGCCACCCGTGTCGCCGGCTTCTCGATGGCAGACGCCCCGCCAATTCAGCGCGTTAGCAATGCGCCAATGCCCGGGCTCGAGCGCGTCCCGATACAGGTCGACTGCCTGCCCGATGAGCGTCACCCCCTGGCCCGTCCGCCCGGTGACGCACAGGAAAGAACCGAGATTGACCAGATCGTGACCCACGACGGGGTGTTGGTCGCCGAATTGGCCGCGATCGATTCTCAGCGCCTCCAGGTAGAGCCCCTCCGCCTCCTCGAATTCACCTTTCACGTCCAGCAGAACGGCGAGATTCGCCATGGCGGCTGCGACCTCCTCGTGATCGGCGCCCAGAAGGCGTCTTTGGACGTCCAAGGCCTCCCGATACATGGGCTCTGCGTCCTCGAGTCGGCCCGTGTTGTCGTAGAAGACGGCCAAGTTGTTGAGCATCTCGGCCACGAGTGGATGATCGTTTCCCAGAGCCTGGCGCCGGCTCGCTAGCGCCGCCATCCACAGCTGCTCCACTTCGTCCAGCGATCCTCGATTCCACAGGATCACACCGATCTGGTTCCGGAGGTCGGCGACGCCCAGCGCGTCCCCATGCTCCTCGATGATGGCGAGGGCCTCACGCAACGCACCCTCGGCTTCGTCGTACCGTCCGAGCTCCCCGATCATGATCCCCCGAAGCTTGAGGGCAGCGGCTACCTCGGGGTGCGTCGCGCCCAGTGTACTCCGCTGTTCCTGGATGGCGCGCTGAAAGAGGACGTCTGCTGAGTCGAAGCGACCGCGCACCTGCTGGAGTTGCGCCCAATGCAGGATGCTCTCGGCTTGCTCCTCGGGAGAGCCGAGTTGCGCACGGACTTCCAGGGCACGCTCCAGGAGGGGCTCGGCATCGTCGTATCGACCCATTTGGAAGAGCGCCCAGCCGATCGCTGAACGGGCCGCGGCCTCGAGTTCAGGCGCCTCTACGAACGCGGTATCCAACTGGTTCACGGCGTCATCGAGCGCCTCGACCACCGTTACGTCGCGTCCGAGGCCCTCGATCGGATCGGGAGCGAGCAGGGTGGCAGCCATGAAGTCGTTGACGGCCGCGGCCTTCGTGGCCTCCTGCTCCGCCCGATCGCGCTCTCGAGCGATGACGCCGGCCTGGACCGTCATTACCGCGGCGAAGGCGACTATCAGGACCAGCACACCTGCGCTTACAGCCACTCCCACTAGGTGACGTCGCGCGAACGTGCGGATCAGGTAGGCTGCGCTGGCCCCCGAGCTCCGGACCGGCATCGACGAACGGTACCGTTCGATGTCGGCCGCCAGCTCGGCCGGCGTCTCGTATCGCTCGTCACGATCCCGCTCCATTGCGCGACCTACGATGTAGTCGAGGTCACCGCGCATGATACGACTGAGGCTGGAGGGGGCCGTACGACGCGCCTCTGCAATCTTCTCTCGGCCGGCGTCCAGGTCGCGGAGGCGGTCCGCGAGAGATGGAGGTGGCTGAGTGAGGGATGCGCCAAGGGCCGCCCATCCGCGATACGCCGAACTCGGATACGGAAGTGTCCCGACCAGCAACTCGTAAAGCATCACGCCCAATGCATAGACGTCCGTCCTGGTATCGACATCGGCCGACCCGTCGATCTGCTCCGGACTCATGTAGGCCGGCGTGCCCACGATCTGGTCCGCCCGGGTCAGCCGCTCTTCTCCGAGAAGGCCCGGATCAGCCGACTTGGCGATGCCGAAGTCGATGATCTTCGGCACAGGTTTTCCGTCGACCTCGGTCACCAACACGTTCGACGGTTTCAGATCGCGGTGGATCAGCCCCTTCTGATGCGCGTGCTGCACACCACGACAGACCTGGACGTACAGCCGGAGGCGCTCGTCGATCGTGAGGCGGGCTTCGTCACAAAAGCGATGGATTTCCAGTCCCGGGACGTGCTCCATCGCGAACCAGGAGTACCCACCGTCGGCAATGCCCGCCTCGAAGATCTTGGCGACGGAGGGATGGCCCATCACGGCGAGCGCCTGCCGCTCGGCTTGGAAGCGCGCAAGAGCCTGCGCCGACCCGTGCCCGGGCTCGATCACCTTCAAGGCGACCGATCGGCTCACCGGGGAGAGCTGACGAGCCAGGTAGACGATCCCCATCCCGCCCCGACCGATCTCCTGCTCGATCTCGAAGCGGCCTTCGAGCGCTCGATTCAGGCGTTCTATCGCCTCGGGCATGCGCAGCCTCCAGGCGGCGGTCTGCTCAGGTGGTCTGTCCCCTTGCCGAGGCTAGGCAAGCCTGTGGCTCGTTCTGCGAGGCGGACCTCCGCTTCGGGGACCCCTCGCGGCCCGGGCCCCTGACTCAGGGTGTCCTCGTCTCCTTCTCTGTCGGGAACGGCGGCGCGGGATAGCTCCCGAACCCGACCATCGGGTCGGCATAGAAACTCGCCCAGAAGTCTGGTGGTCCTTCGCTTTCGAGGACTTCGTTCGAGACCGGTCGGACACCTCTTTTGAGGTACGCCGCGATGTCCCAAAGATCCTGATCCGGCATGTGCCGAAAGGCGGTCCAGGGCATGGGCGGCGCGAGGTATCTGGGGACCGGGGGGAAGTTCCCTTCACCCGGGACCGTCGAGCTTATCTCGACGTCCGGCGTCTCCTCGGGGCGGAGCCCGTAGCGGAGCGAATTGAAAATCTGTCGCTCCGTGAAGCGGCCGATCCCGGTTTCGTCGTCCGGTGTGATATTCCTCGGGCGTGTGACGAAGTAGCTGGGATCCGACTCATCGAGCGGATACGCGAAGCTCGGGTTCATGAAGTCCAGCGGGACCGCGAACTCCTGGAGTGGGCCCATGACGCCCGCCATCCAAATGGGTGAATCGGGATTCGCGAAGCCACCGTGACAGTCGCCGCATCCGTGGTGGAGAACGATCTGGCGGCCGCGCTCCACGGACGCGTTGGCCGCCGGGTCGATGGCGACTTCAGCATTCTCGTCCGCCGCTGGAGCGGTGCAAGCGCCGATGGAAACCAGGGCCCCCAAACCGATGGTCACCACCAACGGGCGGGCGGCGGCGAACTTCACAGCTTTCGAGCTTGCCTTCATTACTCCTCCTCGGTGACTTCCAGAATTCCCATCATCCCCTGATCCTCGTGATCGAGGATGTGACAGTGGATCATCCATTTTCCCGGGTGATCCGCGAAACGAACGATGAATCGGACCGTCTCCTTCTTGGGCACGTTGACCGAGTCCTTCCATTTGCGGAACGGCTCGGGCACCCCGTTCCGATCCAGGATCTGGAACTGGAAGCCGTGCAGGTGAAACGGGTGGTCCATCCCTACGATGTTGTGGACTTCCCAGATCTCAGTCGCCCCGAGCCGGGCCGAGACGTCGACGCGATCCATGTCGAAGAGCTGGTTGTTGATCATGCCCTGGGCCATCACGATCTCGCGGGTGGCGCTCGCGTCCGCAGGATCGAGGTATGGGATCGGGCGCAGGGTCTCTGGAACGACCTCTGGCGTGAGAGGCGGTTCGTCGCTGTACCGGAGAGTGAGCAGCGCTCGCGGCTGGTTCCAGTCGGCGGGCCGCGTTTGCGGCATGTAGCGGTCGTAGGGGAGCGTCTCCAGCACGGTGGACGACCCTGGTGTCCCGGTTCCCCTCACGAGAACCTCGACCCTCTCGGAGTTGGCGATGACGATCTCGTCTACCTCGACCGGGTGTTCGAAGAGGCCGCCGTCGCTTCCCACGTGGAGGAGGGTCTGACCCTGGATGGCGAGACGGTATACGCGCGAGGCAGCCGCGTTCACGATGCGCCAGCGCTGGATCTCGCCACTGCGGATTTCGAGCGTCGGGGTGATCTCACCATTCACGAACAGGAGGTCGCCTTCGCGACCGTTCTGGAAGTCGATCTGCCCCTGCGCGGTCGTCGGCTCCGTGAAATCGAAGGTGCCGTCGGAGAGGATCCGGTTGTCCGAGAGAACCAGGAGGCGCTCCGAAAAGGACTCTGGGAGAGGGTCGTCGGGCGCGCGGATCACGATCGCGCCGTAGAGCCCTTTTGTGACTTGCGAGGTGGTCGCCCCGTGCGGGTGGGGATGATACCAGTAGGTACCTGCGAACCCGGTGGGAATCGTGAACGTGTAGTGCTTTTCCTCACCGGGTTCGACCGGATCGAGGGGGCTGCCGTCGGAGTCGATCGGCAGACTCAGGCCGTGCCAATGCACCGTCGTTGGCTCGGGGAGCTCGTTACGGAAACGCACCGTCACCCTGTCGCCCTCCATCAGCTCGAGGGTGGGTCCGGGGACCCGCCCGTTGAAGGCGTACACGTCAGATCTCACGCCGTCGATGAGCGCCATGTGCTCCGGCGCCGCGACCAGGGCGACGTGCACGGTTCCCGGTTCCGTGGACACGTTCCGCATGAAGCGATCGCCCTCTACGATCGAGCTCAGCGGTATGTCGGCGGTTGGGGAGCCCCTGTCCGAAGATCCGTCCGGCGTGGGTGAGAGGGAAGGCCGCGTGAGGAGCAAGATGCCTACGGCAACCACCGCGAAGAGCAGGGCGAGGGAGACCGTGCGTGTACGCATGTCGAGCGGACGGGAGCGGAAGGGAAGGCAGCGGGATTGTCAGCGGGATACACGCTACGATTTCCCGTATCGTTTCGATAGGACCCGCGGAGTCTTCGACTCTTGGCCTAGGGTGTGGTTCGCGTCCAAGTGCAAGCACTACCCTCCGCGAGTCAGCCCCCGTCGAAGCACAACCGCTGGCGCTCCCGGACAGACTCGGGGACACGCCTACGGGGTGCGACAAGGCCTTCCGCCTCCCGTCCGCCGCTCGCTGCTACGACGTTGATGACGGCTTTGAAGCGGGATGCGTCATCGACGAGGGCCATTGCCATCTCCTGGCTCATGGGCGCGGTACGACCGAATTTGACGATCGATGAGGATGGCGCCCCGGGGTCACTCTTTTCGACGTCGGTCCACGTGGGAGTCTGGGCCGGGACGCGACTTTCGAGCCCGACGCTGACGGTATGGAAGTCCAGCCCACTCGTCGGGCCGAAGACGCCGCGATAGCGGACCGTGGCGTCCGTCGCTCCCGGGTCTGGCGGGTAGATCCGGAACTGGACCTGACCAATGGTGGCTACCGATCCCGCCTCTCTGAGGATCGCATGGACGCTCAGGGTGCACCTCGCATCGGCGGCCTCGACGGAGAACGAGGGCCCGTTTTGCAGCGTCGAGCCAGGTGCGGTCGGCGCAGGGGAATCGCACCCCGAAACGAGCGCACCGAGTAGCAGCGTCGGAAAGACGGAATGTGGAAATCGCATGGCGAAGTTCCTCGAGTTTGCGGGCTTCAGCACCTGGACCCTCCTCGGTGTCCTTCATGATGGGTCGGCTCACTTGGCGAGAGAAGGGATCATCCGAAGCGTCATGCACTGCGGTCGGCGAACACTCCCGCGGGTCGGGCCGGTCGTGGCGATCGTCGCCACGGCTGGGCTCCTGGCAACACCGGCGCCGATACACGGGCAGGCTGTCGACCGCGCGAACGGCCCGGTGTCCCCGGAGAGCCTCCCGCGGCCGAGCCTGCGCGCGTTCCGGGCGCAAGGTCCGATCACACTCGACGGGCTCCTGGACGAGCCGTCCTGGGAGCTCGCCGACAGCACGTCGGGCACGTTATGGCTGACCCAGCCGGAAGCTGGGTACCCGGCGCCCGACCGTACAGTCATCCGCATCGTGTACGATGACGAGGCGCTCTACATGGGCGCCGTGTTGTACGACCCGGAGCCTGAGCGGGCGATCTCCGCCGGGCTCGAGCAGGACTTCAGTCCTCAGGCGTCGGACATCTTCGGTATGGCCATCGACGCGAGTCTCGACAAGCAGAGCGCCTACGTCTTCGGCGCCAACCCGGCGGGCGCCAAGTGGGACGCCCAGTCCTTCAACGATGGCGCCGCGATCAACTCGGCATGGGAGGGCATCTACGAGGTCGAGACGAGCACGTTCGCCGAGGGCTGGATCATGGAGATGCGCATCCCGCTGACCACCCTTCGCTTTCCCGAGGGGGCAGGTGAGCAGACCTGGGGGCTCAACTTCAGTCGACAGGTCCGACGCCGGAACGAGTACGCCACGTGGGCGGCGATCCCCCGACAGTTCAGGATCTTCCGGATGTCGGAGGCAGGCACCCTGGTGGGCCTCCCGGCTTTCGAACCTGGTCGCAATCTCCAGATCAAGCCCTTCTTCACCGGCTCGAACCTGGAGGGGCAAGACTATCCGGACGGTGCCGTCCAGGACTACGACGTGGGGCTGGACGCGAAGTGGGCCGTAACCCCAAGGCTGGTTCTCGACCTCACGGCGCTCACCGACTTCTCCCAGGTCGAGGTCGACGAGGAGCAGGTGAACCTGACGCGCTTTTCGCTCTTCTTTCCCGAAAAGCGCGACTTCTTCCTGGAAAACGACGGCATCTTCACCTTCGCGGACGATGCCACGCGGACCTTCCGCTCGGGCGCCGGTCCCCGGAACTTCAAGCTGTTCCACTCCCGCCGGATCGGCCTGTCCGACGCCCGCGAGCCCCTACCCATTGCCGGGGGTGCGCGGCTCTCCGGTCGACTGGGGCGCTACGAGGTGGGCCTCCTGGAGATGCAGACGTTGCGCGAGGGGAGCAGCCCTGCAGAGAACTTCGCCGTGGCCCGCGTGCGGCGCAGCCTTCTCACACGTTCCGACGTCGGCTTCATCGTCCTGAATCGCCAGGCCACCTCGGACGTTGTTGGAGACAGCTACTCCAGGGCCGCCGGGATCGACGCGAACCTGCGCTTCGACCGTCTCCAGGTGAACGCCTATGCGGCGCTCACGGATGATCCGGGCGCCGGTGGCGACCGCTCCATCGGCTCGGTCCAGGTGGGATGGCGCGACCCGGTCTTCGACTTCTCGGTGCTCGGAAAGCACGTAGGGGGAGCATTCCGCCCCGAGGTCGGCTTCGTGAGTCGGACGGCCGTGAACCAATGGTTCGCCTCGGGCGGCGTGCACATTCAGCGACCCGTGCCGTGGCTTCTGGAGTTGAACCCGTTCATCGACGTGACGGAGTACTACTCCAGCGGCGGTGCTTTCGAGAGTCGAGAGTTCAAACCCGGTCTGGCGGTCGTCGCCAACGACGGGGGCCGACTCAGTGTCGAGTACTCGCGCCGCGACGAGCGCCTGAGCGAAACCAGCAGCATCCTGGGTATCGCGTTGGCCGCAGGCGACTATTCGTTCGGCGCCCTCTCCTTGAGCTACGCCTCCAGCGGCGGGCGCGTCCTGGCCGGCAACGTGGCGTTCAGCACCGGTGACTTCTTCGATGGCGACCGGTCATCGGTGTCCGGCACGTTGACACTCCGTCCCAACGAGCACCTGCTACTCGAGGGTAGCGCCGAGCGGAACCGCATCGAGCTGGGTGGCACGGCCATCGACGCCGACCTCTTCCGTGGTCGCATGCAGTTCGGGTACAACACGCGCACCTTCCTGTCCTCGTTCGTCCAGTACAACCGTGTGGCCGGTGAGCTGCTCACGAATGTGCGGTTCAACCTCATCCACGCCCCGCTCAGCGACGTCTTCGTGGTCTTCTCCGAGCGCCGGCGGACCCGAGCGGTGGGCAGTGAAGCCACGGTGATCGATCGGGGACTCACCCTCAAGGTGACGCGTCTGGTCCAGTTCTGAGCGGAAGGGGTCGGTCTTCGCGCAGGGATCGGTTTACTGGCTGGGAACGGTCTTGGCGCACTAACGTAGGTAGGTAAAGCCGCGGTAACTGGTGCCGCGAGTCAGTCGCAGCCAGGCGTGGACCCAGGGCTCCGCGCTCCAGAGAGGTGATCTTGAAACCGTTCGACCCTAGGCGCGGCGCCTGCGCCCTCGTCCTTCTCGCCCTCGCTGCATGCGGGGGTAGTACCACCACCGAGGTCGAAGACCCGGTCCCGGCGACCCTCACGCTTTCGGTGAGCACGGTCGAGTTCGGTTTCCTGAATGCCTCACAGCGCGTGTCGGCCACGGTCCTGGACCAGTTCGGTGATCCCATGGCCAACGCCGTCACGTGGTCCAGCCAGGACCAGGGCGTGGCCGAGGTCACCGCTGCGGGCGTCATCCGCGCGGAAGGCAACGGGACCACGATCGTGGACGCCGTGGCCGGATCATTGACCGAGTCGGTGACCGTCACGGTCCAGCAGGTGGCCTCTTTCGTGACTGCGGCGTCGGGCAACGACCAGGACGGACTGGCAGGCACGCGGCTGGACGAGCCTCTGGTGGCCATCGTTCAGGATCAGGGGGGTGCGCCGGTGGAGGGCATCGAGGTGACCTTCACGCCTGGCGACAACAGCGGCGCGGTGGATCCGGCAACGGGCACCTCTGGAGCCGACGGCACCGTCTCCACGACGTGGACCCTCGATGTCATGTTCGGCCCCCAGACGGTGGTGGCGGCCATCGATGTCGACGACGTGGAGTTCGGCGCCTTCGGCGGGAGTGAGACGCCGACGCCGGACCTGCTTTTCTCCGACCCCATCCGTGTAGTGCGGTCCGATCCCAGCTCTTTGGACGAGTTGACCGTCTTTGCGACCCTCTTGAACCAGGGGGATGCTCCGGCTCCCGCATTCCGCGTGGAACTGATGGTGGACGGAACGGAGGTGGCCGGCGTCGATGTGGTCGGGCTCGGTGAGGGTGCCGAGGAGGAGGTCTCTTTCGACGTCGGGCCTCTTGCTGCGGGAACCCGCTCCATCGAAGTGGTGGTGGATTCGGAGGGCACCGTGCTGGAGCTCAACGAAGTGAACAACAGTGACGATCGTGAACTCATCGTGGTCGTGCAGCAGGTCGTCACTCCAGGCAACACCGTGCCCGCGCTCAGCGCCGCAGCGGGTGAGCAGCACCTTTTCCTGGTCGACGTCGGGGCGACCCCCACCAACCTGACCGTACAACTCGCCGGTGGCACGGGTGACGTCGATCTGTTCGTGGAGGGTGGTGAGCGCCCGCGCAATCGGACGGACTTCGACGATTGCATCAGCGATGGCCCCACCATGGCCGAGGGGTGCCAATTGCCTGAAGCCACCGGTCTCTATCACATCTCGGTCTTCGCGCCGGAGAACCCGGTCGGGCCCTCCGGGTTCACCAACTCTTCGCTGACGGTCACGGTGGGTGATCCCGTCGAGGGCTTCGACCTCGAGCTCATCTTCGTGGACAACGGAACAGCGAGTCAGGATCAGGCCTTCCTCGACGCGGCGGCCATCTGGAATGGTGTGATCAGCGGCGACATCCCGGACTACGATCTCGATGGAACGCAGATCGCGGCGAATCAATGCATCGACGGACAGCCGGCGCTGACGGGTGTCATCGACGACGTCGTCATCTACGTGGCCATCCGCAACATCGATGGCCCTTCGGGCGTGCTGGCGCGGGCCGGTCCTTGCTTCATCCGGAACGGGAGCGGGCTCGCCTTCGTGGGCACCATGGAGTTCGACGACGCCGATCTCGATCTCCTCGAGCTCGAGGGCAACATGCAGAGCGTGGTACTCCACGAGATGGGCCACGTCCTCGGTGTGGGAACGATCTGGTCCTACCGTGGCCTCCTGCAGGCTCCGAGCTCCGATCGAAGCGCCAACCCGTGCACCGTCAACAACCCCGGCGCAGACACCCACTTCACCGGAGCCCTCACGCGTGACGCCTTCGACGCGGCAGGAGGTGCCGACTATCCCACGGCGAAGGTCCCTGTCGCCAACGGTGAGTTTGGCGCCGGATGTGGGTCGGCCGACGGCCATTGGCGTGAATCGGTCATGGATACCGAGTTGATGACCCCGTTCATCGATGGGGGGCAGCTCAATCCGTTGAGCGCCATCACGGTTCAGTCCCTGGCCGACCTGGGTTATCCGGTCGACCTCGACCTCGCGGACCCCTACATGCTGCCCGAGACGGACCCGCCTGCCGTCGCGCCGACCATGGAAGTCGGACCTGGAACGGGAATCATCGACCTCAGCGACGACCTCCGACAGGGCCCGATCACCGTCATGGATCCAGGTGGGAAAGTGGTAAGGATCCTTCGATGACGAGTCGGTCGCGGAAGGGGGCTGCGGCGCCGACGCTCGCCGCTCTGGCCGCGATTCTCGCGGGGTGCGGGGGGGGCAACACCATGGAAGAACCACCGCCACAGCCGGTTCTCGATCCGGTGGTGACAGCGGAGACGGCCCGGCCGTCCACCGCTCCTACCTGCGAACCCAGCGACAACACCCTTCGCGCGGGCCAGGCGCTTCCCTCCGGGGACTCGAAGTACAGCCTCGTGATGTTCCGCGGCGACGCGACGAGTCGCCCGGCGTGGGTGGCGGGCACACTGACTCTCGAGCCACGTCCCGCCGAGTTGAGCCGCCTGAATGACTGGTCGGTGCCCCTTCAGGGGACGGCGGACATCGACGTTTCACAGGTTGGGGCCCACGACACCGGCCCCTTGGACAGCGAAGATCCTCGCGCCCCCGGCGTCCTCGTGCTCGAGTCCGGGGCGGAGCCCTTGATCCTGCTCCGACTGGGCGCCGCCGCCAACCGGTCTGACGAGACCGCCTTCGACGGCGCGTTTACGGTACTCACCGTGCGCGCGGTGGAACGTGATGGCTTCGGAGGCAGTTGGCGAAGTGGCAGCTTCGGCGACGAGGTGCGAGGGTACTTCTGTGCGTCGGCGGTTTCGATGTAGCGGATTCATCACCACGGGAGCCCATGACCCTTACTGATCGGCTGAACGCCGCGCTCTCCGACCGATACCACGTCGATGGCGAGAGCGGCGAGGGTGGGATGGCTCGGGTCTTCCGGGCGACGGACCTGCGCCACGACCGGCCGGTGGCCATCAAGGTTCTCAAACCCGAGCTCGGCGCTCAGGTCGACGCGGATCGTTTTTTCGCCGAGATCCGCACCACCGCCGGCCTCCAGCACCCCCATATTCTCCCGCTCTTCGACTCGGGCGAGGCGGACGGGCTGCTGTACTACGTAATGCCCTTCGTTCGAGGCGAGTCCCTACGGACGCTCCTGGCCCGGGAAGGGCGGTTGTCATTCGGGCAGGCGGTGAAGATCGCGGCGGGTGTCGCCGAAGCCCTCGAGCATGCCCACCGCCAGGGGGTGCTCCATCGGGATATCAAGCCCGGCAATGTGATGATCTCGGACGACGGCGAGCCGCTCCTGGCGGACTTCGGGATCGCCCTGGCCATCGGCGACGACGCTGGCCGGCGATTCACGCAGACGGGGGCGTCGATAGGCACGCCGGGATACATGAGCCCGGAGCAGGCAGCCGGGGAGCACTCCCTGGACGAGAAGTCGGACATCTACTCCTTGGGCGCCCTCGCATACGAGATGCTCGCCGGGGCCCCGCCGTTCGCGGGGCTGTCTCCCCGGGCGGCCCTCACCGAGGCCCTGACGAATGACCCGGCCGCCCTCACGAGCGTCGAGCCGTCGGTTCCGAGGGCACTCTCCGACGTCGTGTCCAAGGCCCTGGCGCGCGACCCGTCCCACCGACATGCATCGGCAGGGGACTTCGCCCGCGCGCTACGGGCGGCCACGGCCGCATCGGCGTCACCATCGCCAGGTCCGCGGCGTGTCATCCCCTGGGTCGTTGCTGCAGCCGCCGGGGCGCTCATCGCCACCGGCCTCTGGTACCGGCAGTCGGCTGAGGCGCGGTGGGCGAGGATGGAGGCGATTCCGGAAATCCAACGGCTCGTCGGGAATCGCCAGTCGGCCGAGGCGTTCTCTCTCGTGCAGCGGGCACTGGCCGCGCTCCCGGAAGACCCGACGCTCCACGCGCTTGTGGAGGTGGCGACCGTCGACGTCGATGTGGTCAGCTCACCTCCGGGTGCGACCGTGTTCTATCGACCCTACGACGTCGAGGATACGGCCTGGACCGAGTTGGGCATGACGCCCACGGGGCCTGAGCGCGTGCCCGCGGAAGAGCTTCTCCTTCGTTTCGAGCTCGAGGGCTTCGAGACCTACTACTCCTCCTATGGCACGGGGCCGCGCACACACGCCGTGGTTCTGTCCCCTGAGGGATCGGGGATGATCGAGCTGGCACCGGGGTTGCACTCGTTGTCGGGCGAGGCGGTGGAGGTCGGACGGTTCTGGATCGACCAAACGGAAGTGACCAACGCCGAGTACCAGGAGTTCGTCGACGCCGTTCTCGCCGAGGAGATAGAGGACTGGACGACCCCCTCGGCCCGGGACGGCGTGGCCTTCGACCGCGACCGGTTGTTGCAGGAGGCCTTGGACCAGACGGGGCGCTTCGGCCCGTCCACCTGGGAACTCAGTCGATTCCCCGACGGCCGGGAGGGGTATCCGGTTCAGGGCATCAACTGGTTCGAGGCCGTGGCCTACTGTGCGTTTCGAGACGCCGTGTTGCCCACATACCACCATTGGAAGGTCGCCGATGGTGGTCAGATCTCGCCGTGGGACGGCCTCCTGCAGCACGCCAACCTCGGCAGGGGAGACGGCCCGCTTCCGGTGGGCACGAGCGAAGCGTTCAGCGTCTTCGGGGTCGCGGACCTGGCTGGCAACGTCCGTGAGTGGGTGTGGAATGCCGCCGGGTCCGACCGCTACATCCTTGGCGGCTCGTGGGTGTCGCCACCCCACCTGTACGTGGACTTCGACGCCATCGACCCCTGGTCCAGAAGCGAGGAGAACGGTGTCCGTTGCGCACGCTACGACGCCGATCCTGATCCTGAGCTCCTCGAGCCCATCGAGCTTCCGATCTTCGACTTCACGGGTTATCAGCCCGTGGACGACGCCACCTTCGCGTCGTACCTGCGTCTGTTCGAGTATGACCGCGGGCCCTTGAACGTGACCCGGTCCACCGTGGACGAAACGGACGAATGGATCCGGGAATTCGTCGAGGTCGAAGCGGCGTATCTGGACGAGCGCCTACCTGTCCATCTCTTCCTTCCCAAGGGGGTCGAGCCGCCATACCAGGCCGTCGTCTACTTGCCCGGTTCATCGGCGTTCAGCATGGCGTCGTCGGCGAACATCGCCGAGATGTCCGCCCTCAGTTTTCTTCCCGAGAGCGGTCGCGCTCTCCTCTACCCGGTGGTGAAGGGGTCGTACGAGCGCCAATGGGAGCGGCCGATCCGAGGCATGACCGAGCGGCGCCAACGCTACGTTTGGATGGTCCAGGACATCATGCGGGCTGTGGACTTCGTCGAGGAAAGCGCAGAGCTCAGGGAAGACGCCGTGGCCTTCCTCGGCCTGAGCTTCGGCGCCGAACTCGTCCTTCCGGTGGCGGTGGACAAGCGCTTCGACGCGGCGGTGCTCATCGGGGCTGCCCTCGATCCCGCGTGGCGCGGCGTGGTACCCGAGGAGATCGCTCCCTGGAACTACATCACCCGCCTGACCACGCCCACCATGGTCATCAATGGCGAATACGACTTCATGCATCCCTTCGAGGAGAGCCAGGTCCCGTTCTTCGACCTCATCGCTGTCCCGGACGAAGAGAAAGAGTTCGTCGTACTGCCCACGGGGCACCTGCCCGCGAACAACGATGTGATCGCTCACACCCTGCGCTGGCTCGACGAGCGTTTCGGCCCGGTGCCGCGTCGTCGATAGGTCTACGAGACGCCCCCCTTCTATCAATCAGGGTCGCTGCGGCGGGGATTCCATGCGTCGCAGCGCCCACGCCAGCGCGAGATGCCCGGGCAGGACAAGGGCGAAGAACATTCCGTTGTCGTGGCGCGAGGCCGGCACGATCTGCCACACGAGCCCTACGACGGCGATGCCCGCTACGATGGCGGCCACCCGGGCAGCGGCCACCCCCCATTGTGGCTTCAGCCTGCTCGCCGGCAGGAGCACCGCCAGCCCGAGGAGCAACGGGTGGAAGAGGAAGAGGTTCTCGTTCCAGTAGGCGAAGGTGTGGTCGGTGAACAAGAGGAAGACGAGGATGCCTCCGGCCACTCCGCCGAGTAGAAGCCAGGCAATGGCGAGACCGAGGATCGAGCGGCGCACCACGGTACCCTTCGCCGTGCCGGTGCCGAGCATCGTGAAGAGCCCACCAAGGGCCAGGCCGACCAACAAGTACAGCCACATCCAGGACGGTGGCGCTTCCGCCGCCGGACCCCGAGCGGACGTGACGGCGACCTCCTCGGATTGCACCAGAGGCCGCGCCGATCCGTCGGGTCGTTCAATGGTCAGACCCCTGATCTCGTCCCGCAGCGTGAGGGGTAGAAACATCTCCTCCCAGACCGTGATGGGCTGGTCCGTGGGCCTGCCCAGAAGCATGTCCATTCCCGTGTAGATCAGGGGATCGATCTGCGTGAGCCGGCGGGTGTGGAAACGGTACGAAGTTCCGGTCTCGACCCCGCCAAACGCGCCCTGGATGGCCCCGCCCAGGACCCGATTCAGGAGGTCACGAACACGGGTGCTGCAATTGTCGAGGAAGTACTGGTAGGTGTAGTCCCGATTCTCCGGCAGCGCGTTGAGTTCGGCCAGATTGCGGAGCTCGAGCTTCTCGGCCGGTGTGAGGTCCAGCTCCTGCAGGACGATCTCGCGATCGGCGCGCCCGTAGGCGTCGATCATCGCCTGCGTCGGAAAGGGAGCCATCATGTACAGCATCCGGCCCTGGAGGAACCGGGGGATGAAGTCGACCTGCTGGAAGTCGAAGATCCCCCAGTTGTAGCTCACGTCACGTCCGGTGCGCGTATCGAGGATGCGGATGGCATTGTGACCGTAGCGCTCCCACACGGCGTCTCCAGGCCCCGCCGTGACCAGCCACACGCGCAGCTCGGCTCCGTCCTCGGGCACGGTCCGGGCGACGGGCGCTTCCTGCTCTCCCACTCCCTGTCGCGCGGTCTGGTCCGATGCCCCCAGCACGGACGGTGCAGGCGTCGCACCGGCCGACGGCTCCAGCGCGGTCAGGGGCGTCGCCGAGAGGTCGCCCGGGGAAGCGGTGGGCAGGCCCGCGAAGACGAGCAGAGCGGTCAGGGCGGCCCGGCGGCCGGTGTCATGTCTCATGAGGTGAATCTGTGCCGACCCCGTCCACCGTCCAACTGCACAGGAGAAAACATGACACATCCGCGAGCCCCGGAGTGTACCTTGAAAAGCCTCTGAATTCGCACCCCATCGGACCCCCAACGTGCCGAAGACCGCCCCACCTGGACGCCGTCCCGTCGTCTTCTACGTAGACGATGAGCAGGGCGTTCGCCACATCGCCAATCGACTCCTCCGCAAGCGCGGCTTCGAGATGATTGGCGCGGCGTCGGCCGCGGAGGCCGCGGAGGTCATCGAAAGCTTCGAAGGGGATATCGACGCACTCCTGATGGACATCAATCTGCCCGACGGCTGGGGGGCCCTCGTCGCGCAGCGCCTCATGAGCGTTCGCCCCGACATGGCAGTCGTCTACACGACAGGGTTCGCCGAGGTGGACCCCATCCTGTCCGGAGGGCTGAACTCGGCTCAGTACGTCATCCGCAAGCCGTTCACCGGCGATCACCTGGCCGAGGTCCTGCGCTCGGCCATCGCAGCCAAGTCGACATCCTGAGCGCCAAGGTCTTCGCCTCGATCGCTGGGCGCCACCGTCTATGAAGGTCACCATGTTCTCGGGTCGGTTTAGTACCCTCCTGGGCGTCACACTCTGGCTCCTGGGGCTCTTCGTGGCGCTCATGACCGGAATGCTCTCCGGGTACCTCTTGGCCAGCGTCGTCTTCGTGGGATCGAAGGCGTATGGCAGGATGAGAGCCCTGGGCGAGGGGCGGGAGGACGGCCGCATCACCTCTGACTGAGGATTCTGGCGACCAGCCACCAACACGGCCTCCCCGCGGCGCCGAGCAACGAAAGAAATTGTTTGGCTCCCCGTCACTACCCGATAGGTTGAAGGCACCCCCGGGGTCACTCGTAGCGTTCGAGGGCCAACACCCGCTTCCGAATGTCTGAACCCAAATACACCATCCTCGTCGCCGACGACGACGAGATGATCCGGACCCTGCATTCTGAATTCGTACGGGGCTTCGGGTACGACGTCGAGCTGGCGGTAGACGGGATCGAGGCCATTGCCAAGATCGGACTCGGGGTGGACCTGGTGCTCACCGATGCGCACATGCCGAACCTCGACGGTTTCGAGGTGGCGCGACGCATTCGCCAAACGCGCTCCGCCGACGAACTCCCCATCGTCATGGTCACCAGCCTCGAGGCGCGGGAAGATCGGCTTCGGGCGTACGAATCCGGGATCAACGACTTCATCAACAAGCCGGTTGATCACACCGAGCTTCGGCTGCGACTCAAGTGGCTCCTCGAGCTCAAGACGGCGCAGGAGGAGCTTCGGCGTGCCAAGGAGGGACTTGAGGGGACGGTCGCCCGGAGGACGAAGGACCTCCGCCACGCCCTCGAGGAGGTGACGCGCGCCCAGCGTGAGATTCAGGCGGGGCACCTGGACACCATCCGCCGGCTCACCCTCGCCGCGGAGTACAAGGATCACGACACGGCGGGCCACATCGAGCGCATCGGCCGCTACTCCCAGGTCGTTGGCATGGCGATGCACCTCCAACCCGGGACGGTGGATCTCCTCCTGCATGCAGCACCCATGCACGACGTGGGCAAGCTCGGCATCCCCGACTCCATCCTTCTCAAGCCGGGCCCGCTGGACGAGGAGGAGCGCGCCATCATGAACACCCATACGACCATCGGGGGGCAGATCCTGGCGGGGTCCACCTCTCCGGTGATTCAAATGGGTGAGCGCGTGGCCCTCACCCACCACGAGAGATGGAACGGCGAGGGCTATCCCCATCGGATTGCCAAGGAAGAGATCCCCATCGAGGCGCGCATCTGCAGCGTCGTCGACTTCTTCGATGCCCTCACCATGGATCGTCCCTACCGAAAGGCCGTTCCCAACGACGAAGTGGTGAAGATGATCGCTTCCGAGAGTGGAACGAGCTTCGATCCGTCGGTGGTGGAGATCTTCATGGATGTCCGCGAGGAGATCGAGGAGATCCAGCGGGAGTACGTGGGGAGCTAGCAGGCGACAGCGCAGGATTGCCGTGTCGGGTCGGGGCACGGGGCTTGCACCCTGCCGGGGCATTCCTTTTTTCCGGATGTCCGTCGGAGGTCGTCAATTCCCATGGTTCCTGCGCCATCCGCCTTCATGGCGGTCCTCGTAGCCACGCTCTTCTTGCCGGGTTCGTCCCTTTTTGCACAGTCGGGCGACAGGGGAGGACTCTGGTGGGGTGCCTCTGTCCAGGGGGGCGGGACCCGTCTCACCTGCGATTTCTGTGACCGATCCCGGAAGCTGGGTGGTGCACTGGAAGCCGCAATCGGGGCGTACGCCTCTCCCCAGCTGAGGGTGGGTGTCGAGGCCGGGGTGTGGACCCGGAGCGACGACGACGTGCGTGAAGACGTCTATACCGCGGGCGTGGTCGCCGAGCTCTATCCGAGTCGGGACTCGGGGCTCCACCTGGTGGGGGGGGTCGGCTGGTCGGGCTACCGCGCCGGCGACTTCGCCCTCGACGCCCCGCGCATTCGTCTCGGCGCAGGGTGGGACCTGCCCGTCGCATCGTCGTGGGTGGTGGGCAACCGGATTCTATTGGACGCGGCGTCGTACGGATCGCTGGACAACGACGGGGACTCCGTCGCTCGGCCCGTGGGCCTCAGCATGGTCCGCTTCGGGGTGTACGTGAGGCGCCGATGAGTGGTGCCGCACCCCAACCGCGGCGCTGCCGCTTGCACGTGAGTCAATTGATGAGAGGGGGGACCTCCATGAAGATCCGAAGCCGCCACGCTGTTGTGGCTCGCCGAGCATTTCCCATGCTTGGAGCCGTCTGTGTTTCCGCCCTGGTCATGGGCTGCGACACCGACGACCCCTTGCCGGGGTTCCTGGGGCCGGAAGTGCCGGATATCGTCGGCGATGCCGTGGCATTCGGGATCTGGAGCCCGTCCGGCACGGATACGTGCGCCGCGTCGGTGCATGATCAGTACTTCACCGTGGGGCCCGACGGCATTCGTTACCCGACCTGGCACCCTCCGGTCGACCCCTCGACGGGGTGCACCTTCGGCCATGAGCACGGGCGGGACCCCTCGGGCTCCGACCTTTTCGAACTCGTTGGAGCGATTCCTTTCGGCTATGCGAACCAGCACCTCGAGGCCGGTGGATTCGAGGCCCCGCGACACGAAGACCACGTCGGCCACAAGGTCGAGTGGCAGAACGACATGGTCATGAACGTCGGGGGTACCGGCTCGACCGTGGTTTCCATCGAATGCGACGTGCTGACGAAGATGCACCAGGGGACCCACTCGCCGGACGCCTTCACCAACAACATGCACGAGGTTTCCTACCACATCCGGTGCAGCGACGGGACGGGCTTCAGCGCGACCCTGCTCACGCCCATCGGGACGGCCGGAGAACTCGTGGTGGGCTGTGACCGCGACGTTCACATTCCGGCGGGCGTCGCCAATCCACCCATCTCTCCCAACGGTGGGGGCAAGCGCGCCGTCCCGGAGATCCGGTGTCTGGAGGAGCGGGTCATCAACCCCGAGGACGATCGCCCGCGATTCGACAGCGCGCTCCGCGAGAGCTGGGAGATCAGCGCGCGACTCCGCACGGAAAGCGGTCACACGCTGGTCTCTTTCAATCCCTACTTCCAGGTCATGGACCCCAGTCGCTACTACGATTCGTCGGCGGAGCGGTCGCTCGCCCGCCCTCTGGATCTCTGCTACCGGCCGGAGCTCGCCGAGGCGGACCGTTGCGAGGCGTTGGCCGGTGATTCGGTAGCCTGGGATGATCCTCGCTCGCCGTTCAAAGGCGTCCGCCGCTTCGTGGACGTGAATGCGAATCGGGTGCGCAACGAAGAGGGCCCTGAATTCTGGTACACCGACGCCCTGGGCCACAACGGTCGCACGGAGCCCTTCCCGGGCTCCATTCGTCAGTGGGTGGCCCAGCGCGACAACTCGAGCCTCGATCTTCACGGCCGTGTGATGGGTCGTGATCGCGACTACGACGGTCCGGGCGTCCGGGCCCCGAACTGAGATCATCGTGAACCGATACGCTACGCTGGCGGTGTGCCTCGCAGGAACGCTGACCGCCTTCGCTCCCGCGACTGCCGAGGGCCAGATTCTCTGGGATGCTCCTCGGATGATCGGCCCGGAGAGCCCGGCCGGTGTGGGTTTCTATTGGCTTCGGGCTGAAGCCCTTCCCGACGACGGCGATGCCGTCTTCGCCACCTTGCCCGTGCCTGGAACCGGTGGGGGGGTGACGCTTCGAGGAGGCCTGGGCGAAGGGGCCACCGATGAGCTCGCCGGATTCGGGGGTATCAACGTCCGGTCCCTCCTCGCTCGCCACGACGAGTCGCAGCCGTTGGACATCGGATGGAATGCCGGTATCGGCGGAAGCTACGGCGAGTACCTCATCCTCTCGTTGCCGGTTGGGTTGAGCGCCGGACGAAGCTGGTCTTCCGGCGCCGTCTGGTTCGCGCCGTACGTCGGGCTCGGTGCCGTCCTGGACTACCGGCGTGGCGAAGAGGCTCCCGATGACGAGTTTGCCCTCGAGCCCAACGCCGAAGTAGGCATGGACCTGGCTTTCGACACTTCGCGCCATATCGTTCTACGGGCGGCCGCGTCTCTGGGCGATCGCCAGGCGGTCGCCGTGGGGCTGGCCATCGGTGGCGCCCGGCGCTAACCGCCGCGCCGAGGACCATCGGCCGGTGAGACCCTGAGGGACCTTCGCGATAGCCAAGGGGGCGTAGAGGCGTAGGTTGTGGGGCTCCACCCACGAACTCTCACCTGCGCCCCTCATGAGTCTTGCGAAGCACTACGACGGCTACACGTCGTTCTCCTACCTCGAGCCCGGCGTGGACTACCGGACCTTTCAGCTCGCCGACGAGCTCGAGCGGGTTCCGTCCTATCGGGTAGAGCTCAGCGCCGAGGAAGAAACGCGGCTCGAGAGGCTGGTTGAACGCTGCCTCTTCGTCTCCATGCACGAGCACGTCGGGGTCTTCCCCGAAAGCATCGGAGAGACCCCCGACTACGTTCGCCATGGTCGCATGGCCACGGCCTTCGAGGGCCTGGCGGCCTCGTACTGGGACTGTGTCTTCGACAACCTGCTGAACGGCATCGGATCGATCCGCTCGTTCTCCGGCTGGCAGTGGGACGACGTCCTCCACGACCTGGGCATGCGCCTCTGCGATATCGCCCATCAGGACTTCGTCATCCATTGCCGGCGGGTCGATGACGTGCAGAGGGCCCACGACGACGGGAAGATGGCGTGGGTGGCGACCATGGAGGGTGCCGCGATGATCGAGCACGAGCTCGACCGCATCGACCTCCTCCACGGCTTCGGCGTCCGGTCACTTGGCATTACCTACTCCGAGTCCAACGCCCTGGGGAACGGCTTGAAGGAGGACCGTGACGGCGGACTCACCAAGTTCGGTCGAAAGGCCGTCGAGCGGATGAACAAGGTCGGTCTCCTCATCGATTGCTCCCACTGCGGAGATCAGACGACCCTCGATACGGTGGAGTGGAGCGAGAAGCCCATCGTCCTTTCACACATCGGGGCCCGCGCCCTCTGGAACACGAACCGGATGGCCCCCGATGCCGTGATCGAGGCGGTGGCGGAGAAGGGAGGGGTCATCGGGATCGAGTGCGCTCCCCATACGACGCTGACGAAGAACCATCGAAGGCACGGCATCGAGGCCTTCATGGAGCACTTCGAGTACATCCGTTCGCTGGTGGGCATCGATCACGTGGGCTTCGGACCGGACACGGTGTACGGAGACCACGTAGGGCTTCACCACACCTACGCGGCCAGCCTGTCACTCAAGGAGTCCAAGGGCCGCGACAAGCCCGGGCAGGAGTACGAGGAGGTCGAGTACGTCGAAGGATTGGAGAATCCCACCGAGGGTTCCCACAACATTCCCCGTTGGTTGGTGAAGGCCGGCTACTCCGACGAAGACATCGAGAAGGTCATGGGAGCAAACGCGCTGCGGGTCATGAAGGAGGCGTGGAGCTGAACGGCCGGGCCGCGTCCCGCCGGTCCGTTGTGAACGGGAGCGCGCGCCCTGCCATCTCCCTTCTTCTGGTGACAGCAGCGGCGTGCTTCGCTACGGCTCCGGTCGTCTCGGCTCAGACGCCCGAGGCGGCCGCTTGGGTCACGGTGCACCAGCAGGTGGATGTGGAGATGGGAGCGGGGAATGGAAGCGCCGACGTGGGAATCCGCTTCGAGCTCGCCACACAGGAGCCTGGCGCCGCCCTCCCCCTCGACGTGCCCGTGACCTTCGAGATGCTCGGCTTCGGCGACGCGATAGCCGACGAGATGTCGGTACGGGGCGGCGAACGTGTCGTTCTCTGGCCCACGGTCGGCTCACATCGGGTGGCCTCCCTCCGACTCGGGGAGGCCGACGTGGACGCCGGAGTAGCTTCCCTCGTCGTGTCGTATCGCGTGGCCGACGTTTTGGAGTCTCCCGGACAGGTCGTCCACGCGCGCGTCCCACTCCTCACGGGGCCGCCCGTTCGGGCCGAGACCGGGGGAGATGCCTTCCAGGCCAGCATCTCCGTGCCCGACGATTGGGTCGTCACCGAGGGGTTCCCCTCGGGGCTCAGACCGGCAGGATCCGGCGGACACGTTGTGTCGCTGTCCGTGGTGCCGTCCATCGTGGGTTTCCGAGCCCGAACCGACGGCACGTGGCGACCGGGCTTTCCCCTTCTCGTCGACCTCCTCACCGTCCTCATCCTGGTGACGTTCGCTGCATTTGGATGGCGTCACCTCCGGAGCATCGCGGCGTGAACGGCCCAGGATTCGTCTTCTGGGGGCTCTTCGTGGCGTGCGGCGTGATCCTGGTGGCCTACCTCGTCTGGATGCGGTGGGAGGAGCGTCGATGACAGCCCAGATGTGGGTCTTCGTCGCCTACTTCTGCGTGGTCTTCGCAATCGGCTGGTACAGCCTACGCGCCACACGCGGAGAGAAGGACTACTGGATCGCTGGCGGGGAGCTGGGATGGTTCACGGGTGGCGCCACCATGGCCGCCACCCACACGTCGGCGGGCACCTTCGTCGGCACCATCGGCATCATGTATACCGCGGGCTGGTCCTTCGGTTGGGTGCTCCTCTCCATCCCCCTCTCCTACTGGTTCATGGTGGCCGTGCTGGCTCCGCGCTTCACACGGCAGAAGGAACTCACCATCCCGGCCTTCATCGAGAAGCGGTACTACGGCAAAGGCATCCGGGGGTTGGCGGCGGGCATCATCCTGGTGGCGACCGTGGTCTACATCCAGGCACAGATCGTTGCCGGAGGGCTCATCGCCAATACCGTCTTTGGCGTCCCGACGTCGGTGGGGATGGTGGGCTTCACGGCCATCCTCCTCATCTACACGGTGGTGGGCGGCATGGTGGCCGTGGTCTACACCGATGCCTTCCAGCTGGTGGTCATGGGGCTCGGTGCTCTCTTCGCCGTGCCGCTGGCCCTCCGCCAGGTCGACGGACTCGATGGGCTACTCGTCCTCGCCGAGTCGGCCAGCCCGCTCGTGTTCACCTTCGATGCCGTGCCCGAAGTACTCCTCCTGACGATGGCCCTCTCCTTCTTTCTCGGGGGGATCGCCACTCCCGAGAAGCTCATCCGGCTTTACGCCATGAAGGACATGAGGACGATCCGCCGGGGCGTGCTCTTCGCCATCATCATGATCCTCGCCATCAATCTCCTGGTCTTCGTCCTGGCGCTGGCGGCCATCGTGCTCTTCCCCACGCTGCCCACCGGTGACCTGGCCATGCCCATGGTGGCGTCGGCGGTCCTCCCGGCCACCCTCGGGGCCGTCATGCTCGCGGCCATCACCGCGGCGATGATGTCCACCGTCGATTCCCTCCTCATCGTCGCCGGCTCGGCCCTTTCCGTGGACATCTACCAGAACCTCATCGACCCGGACGTCTCCCCCGAACGCCGCAAGTGGGTGGATCGGCTGGGAATCGTCATCGTGGGCTCCATGCCTGTGGCCCTGTTGGTGAGTGGGATCGGAGAAGGAGAGCTCGTCCAGTTCATCGTCCTCCTCTTCACGGCCCTCATGGCTGCCGCCTTCGTACTCCCCGTCGTGGGGGGGATCCTCTGGCGACGAGCCACCCAGGAGGGGGCCGCGGCAGCGATGGTAGGTGGCGTTGCCGCCACGTTCGCGTGGGAAGTGGTGGGCACACCCGACATCGAGCCCGTACTTTGCGGCTTCCTGGTGTCCGGTCTGCTCTTCGTGGGTGTCAGTCTCGTGACGACGCCCCCGCCGCAGGCCGCCATCGCGCCGTACTTCGACGACCTAGACTGATCCACCTCTCCGAGCCCGTCTTCATGCCTGCACCCCGTTACCCCTTCCTCGACGGCCGCGCCGCACGCGGGCCGCTCACCTTGGCGGCGCTCCCAGCGATCCTGGCCCTGGCCCTCGGCGTTGCGGCCACATCCGTCCAGGCCCAGTCCGTCGCCGACGAATACCGCGACGTGGCCGAGCGCCTCATCCAGGCGGCGACGGACAACCACTTTGCCTATGAACGTCTCACCGAGCTGGTGGACCGGTTCGGTCCTCGCGTTTCGGGATCGGCGGCTCTGGAGCGGGCCATCGACTGGATGCTGGTGGAGATGGAGGCTGACGGCCTCGACAACCCCCGTGGCGATCCGGTCCTGGTGCCCCATTGGGTCCGAGGCCAGGAAAGCCTGGAGATGATCCTGCCCTGGCCGCGGGAGATGCCCATGCTGGGCCTCGGAGGCAGCGTCGCCACCCCGGACGGAGGAATTCGGGCGGAGGTGCTGGTGGTGGAGTCCTTTGCAGAACTCGCGGAGCGGGCTGACGAGGCCCACGGGCGGATCGTCCTCTTCGACGTTCCTTTCACAACGTACGGCCAGACCGTCCAGTACCGTAGCCGAGGCGCCATAGAAGCCGCGAAGGTCGGAGCCGCTGCGAGCATCATTCGGTCGGTGACGCCTTACTCCCAGCAAACGCCCCACACGGGCAATAGTTCGTATGAGGAGGGCGTGCCCCGGATTCCCCACGCGGCCATCACCGTGGAGGACGCGATGATGCTGCACCGGATGCAGGATCGGGGGCAGCGGCCGGAACTCCTGCTGAAGATGGAAGCCAAGACACAGCCCGACGCCCTATCACGTAACGTAATGGCGGAGATTGTCGGCACCGAGTTCCCCGACGAAGTCGTCGTACTGGGTGGGCACATCGATTCCTGGGACGTGGGGCAGGGGGCCATGGACGATGCCGGAGGCGTCGTCGCCGCCTGGGAGGCGGTGCGCCTCATGAAGGAGTTGGGTCTCCAGCCGCGTCGCACGGTCCGCGTCGTCGGGTGGACCAGTGAGGAGAACGGCGGCCCGGGCGGACCTGACTACGCCGAGACCCACGCCGACGAATACCACGTTCTGGCCATGGAGTCCGACGGCGGCGTCTTCAAGCCAAGCGGCTTCGGCTTCACTGGCTCCGATGCCGCGTTCGAGATCGTCCGCGAGATCGGGACGCTCCTGGAGGGTATCGAGGCTGGAACGGTCACCCGCGGTGGGGGAGGCGCGGATATCGCCCCACTCATGGCGACGGGTGTGCCCGGGATGGGGCTGAGCGTCGACGGGACCCGCTATTTCTGGTACCACCACACCGACGCCGACACCATCGACAAGCTCGATCCCGACGAAGTTGCGCTCTGCGTCGCGACCATGGCCGTGATGGCCTACATCGTCGCCGACCTGCCGGAGACGCTACCACGATGACCGTTGGACCCATGGGCGACATGCCTACCGAGGAGGAGCGATGACCCAGTCCCGCGGATTGGTGCAACGAATGACCGGTGCGGCCTTTCTCGACATCGAGACCTTCGAGGAGGTGGAGCACGACGAGACCGCTACCGGACAGGCGGCGACCGTGGTCATCCTGATGGCTGCCTGCCAGGCCATTGGCGGGTCTGGCGGAGGCATCGTCGCCGCAGCGTCTGCAGGGCTGGCGGCGTTGGCCTCGTGGGCGATCTTCGCCGGCATCACCTATCTGGTGGGTGAGAAGGTCTTCCAGGGTGAGGCGACATGGGGCGAGGTGCTCCGGACGCTCGGCTTCGCGCAGGCTCCGGGCGTTCTATACCTCCTCGTCATCGTACCCTTCTTCGGGTGGATCGCCTCTCTGGTCGTCTCTCTCTGGGTCCTCGTGGCTGCTTTCGTCGGCATCCGGCAGGCCCTGGACATAGGCAACTTCAAGACCTTCCTCACCGTTCTCGTCGCCGGCGGGACCTACGTCTTCCTCCAGACCTTCCTCCTGCTCCTCTTCTGATCCATGGAATTCGGCTTCAACCCGGGGATGTGGGTTTCCCCCGTTCCGTTCGGACTCGGCCACGAGAAGCCGAAGCACTTCCGCGACATGGCGAGGATCTGGTGGGAGAACCGTGACCAGGTCGAGTACGCTACGCGGATTCTCAAGGAGGGTGTCTGCGACGGATGTGCCCTGGGAACCACGGGCATCCGGGACTTCACACTCGATGGGGTACACCTGTGCACCATCCGGCTGGAACTACTCCGGCTGAACACGATGGGCGCCCTCGACCCGGCGGTACTCGACCACGTCTCCGACCTGGAGCGCCTTTCGGGACAGGAGCTGAGGGAGCTGGGGCGGATCCCCCATCCCATGGTCCGCAGGCGGGGAGACAAGAGGTTCTCCCGGATCTCGTGGGACGGGGCCCTGGATCTGCTGGCTGAGAGACTGCGGACCATCGATCCCCAGCGGTGGGCCATCTATCTGACGTCGAGAGGCATCACCAACGAGGTCTACTACGCGACGCAGAAGGTCGCCCGCTTCCTGGGCACCAACAACGTCGACAACTCGGCCCGGATCTGTCACGCACCCAGCACCACCGCGTTGAAGCGTTCCATCGGCTACGCCGCATCCACGTGTTCCTACTCCGACTGGATCGGGACGGATCTCCTGGTCTTCATCGGGTCCCACGTCGCCAACAACCAGCCGGTGGCGACGAAATACATGTACCGGGCCAAGGAGGAGGGGACCCGTATCGCGATGGTGAACTCCTTCCGGGAGCCAGCGATGGAGAAGTACTGGATTCCCTCCATCGTGGACTCGGCCCTTTTCGGCTCGAAGCTCACCGACGACTTCTTCCAGGTGCACCAGGGTGGGGACGTCGCGTTCTTCAACGGCGTCTTGAAGCACCTCGTCGAAAGGGACGCCCTGGACCACGACTTCATCCGCGAGCGAACCGCGGGCTTCGATGCGCTGGCCTCTGACCTGACGGCTCAGTCGTGGGAAGATCTGGAGCGCTTCAGTGGCGTGTCCAGAGACGAGATGGGACGCTTCGCAGATCTGGTCGCGGCCGCCAGGAACGCCGTCTTCGTCTGGAGCATGGGCATTACCCAGCACCGATTCGGTGTGGACAACGTCCAGGCCATCGTGAATCTGGGGCTGGCCCGAGGCTATCTCGGTCGCGAGAAATGCGGGCTCATGCCCATTCGCGGTCACAGCGGCGTCCAGGGTGGAGCGGAGGTCGGTGCCGTGCCTTGGTCGTTTCCGGGAGGTCGGGCGGTGGGAGGGGACGGTGCCGAGGAGATGGCCGAACTGTGGGGCTTTGACGTCCCCTCGTGGCGTGGTCTTTCTGCCGTCGAAGTCGTACACGCCGCCCACCGTGGTGAGATGGACCTGCTGTGGGCCATCGGTGGCGACTACCTCGGTACGCTTCCCGACCCCGCCTACTGCCGGGAGGCCCTCGAGCGGGTACCCTTCCGGGTCCATCAGGACATCGTCCTGGCGCACCAGATGTTCGTCGAGCCGCACGACACCGTCCTGCTCCTTCCGGCCACAACCCGGTACGAGCAGCCCGGAGGCGGAACCGAGACCGCCACGGAGCGCAGGATCTATTTCTCGCCTGAGATCCCGGGGCCGCGCATCGCCGAGGCCCGGTCCGAGTGGGAGGTCTTCGTTGACCTGGCCCACCGCGTCGATCCCGCGGGGGCGCGTGGGGGAATCGGAATGGAGAGCGCCCGAGCCATACGTGAAGACATCGCTCGTGCCGTTCCCTTCTACGACGGTATCCAGGACCTCCAGGCCGCCGGCGACGCCGTACAGTGGGGTGGTCCCCGCCTGTGTGCCGATGGGCGCACGGCTCTCCCCGACGGCAGGGCCCACTTCCATCCGGTGGCCCCGCCGGAGCTCGATATCCCCGAGGGGCACTTCCACCTGAGCACACGCCGGGGCAAGCAGTTCAACTCCATGATCCAGGCGGAGCGCGACCCGCTCACCGGTGGCGTGCGGGACCACGTCTTCATGGCCCCGGCCGACGCCGAGCGCCTCGGCCTGTCTGAGGGCGACCCGGTGACCCTCGTCTCGGACGTGGGAACATACCGTGGAACCTGCCGGCCGTCGGACATGAAGGAGCGCAACCTCCAGGTGTTCTGGCCCGAGGCGAATCCGCTCATCCGCCGCGACGTGGTGGAGCCCCAGTGCGGTATTCCCGACTTCACCGCCGTCGTCCGGGTGGAACGCGGCCACGCTACGCCATGATCGGCCAGCGCGGCGCCACTCGCGGCGCTCGCGTGACCCGCGTGCGGGCAGGGGAAGGTGACGACGCTTCGACCTCCCAAAGCACGGAGAAGGACACCCTCGCCGTCGAAGAGCCCTTCGAGATCCGGGTGTCGTGGGTCGAGGAGGACGCCCGTCGTGTAGAGTCTCTCGCCGTCACCATGCGGACGCCCGGTGCCGACTTCGAGCTCGCTGCCGGTTTCCTTCACGGCGAAGGGATCGTCCGCTTCGCCCAAGACGTCGTGGATCTCACGTACTGCAGCGGTCCCGAGGAGCAGGAGTACAACGTCGTCGAGGTGCGGCTGGCCCCGGGCATCGGTGTCGACGTGGAAGCTCTCCGACGGAACTTCTACACCACGTCGAGTTGTGGCGTCTGCGGCAAGGCTTCCCTGGAGGCCGTCGGCGCCATCGGCTGTGCTCCACTAGGGGCCGGGCCCACCATCGAAGCCCATACCATTGCCGAGCTTCCGGCCCGGCTACGCGAGAGGCAGTCTGTATTCGCGCGGACCGGGGGGCTCCACGCGGCGGGTGTCTTCGACCAGGTCGGGACGCCCGCCGTCGTGATGGAGGACGTGGGTCGGCACAATGCCGTGGACAAGGCCGTCGGTCGCCTCTTCCTTCAGAGGGCTCTCCCGGCTGTCGACAGCGTCCTGGTGGTGAGTGGGCGCGCGTCGTTCGAGCTCGTCCAGAAGGCCGTTGCCGCCGGGATTCCCGTCCTTGTGGCGGTCGGGGCGCCCTCGAGCCTGGCCGTGGATCTGGCGCGGACCTTCGGCCAGACTCTGGTGGGATTCGCCCGGGACGGAGGCTTCAACGTCTATACCGGCGAGGAGCGCATCGGGTGACGACGCTCCCTGGCAAGCGGCCAGCCGGTGCGCGGAGCTTCCGCCTGGTTGGCGCTGTGCTCGCCGGAGGTGAGGCACGTCGCTTCGGTGCAGACAAGACGGCTGCGGAGGTCGGTGGTGTCCCGATGCTCGAACGAGCCGTGGAGGCACTCGGGGGCCCCTGCGATGAGGTCGTGGTCGTATCGTCCCGAGCGGGTACGCCCGGGGGTCCCTGGCGGGTGATCCCCGACCTTCGGCCTGGACGAGGCCCACTCGCGGGCATCGAAGCGGCGCTGTCGGCACTGGCGAAGCAGGCGTCCGACGGTCGAGCCACCGGGGCAGCGGGAGCGGGCCGTCGGCCTGACGCGGTCGTCGTCCTCGCCGCCGACATGCCTTTCGTCGGGCCGCTCGCAGTGGCGCAACTCGTGAGCGCCTATGACGGCGCAGACGCCGGAACGCTGGCGGTAGCCGCAGCTCGAAAGGGGGATCCACCGTACGAACCGCTGTGCGCCGTGTATTCGCTTCCGTGCCTTCCCATCGCCGGGCGCCTCCTGGACCAGGGTCGGTCGGCAGCGAGGGATCTGTTCTCCGAGGTGGCCGGCGTTACCGTGGAGATCGGCGGGGACGCCGCGTCGGTGAACGTGAACACGCCCGCCGATCGGGAGGCCGCGGACGCTCGCTTGAGGGAAGGCACCCGCCCGGCGGCGGCCAGTAGCCGCTCGGTTCGAGCCGGCCCTTCATCGAAGGGAGCCGAATGAAGGGCGCTGGAACTGCCGACGACGCGGCTGTGGGAGCCGGTCGCGTCCACTCCCTGGATGCCTTCCGGGGGGTCACCATCGCCGGCATGATCCTCGTCAACAATCCGGGGAGTTGGAGTTACGTCTATCCGCCGTTGGGGCATGCCGCTTGGCACGGGTGGACGCCCACTGATCTCATCTTCCCCTACTTCCTTTTCATCCTCGGCGTCGCGGTCCCGTACTCCTTCGCCCGCCGTCTGGCCGAGGGCGCGCACCGCGGTGACCTGGTCCGCCATATCGCTCGCAGGTCGGCCGTCCTCGTCCTCCTCGGGCTGGCCATGCGGGCCGTTCCCGACTTCGACGTGACCACGATGCGCTATTACGGTGTGCTCCAGCGCATCGGCCTCGTGTACTTCTTCGCCGCGACGGCGTACGTATACCTGGGTCTCCGTGCCCGGGTAGCTCTGTCGATCGTCCTCCTCCTCGGCTACTGGGCCATGATGATGCTGGTGCCCGTGCCGGGCTTCGGCGCAGGGGATCTGAGTCCCGACGGTAACCTGGCCTCGTGGCTGGATCGTGCCCTCCTCGACGGCCACCTCTGGCAAGGTACATGGGACCCCGAGGGGCTTCTGTCGACACTCCCCGCCATCGCGACGGCTCTCCTTGGCATCTTCACCGGTGAGTGGCTGCGGGGCGAAGCCGGTCCGCCGGAGAAGACTCGCGCTCTCGTGACGGCGGGTCTGACCGGGACGGTTGTCGGCCTGGCGTGGGGTCTTGTCTTTCCCATCAACAAGAATCTCTGGACCAGCTCCTACGTGGTGTTCACCGCTGGCACCGCCCTCATCTCACTCGGCTTCCTCTACTGGTTCATCGACGTGCGGCGGCTTCGTGGAGCATGGCAGGAGTGGATGGTCGTGTACGGCCGCAATGCCATCCTGGTCTTCGTGGCTTCGGGGATGGTGACGAAGACCATGGCCAGGATCCGGATGGACGAGGGAACCTCGCTGTACGGCTGGATCTATGAGAGGGGCTTCCGGAGCTGGGCGGGCGACTACCCCGGCTCCCTGGCGTTCGCACTCACATACGTTCTCTTCTGGCTCGGGATCATGTGGGTCCTTCATCGACGACGCATCTATCTCAAGATTTGAGTGCGTTACCTAGCGTGAGGCCGTGCCCTCTCGCTGTAGCGTAGACCGCTTGCCGGACCCGTCACCACCGGCTTTCTTCCTTGCGACCCGAACCCCCCTTGAAGAGCCCATGACTCCCAAGAGCAAGCCCATCTTCGCCCTTCTCGGCACGTTCCTGGCGGCCTGCGCGTCGTCGGGAGGACCCGATTCCATGCCGGCACCCGCCGCTGAGGCCACCGCCGAGGCGCCGCCGGCCCCTGCCGCCGATCCCGTGCCGGCTGTGATGGCTTCGGCGACGTTCACCGATGATCAGGCGGATCTCGGTCGGGACCTGTTCCGGGCCCAGTGCACCGAGTGCCACTACTCGAGCGAGTTCTCCGACTCCCAGTTCAAATTCAAGTGGAGTCGCCGATCGGCGGGCAATCTGTACAATCTCATCCAGAGCTCGATGCCCGAGACGGCGCCGGGTAGCCTCACGCCCGATGAAGCCGTCGCCGTGGTGACGTACATCATGAGGATGAACGGATTCGAGCCGGGGGCATCTGAGCTCCCCGCGGACCGCGCGGTTCTCGACGGTATAAGCCTGGCCTCCATCCGGGGCGAGTAGGCGTGGCCCTGGATCGACGCGATTTCCTCAGGACGGCTGCGGCAGGAGCTGGCCTCGCCGTCACCGGACGGGGGGTGGGCGCCTCCGAGGTGCCGGACGCGAAGGAGCCGGACACGAAGGAGGGAATCGGAGCGCCGTTCGTGCGGAGCGGACAGGTGCCCGACGTGGTGGTGGTGGGGGCCGGGAACTTCGGGGCATGGACCGCCCTGAACCTCCAGCGCGGAGGCATGAACGTCGTCCTCCTCGACCAGTACGGTCCCGGCAACTCCAAGTCGGCTTCGGGGGGAGAAACGCGGGGTGTCCGTAGCAGCTACGGGGGAAGGGAGACGGGCCTGCAATGGGCCGAGTGGGCCATCCGCTCGATGCAGAAGTGGAAGGAGTGGGACCAACAGCACACCGATTCACTTCTGCCGCGCCTCTTCTACGAGACCGGTGACCTCATCATGCGTGACGAGCTGGACTTTTCCATGGAGAACTCCATGGAAAACTGGGACACGCTCGGACACGAGTACGAGCTCCTGACTCCGGACGAAGTGCGTTACCGGTGGCCACAGATCCACACGCCGGGCATGGAGTACGCCATGTATGAGCCGTCGGCGGGGGTTGTCCGTGCCCGCCGGGCCATCGAGTCGGTGGCTCGGGTCTTCCAGCAGGAGGGCGGTGAGATCCGCATCGCGAAGGCGGCCCACGGTGACACCGAGGGTCGGACCCTCCGGAATGTCCACCTCGACAACGGCGACCGTCTCGAGGCTGGTCTCTTCCTGTACGCGACGGGGGCGTGGTTCCACCACTTCCTCCCGGAGCTCCTGGGCAATCGCTACTCGGCCAACGCGATCGGACACGTCTACTACTTCGCGACCCCGCCTGGCGACCACGCCTACGAGTGGCCCAACTGCCCGAGCTATGGTGTTCCGGGTTGCACGGGCTGGCCCGCCCTACCCGGTGACAACCGTGGCTTCCGCATCCGTACGGGTGGGGACCGAGGCAACGATCCCGACACCAGTCAGAGGTGGGTTCCCGAAGATCGTCACGCGCGGCCGCGGGAGATCCTGGCCGATTTCTTCCCGGCGCTGGCCCAGGGGATCATCAACGAGACGCGTGCCTGTCACTATTGCTCTACCGTAAGCCGAAACTTCCTCATCGATACCCACCCCGACCTGGACAACGTCTGGCTGGCGGGGGGAGGGCAGGCCGAGTCCTTCAAGCAGGGCCCGGTCCTCGGTGAGTACATTGCCGGCAGGATCTTCGGCACCGAAACCGACCAGGAGCTCAACGAGAGCTTCCGCCTGCTCGAGGATACCTTCGATGAAGGTGAGGGCGACCTCGACTTCGAGGAGTAGCGTCACGGACGCGCACCATGGCTGACAAGGCGACGCGGGCCCCCTGGGCTCGAGGCCTCTGGGCCCTCGGGTTCGTTGTGGTCGCCCTCGCCGCTCTCGTGGTCGTGCCGGCGTACTTCGGCCAGCGTGTGGCCGAGATCCAGACACGGATCACCGAGGTCCTCGAGCCCGCCGCACGCCTGAGTTCCGAGTTGCGTCTGCTCAAGGCTCGCCAGATGGCCCGTGTCGAGCGCTATCTGGTATCGGGCGAAGAGGCCTTGCGCCTCGAGTACAACGGGGCCATCGCGGACGAAGAGGCAGTCCTGGAAGAGCTTCGCGAGTTGGCGCGACAGGTAGACGAGCTAACCCAGGACGGGCTCAGCGGGGGGGAGGAGCGCGACTGCGCTCAGGACGTCTGTGCCGTCGAGCGATTCCGCAGATTGAGCTTCGCGTCCACCGACTGGCGTTTCCTCAACGAGTTCATGTTCAACCCTCCCCCGGAGGTGACGCTCGAGCCGCGCCTCGACCCCGCCCATCGGGACGAGGTCTATGAGCTGTACGATGAGGTTCAGCTTGCTGCTCGGGAACTCGACGGCGCCATCGTGTCGGAGGTCGATCGGGCTCGTCTGCGTATGGAAGATCAGCTCACGCTCCAGACGAGACTCACTCGGGTTCTTGCCGGGCTGGCGTTCTTCGCCACGCTCATCGTCGGGAGGGTGGCCTACCGCTACCGTGACCTCACCCTCGACCGGGAGCTTCGCCGGCAGGAAGCCGTACGCGCTCGCCGCGAGGTCGACGCCCTCCTGGAGGCGACCGGCGACGGCGTACTGGGCATCGACCTGGGGGGGCGCTGTATCTCCCTCAACCGGGCTGGTGAACAACTGGTCGGATTTACCCAGGGCGAGATACTCGGTAGGGACGTCCACGCGACCCTCTTCCACACGCGCCAGGACGGTCGGCCCTGGCCGCGGGAGGAGTCGGAACTCATCCGGGCCATCACCGAGGGCCGCTCTGTCGAGTCTCCGGACGACGCATTGATATGGCGTCGCAGGGGGCTCCCGTTTCCCGCCCGCTGGTCGCTGCGTCCCATGGTGGACGGCGTGGAGCTTCGAGGCGCCGTGCTCACGTTCACGGACATGACGGAGACCCTCAAGCGGCAGGAGGAACTTCGACGGGCCGTCAAGCAGCGTGAAGACGTCGTGTCAATCGTCTCCCACGATCTGCGAAATCCTCTGGGTGTTGCCCTCGCCGCTGCCGAGCTGCTCATCGACCTCCCGCTGGACGAGGAACAGCGACAGCGCCAGGCCGAGATCATCCATCGTTCGGGCAAGAGAATGCAGCGGCTCATCGAGGACCTCCTCGACGTCTCTCGCATCGAGGCCCATGCCCTCGTGGTCCGCCTCTCACGAGAGGAGTTGCAGCCCATCCTCGAGGAGGCGTACGAGCTCTTCCACGATCAGGCCCGATCCAAAGGCGTTCGCCTGGAGCTGCGGGATCCCCAGGGCGACACCGAGGCCCGTATCGACGCCGATCGTATCCTCCAGGCCCTTTCGAATCTTCTGGACAATGCCGTTCGGGTCACACCTGCAGGAGGGCGTATCACCCTGTCGGCGCGAGACGACGGGGAGGACGTGGTGCTGTCCGTAGCCGACACGGGACCGGGTGTCCAATCGGCGCTCATCGATACGCTGTTCGATCGCTTTTCCCAGACGGCAGGCACGGACCGGGGAGCCGCGGGACTCGGGCTCACCATCGTACGAGGCGTGGCAGACGCCCATGGCGGCGAAGCGACGGTTTCGACGGAGGAAGGAAAGGGGAGCGAGTTCATCCTACGTGTACCCAGAGAGGGCCCCCCGAGGGACAAGCCGGCGGCTGAGGATGGCTCCATGGACGGCGGGTCCCACGACCCGGCGTAGCCACACGTTCCCGAGAGCCCCCGGCCGGCCAGACCGCCGAGGCCTTACGCTTGATCTAGCGCGGACGGCCCCGCCCGTTGCGCCACGCGACCAACCGGCCGACGCGGTTCGTGGTGATGCGTGGGACGCCCATCGACACCAGGGCCTCGGCGTCGTGGGGCGAATCGACCGTCCAGCAGGCCAGCGGGATGCCGGCCCGGGTTGCACGCTCGGCCCAGCTCTGGTCGCGGAGGAGGATGCGGGCATCGAAGTCCAGGAGTGCCCTGGGGTCGCCCGACGCCAGACCCAGAGCGTCGTCGGCACGCCTTCGCTTGTCCACGATGTAGCCGACGAGGGCCTCGGGGTCGGCTTCCCGGACGGCAGCGAGAAGCTCCCACGTCATCGATATGTAGACGGTGCGGGCTGCAACGCCGGCTTCGTGGACATCGTCGACGATTCCCGGGACGTCGTCGGCGCGGCGCACACCTTTCACCTCGGCGTAGATGCGCACGTTGGACTCCGACAGGGTGGCCAGAGCTGTCGAGAGCATGGGAACCGGCTCGCCGGCGAAGTCGGAGGCGAACCAGCTTCCCGCGTCCAGCGCCCCCAGTTCGCTGGCAGAGTAGTCGGTGACCCGTCCGCGACCATTCGTCGTCCGTCGGAGGGTCTCGTCGTGGAGGAGAACCGCGGTGCCGTCGGCGGCGGTGTGGAGGTCGAACTCGACGGCGTCGGCTCCGGCTTCCACCCCGGCTACCAGCGCGGACAGGGTGTTCTCGGGGGCCGCGGCGCTGAACCCGCGATGGGCGACGATCTCCACCTCGCCCTCGAGGGCGAACGGATCGGTCATCCCGTCTGGGAGCTCTCGCATGTGGTGTGGACCCTGTTGGAGGTTGAGATTGAGAGTCCGGAGATTCCAACCCGATGGACTCCGGTGCCGTCCAAAGCAGTGTACCAAAGGGAAACGCATCGAAACCAGAGGCAACTTGGGACAACGGGTGCCAGAGCACTTCGAGCAGGCTGACGTCCGCCGGGCGGCGGACGGGGATCACGCGGCGTTCGAGCGGCTGTATCGCGAGCACGTAGGGCGGATTCATGCGCTGTGCATCCGCATGACGGGTGACGACGTAGCTGAAGATCTGACGCAGGAGGTATTCATCCGTGCCTGGAACAAGCTCGGGACCTTCAAAGGGGACTCGAAGTTCGGGACATGGCTGCACCGCCTGGCCATCAATCACGTTCTCAGCCGTCGGGAGACACTTCGTCGTCGCCAGTCCCATCGGGCGCACGGGGAAGGGATCCTGAACCGATTGGCAGCCCCGGTCCGGCGCTCGTCCGGCCATGCCATGGACCTGGAAAAGGCCATCGGCGAGCTACCCGAGCGCGCACGCGACGTCTTCGTCCTCTATGACGTCGAGGGCTACAGCCACGACGAGATCGCCGAAAGCCTCGGAGTGTCGGTGGGGACGTCCAAGTCCCAGCTACATCGCGCCAGGATGCTCATGCGGAAACATCTGGATTGAAGAACGATGAATAGATTCGCGACCGAACACACCGACTGGACCGATCGTCTGTCCGACTTCATGGATGGAGCGCTCGGATCCGCCGAACACACCGAGGTGGAGGACCACCTCAGCGGATGCGGCGCATGCCGCAGGACGCTCGAAGAACTCCGCGCCGTCGCCTCCCGGGCTGCCGAGCTCGGACCTGTCGAGCCGTCGAGAGACCTCTGGGGAGGTATCGCCGCCACCATCGAGGCGCCGGTGGCGCCGAAGACCGCCGGAGCCCAGGTCATCGAGCTGCCCACGGCTGGACAGCGCCGGAACCACGGCCCGACCCGTGGTCGCGACCTGGAGGAAGCTCTCGCTCCGCGACGTTTCGTGCTCTCTTCCCGGCAGCTGGCGGCCGCGTCGCTGGCCCTCGTCGCAGCGACGTCGTTCGTGACATGGAGCCTGCGGGGAGTCTCTGCTCCCGAGCAGGCCGCTGTCGACCCCGTCCCGGGTGGTGTGATCATGCCCACGAGCCAGATCGTCGGACCACCGGCTGACCTGGCCGGGGAACTCGCGTCGTTGGAAGCAGCGGTTTTGGACGCACGCGCCGACCTCGATCCCAACACGGTACGGGTCCTCGAACGGAATCTCGGCATCATCGAGCAGGCCATCGACGATTCGCGGCGGGCCCTTGCACAGGATCCGGAAAACGACTTCCTGGTCGAGCACCTCCACCGCGTCTATGAACGGAAGATCGAGTACCTCCGTGACGCGACTCGCGTGGCGGAGAGCGCCGGATGACCTCCGTCGCTCTGATCCTCCTGCTCACCGCGAGCAGCCATGGGCCCGCGCCTTGGGCGGTCGCAGACACCGTGGTCCAGATCCGGGCCGGCGACCGTGTCGTCCTCGAAAACCTGGCAGGCGACGTTTCCGTAGAGACGTGGGGACGCCAGGAGATGGAGGTTCGGACCGACGATGAAGGCTCGGGAATCAGTGTACGCCGTTCGGGTTCAACCGTGCGTGTGTCAACCGACGATCGGAAGCGGCGTAGCCGCTCGGTCGACGCGTACATTCGGCTTCCCGCGTCCGTGGATCTGCAGGTCCGCGGTCGCTCCCTGGATCTGGTGGTGGAAGGCGTGAACGGTCGGATCGACGTGAACAACGTGAGCGGGAACGTCCGGATCGAGAATCCGGGCGGGCCGGTGTCCGTCCGCACCATCGAGGGAGAGATCCACGTCATCGGTGCCCTGGGGGGTGTGACGGCTTCGTCCCAGTCCGACGACGTGACCCTCAGAGACGTTCGTGGACCGGTCGATGTGCACAGTGGCGATGGCGACATCGTCCTCGCCGACGTCGTGTCGACGTCGGTCAGAGCCGAAACCCAGGACGGGGACATCGATTTCACCGGCACGATCGACGATGGTGGCGACTACGGTTTCTTCGTCCACGACGGAGACGCCACCATCGCCATCCCTTCGGGGGTGAATGCACGTGTGGAGGTCTCGACGTTCGACGGTGACTTCGAGTCCGAGTTCCCCGTGAGGCTCCAGCGCTTCACGGGGGGACGGGAGTTCGATTTCACTGTCGGCGAACCGCGGGCGCGTATCGAGATCCAGGTATTCGACGGAGAGATCCGTCTTTTGCAGCGGCGATAGACAACGAACGGGCGTGCCCCACGAGGCACGACCAAGAACCAGGAGGAAGGGATGAAGCTGAAGAATGTGATGGTCGTCATCGCGGCCTTGACCATCGGGGGCACGATCCTCGTCATCCAGACGGGCGGCCTCGTGCAGACACTCCACGCCGTGGAGGCCTTCCTCGGCTTCGACGGAGGCGATCAGTATGCCGACATCGGACAGGTGGAGGGACAGTCCGCCACCGACTACCGGTGGAGCGGTCGCGTCGCCGTCGGCGAGTCGGTGGAGATCAAGGGGATCAACGGTTCGGTCGACTTCGTCTACGCCCAGGGTGACGAGATCGTTGTGACTGCCGAGGCGCGCGCGCGCCGCTCGGACCCCTCGACCGTACGCATCGAGCGCGTCGAGCACGGCGAGGGCCTGACGTTTTGCGCCGTCTACCCGACGCCCGAGGGCCGCGAGCAGAACCGCTGTGGGCCGGGCAACAGCGGGAACATGAATACCCACCGCAACGACGTTCAGGTGGACTTCCGCGTGGAGGTGCCGGAGGGCGTGACGGTCATTGGACGAACGGTCAACGGTGAAGTCGAGGCCATGGGGCTCCAAAGCGACGTCTATGCGGAGTCGGTGAACGGCGACATCGAGATCTCCACGACGGGCTTCGCGCAGGCGGAGACGGTCAACGGCTCCATCGAGGCCGCCATGGGCTCAGCCGACTTCCAGAGCGCCGTCGAGTTCTCCACGGTGAACGGGAGCATCGACCTCGATCTGCCCGACGACATCGACGCCGACCTCGACGCCAGCTGGCTGAACGGGAGCTTCGAGAGCGACATCCCCTTCCTGCTCGAAGGAGGCATCTCCAAGCGTAGTGCCCGAGGCGTCCTCGGCGACGGTGGGCCAGAGCTGGAGTTGCAGACGGTCAACGGCTCCATTCGGATCCGCTGATCCGCGGGCTCGACCGGATGCAGGAGTATCCGAACAGGTGGAACCAGTAGCCAAAAGGCTGGAGGATATTGAGATGAAGCGATGGGTGATGGGGATGACGGCGGCGGTCGTAGTGGCCGTGCCGGCGGGGGGTCAGGAGGTCCAGCGGATCTCGGGCAACGACGTGGCGATCTACAATCTTGCCGGAACGGTGGAGATCGTGCCCGGCAGCGGGTCCGACGTGGTGGTCCGGATCGCGAGGGGCGGACGGGACGCGTCCGAGCTCCAGGTCGAGACGGGTCAGGTCCGGGGGCGCTCGACGCTTCGCATCGTGTACCCCGCCGACGAAGTCGTCTACCCGGAGATGGGGCGGGGATCCAATACGTCGACGCGCGTTCGGGCGGACGGCACCTTTTCCGATGGTGGTATGGGCCGGAGCGGGGACCGGGTGCAGATCCGCGGGCGCGGCAACGGGCTGGAGGCCTGGGCCGACCTGGTCATCCAGGTTCCGGCAGGGCGAAACCTCGCCGTCTATCAGGCGGTGGGTGAGGTCGACGCCCGAGATATCGACGGTGACCTGCTCATCGATACGGGATCGGGAGGGGTCACTGCGGTGGACATCGCGGGAGCACTCGACGTCGACACCGGCTCGGGCAGCGTCATGGTGAGGGGAGTCGTTGGTGACCTCAACGTGGACACCGGCTCCGGCCGGGTCGAGGTCAGCGACGTCCGAGGCAGGGAGATCGGTGTGGATACGGGTTCAGGCAGCGTCCGTGGCGGCAATCTCACAGGAGATATCGTCGTCATCGACACCGGTAGCGGTTCCATCGAACTCGAGTCCGTCACCTCCCGAGACGTCATGCTGGATACCGGCAGCGGTTCCATCGACGTCGAGCTCACGACCGATGTCGACCGCCTCGAAGCAGACACCGGCTCGGGCGGCATCACCATCCGTGCGCCGGCGGAGCTCGGTGCGACGGTGGATATCGAAACAGGGAGCGGCGGCATCGATCTCGACTTCCCCGTCGAGGTGCGATCCGTCCGGAGAGATCGCGTCCGAGGCACCATCGGTGACGGGCGGGGCGAAATCACCATCGATACGGGAAGCGGGTCCATCCGGTTGCTCCGCACTCGGAACTGACGGGATCGGTTCGTCGGCTCGGACGCGGAGGTCGACCCAGTCGGCAGTCGTGACCGCCGACCAAGGGACCAACGAGGCGCGGGTCGGTCAGGAGCCGGCCCGCGCCTCTTCATGGGGAGAGGCCGGTCAGCGGCGCGCGATGGGGATTCGGAAGGAGGTCGTTTCCCAGGTGTATACCAGCTCACCGGAGGTCCCGTTTCCTTCGAACTGAAACGTCAGCGTTTCTTCGTGATCGGCGAGGGTCGAGGGCGTGACCGTGAAGTTCCCCACATCGTACCGTCGGACGTCGGGGCTCAGGGGAATCCCCCAGCGGTTGGTGTTGGAGTTCACGACGATGGTCCAGGAGCCGTCCTGGGGGATTGCGTAGAGGGTGTACGAAGCGGCCTCGAGGGTCAGTCCGCCTACGGTGGCGGGGAAGGGGAGGTGGAGGGTGGTGGGCTCGTTCGCCCCCATGCGCCAGGGTAGACCGAACGGATCCTGCCCCCCGACCATGAGCCTTCCCTGGGCCGATGGCCTGCTGTAGCAGAGCTTGGCCGATTCCCCACCGAGGCGTATTTCCACCGAGTCGAGGGGACTCTCCCGAGACGCCAGAGCGTCGGGGGCACCCCGAAACGCACACGTTGGCGTTTGAGCCGAAGCGCTCGAAGCCGCAGCGAGACACGCGCCCATCGTGAAAGGCATGGCCAGCGCTCGAAGTCGGTCTCTCATGCTGTTCCCATCGTCGTTTCGGTCCACGGCCGCTCGGAAGTGTCGAAAGCACTCCAATGGATACACGCTGTCCGTCCGAGACGTTCGCCGCCATGTTTGCCCATCGACCATGAGCACCGACCACACGCTTCCCATGACCGACGCCGCTGACCCCTTCCGCTTTCTACACCCGGTCACCGTCCGCTTCCGGGACATCGATGTAGCGGGTCACGCCCATCACGCCGACGCCCTCATCTACTTCGAGGAGGCCCGGTGGGCCTACTGGAGCGAGGTGGTGGGGAAGGCCGACCCGGAGGACCTGAGATACGTCCTTGCCGAGTGCCGGGTCCGGTGGCACGCCCGGGTCCTCTGGCCGCAAACGGTGAATGTTGCCGTAAGAGTCTCACGCCTGGGACGTAAGCACTTCGAAATGGAGTACGAGGTCCGCTCGGTCGATGGCCACAAACTCCAGAGCGGAACGACGGTTCAGGTCATGTACGATTTCGAAGAAGGAACGTCGATGCGGTTGCCGGACGATCTCAGGACCACGTTGGAGGCCTTCGACGGACCGTTCTCGTGATGGGCGATTTGACCCCTAAAGGGATGTATCGATAAATTGTTAAGCTTGTCACTTCGGGATCCGCGATGCGGACCCCGTACCGCCGGAGCCTTGCCGCACTCGGGGACCTCCGGCTTTTCGTTGGTTTAGGAGTCATTGAACGTTCGGGACCGGTCCGGACGGGTCCGCCGTGGAGCGGACGGTAACATGTCGGGGAAACCCACAAGGGAGATGGATTCATGGTTGGTCGGCTGAGGAATGCCCTCGTACTCGCAGCAGCAGCGCTGCTGCTCGGACCTGTCGCAGAGCTTGCGGCACAGCAGGATGGTGGACGCTTCCGCGTCCTCATTCCGTACTTCTCGCCCAATGAGGACGCGGATGACGGTTTCGGCAAGGATGCGATGAAGGAGCTGGTCAAGCTCTTCGAGAACATGCCGACGCACATCGCCCTGGAAGAGGGTGAGGTGAAGGACGAAGTCGATCGCTTCGACATCAAGATCGAAGACCTCGGCTGCATCGAGGCCCGGCAGCTCGCGGCCCAGATCAACGTCCCGGTAGCCATCTGCGCCCAGTACACCGAGACGGCCGACCGGCAGCTCATGGTCGATGCCACCGTGTGGGACGTCTCGGCATCGGAGTCCTTCGAGATCGACCCCTTCCCAGCCGAGGAAAGCGGGGATGGGGAGAAGGCTGCCGCTCAGCAGATCTTCGAGGCCTTCGAGCGGTACTCCACCACGGTCCGCTCGGCTGCCATCTGCAACGACTACTTCGCGAGTCAGCAGTGGGAGAATGCCCTGCGGAACTGCAACGAGTCGTTGGACCTGAACCCCAACGCCCTCAGCACCCGGTACCTCAAGGCGCGGATCCTCTACGAGATGGAGGACTACACAGCAGCCCTGGGTGAGCTCGAAGCTGTCATCGACGCCAATCCCTTCCACGAGGGAGCCCTCCAGCTCGCCGGCTACATCTCCGCCGTCACCGAGCAGGACGACAAGGCGCGGGACTACTACTCCCGTTACCTCGACATCAACCCGGGCAATGCCGCGATCCGCATGCGCATCGCGTACGAGCTCGCCGAGGCCGGTGATCCCGTCGGTGCCATGGAGTTCATCCAGGTCGGCCTCGACGTCGATGCCGAGAACGTCGACCTCCACGAGCAGTACGGAGGCTTCGCGTTCCGTGCTGCGATCCAGGTTCAGGAGGAGGCCTCGGTCGGCAACCAGAACGCCGGTGAGAGCGTGACGCCCGAGGCGGCGGCGTACTACCGCGAAGCGATCGCCTCGTACGAGAAGGTGTTCGAGGCCAAGGGTGCAGAAACGCCGGTGGGCCATCTGGCCAACGTCATCTCGGCCTACATCCAGCTCGAGGAGTTGGACCAGGCCATCGACATGGGCGAGCGCGTCCTGGACACCCACCCCGAGTCCGACCGACTCTGGGTCCTCTACGCCGACGCCCTCCAGAGGAGCGATCGTCTCGACGACGCCATCGCCGCCTTGGACCGTGTCATGGAGATCAATCCTGACCACCCGAGCGCCGCCCTTCGACAGGGGAACTGGCTCATCCAGGCCGGTCGCCTCGAAGAGGCAGTCGAAGTCCTCTCCGCCGCCGCGCAGAACGATCCGCAGCGTGGCGAGCAGGCCGCTCGCATGATCTTCGCCGAGTCGTATCAGAACGGCTACCAGCAGGACAACTTCCAGTACACCATCGACGGGATGACGGCGGCCAAGCAGCTGCCGAATCTCAGCGAGGAGATGACGCACCAGCTCAACTTCTGGCATGCCTTCAGCCTCTACCGGAAGGGCATGGTCGACCAGGAGCCCCAGACCCTCGAGACGGCGCGTGCCACGCTGCCGGCCTTCCAACAGGCCGCGCAGCTCCTGCAGCAGGTAGGCGACTATCCGTCGTCAGTGAACCTGAACCTGGCTGAGCTCACCGAGGCGGTGAGCACCTACATCGAGATCCAGGAGGCGATCATCCGGCGCGGCCGCTGATGATCTGACCGAACGACGCCGCCAGGCGTCTCGGGCGCCGCGGGGGACCTTCGTCCCTCGCGGCGCCTTTTTTCGTGCCCGTGCGACGACGGCACATCGAACGGGGGAGGGCCCCTCCGTAGCGGGCGGCGCCCGCATCCATGCCACTTCTCCCCACCACGCCGGGAGGCCTTTCGGTCGGACCTTCGGTTTTTGTTCGTATTTCTGAAAAATTGGGTTTTTGGGGGATTTCGGGTTTGGCCAGACAGCACCTGGCCTGATGCGGAGTCGTGGCTCCTCCGCGGAACCAGAAAATTCCCTAAAAACCGACCCTTGACGCCCTCACCCAAACGCCCCTATTATGCCCCAACTTATCCCACTTCTCCCCACTCTGTACCACCAACGGCCACTGCGTGAACGGTTTCGTCGGTCAGTACGAGCATCAGATGGACCCCAAGGGGCGTGTCAGCCTGCCCTCGGCGTTTCGCCGGGAGGCCGATGGCGACCGCTTCGTTCTGCTGCAGTGGGAACCCCGGTACCTGACCCTCTTCCCCGAGGAGAAGTGGAAAGAAGTCCAGGCCAACCTCCTGGAGTTCCGACGCTCGGATCCCGACGCGTGGCACAACGTCAGGTTGATCATCGCCAACGCCGTCGAAGTCTCTCCTGACAAGCAGGGCCGCATCCTCGTCCCTGCCGCCCTCCAGGAGGCAGCCGACCTTTCGGGCACCGTCCTCATGAGCGGGAATCTGGACCGCGTGGAGTTGTGGAATCCCGGGGTCTACCGAGAGGTCGTGCAGTCGAAGGCGGGAGACATCCAGAAGTTCGCCCACAGGCTCTTCGGGTGACCCGGGTGTCTACCTATCACGTGCCAGTCATGGGCGACGAGGTCCTCGACTTCCTCGACCCTCGTGACGAAGGCCTCTATCTGGACGGCACCCTCGGTGGCGGAGGGCACACCCGGATGATTCTCGAGGCTTGCCCTGGTTGCCGAGTCCTCGGTGTAGACCGTGACCCCGAGGCTCTGGACGAGGCGCGATCCACGCTGGCCGACCACCGGGCACGGGTTCGCTTTCTGCAGGCCCGTTTCGATGAGGCTTCCCGGGATCCCGAGGTGAGAGATCGGGGCCTGGATGGTGCTTTGCTGGATCTTGGCGTCAGCTCCCATCAACTCGACGACGACCGGCGGGGGTTCGCCTTTCGCCGCGGCGTGACGTTGGACATGCGGATGGGGGCGGGGCACGTGGACGCGCGAACCTTCCTGGCACAGGCCGATCGGGACGAGTTGACTCGTGTCTTTCGGAACTACGGCGAAGAGCCGAGAGCACGTCGTCTGGCCGGAGAGATCGTCAAGCGTCGGGCCACCGAGCCTCTCGAGACCAGCGATGACCTGGTGGCTGCGTTGACGGTGGCCCTCGGTCGGCCGCCGTCGGCCAAGGAGAAGGCTCGGATCTTCCAAGCCGTCCGCATTGCGGTCAACGAGGAGCTCGAGGCCCTCGAGACCGCGCTTCCCGCCATTCGCGATGTCATGATCGCCGGCGGGGTGATGGTGGTCATCGCATACCACTCGCTGGAAGACAGGGTCGTGAAGAACGCCTTCCGCGAGTGGAGCCGTTCGTGCGTTTGCCCTCCCGAGCTTCCCGCCTGCGTGTGCAGAGGGGAGGCGCTTGGCGAGACGCTCACGCGGAAGGTCCTTCGCCCCTCGGACGACGAGGTGGAGCGCAATCCGCGGGCCCGGAGCGCGCGACTGCGCGCGTGGCGGAGGGCTGCCTGATGGACCCGACGCTCCTGGGTCGCGCTGCCGTGACGTTCGCGTTCCTCGTCTGCTCGCTGGGATTCGTCACCTGGCGGCAGAGCCGGGCCCTGGAGGTTTTTCAGGAACTCGATGAGGTGAAGCGCGAGGTGGCCGTCGCCCAGGCGGAACGCGTCGAGATGGAGCGTGAGATCCAGGTACTCCGGAGCCGCGCCCACATCGTGCCTGCGGCGCGGGAGCTCGGCTTGCGGACGCCGGACGCCGAAGAGCAGGTCTATCTGGCCAGGGAAGACGCACGATGAGTCGCCGTCGCGATTCCAACCGGCCTCATCCGTGGCGACGGCGGACCCTTCTCGCCGCCTGGTTGACGGCAGCCCTTGTCCTCTCGCTGCGAGCCGCCCAGATCCAGGTCGCTCAGGCGTCGGTCTGGCGGGAGGTCGCCAGCAATCAGCACCGAGAGGATCAGAAGCTCCCAGCCCCCCGAGGGACCATCCGGGATCGTTCGGGGAACCCGATGTCGGTGACCCGGGAGCGAGCGCTGGTGCACGTCGCGCCGCGGGAGGTCCAGAGCGCCGAGAGTGTCGCGTCACTGCTCGTCGAGGTGCTCGGCGTATCCGAGAGCCGTGCCGCCCGCCTCGCGGGCACCGGTCGCGGCTGGAACTCGGCGGGCACGCATCCGCCACTGGTTCGCGAGGAGCTCCGTGGCGTGCCCGGCCTCCATGTGGAGACGACCTACCAACGCTTCTACCCCCATGGTGACCTGGCCCGAGGCGTTCTCGGTGTCGTTCTCGACGAGAAGGGGCGAGGCGGCGTCGAGCGTGAGTTCGAGGAGTGGCTGGCCGGCACCCCAGGCCGGCAGGTGGTCGCTAGAGACAACGTCGGCGACCCCATCCCCGGAGAGCAGATCACCGTCGAGCCTCCTCGTGCCGGTGGCGAGATCGTGCTGACGCTGGACATGGATCTGCAGGAGATCGCTCAGGCGGCGCTCGTGGAGGCCATCGAAGAGCACGACGCGGTGGGCGGTGATGTGATCATCACCAACCCGCGTTCTGGAGACGTCCTGGCTCTCGTGTCCATCCAAAACGGGCACTCCGGGGCGCTGTCGGCGGTGAACACCTCCTTCGAGCCTGGCTCGACGCTCAAGCCGTTCACAGTGGCGGCGCTGCTGAAGCATGACCTGGCCAGCCTCAGTGATACGGTCGACGCCGAGGACGGCAGCTGGGAGGTTGCCGGGCGCCTCATAAACGATACCCACACCGAGGGCCGGATGACCATCCGCGAAGCTCTTCGGGAATCGTCGAACGTGGGTATCGCCAAGGCTGCCCAGGCCCTTGTGCCTGGGGTGCAGTACGAGAACCTCCGGGATTTCGGCTTCGGTACGCGCAGTGGCATCGAGCTTCCCGGCGAGACGCCCGGCACCCTTCGCCGCCCCGGGGAATGGTCCGGGCAGTCCCCCGCCTCCCTTGCCATCGGCTACGAGATCGCCGTGACGCCCCTCCAGATGGCCATGGCGTACGGCGCCCTGGCCAACGGAGGACTACTCATGCGCCCCCGGCTGATCCGGCAGCTTCGGGACGCCGACGGGAGCATGGTCGAGGAGTACGAACCCGAGGTCGTTCGCCGTGTTCTGGACGTGGGGACCGCCGAGGCCGTCGGTCGGGCCCTCGTGGACGTGGTGGAGGATGGGACGGGGACGCTGGCTCGCCTGGGCTCCTTCCAGGTGGCGGGAAAGAGCGGTACAGCCCGCTTCAGCAGTGGCGGTCGGTATCTCCCGGGCGAGTACTCGTCTTCATTCGTCGGGTACTTCCCCGCCGATGCACCCCAGCTGGTCGTCTTCGTCAAACTCGACCGACCGCGCTCCGGGGAGTACTACGGAGGGGCCGTCGCCGCGCCGGTGACCCGAGCGACCATGGAGGCGGCCCTCGCCGCCAATTCGCTCAACCTCGGCGAGCTCCTCGCGTCCAGCCGCGTGCCGCGGCGACGTGTCCCCGCCGACATGACCCCGATCTTCGCGGCCCTCCCGTTGGAGCCGGCGCTTCCACCTCTCGAAGCACCCGAAACGACGGGGGAGGAAGGAGCGACGTCGCGGTCGGTGGCAGTCCCCGACGTCTCGGGTCTCCCCGCCCGAATCGCTGTCAGGCACCTCCACCGATACGGACTCCGAGTCGAGCAGTCGGGCACCGGCGATGTCGTGCGCACGGTTCCGCCGGCCGGGTCGCAGATCCTCCCGGGCGACACGGTTCGACTCCGGTATGGGTCTTCCCACCATGAGTAGTCCCGCTGTGACTCTCGCGGCGGTGAAAGACGTCCTCCAGTCATCCGACCTCCTCACGGAGGAGCGCGGCTGGGAGGACGTCGCCGTTCGCGGCGTGGCTCAGGATTCCCGGACCGTCCGGGAAGGCGACGTCTTCCTCGCCTGGCAGGGCACGGAACTGGATGCCCACGACTTCGTTTCCGACGCCGTCACCCGCGGCGCCGTCGCAGCGGTGGTGGAGCGGCCCGTGGAGGCAGCCATTCCGCAGCTGGTGGTTCGTGACGGGCGCGTGGCGGCGGCACTGGTGGCAGATCGGGTTCTTGGCTCGCCCAGCCGCGAACTGCTCACCATGGGCGTTACCGGGACGAACGGAAAGACGACGACGGCCTCCCTGGTCCGGCACCTTCTCTCGCCGGAGATCCCCACCGCCGTCATCGGCACGTTGGGTCTCCTCGAGGCTGGCGGGGGCGTCCGGCCGGGCACGGAGGGTTTGACTACGCCGGGACCCGTTCAGTTGGCCTTGTGGCTTCGCGATCTCGCCGACGGCGGGACCGAGGCAGTGGTCATCGAGGCCTCGTCCCATGCCCTCGAGCAGGCCCGACTGGAAGGCGTTCGCTTCGACCTCGCCGTCTTCACGAACCTGACCCAGGATCATCTGGACTATCACGGTGACATGGCCGGATACCTCCAGGCAAAGGCTCATCTCGTGGACCTCGTTGTCGGCGACGGCACCCTGGTCCTGAATGCCGACGAACCGGCGTGGGACGTCCTCGAGCGGGGGAGCCGTCGCGCCATCACCTTCGGCATCGATTCCGCCGCAGACCTGAGGGCGACCGACCTCCGGCTCGGAGGCACGGGAACGTCGTTCACTCTCCTGGCGGAGGGTCGGGAATGGTCCGTGCACCTACCGCTGGTGGGGCGATACAACGTGGAGAACGCGTTGGCCGCCGCAGCCACGGCGAAGGGGGCCGGTGTCGGTATGGAGAGGATAACGGAGCGCCTGGGGACGACCCCGCCGGTGTCCGGCCGACTGGAACCGGTAGTGTCGGGGCCCTTCTCCGTTCTCATCGATTTCGCCCACACACCGGCGGCCCTGGAAGGCGCTCTCCAAGCGGTGCGGCCTCTCACGAAGGGACGCGTCATCGTCGTCTTCGGTGCCGGCGGCGATCGGGATCGGACCAAGCGGGGGCCTATGGCGGAGACCGCGGCCCGCCTGGCGGACGTCGTGGTCCTCAGCTCCGACAACCCCCGCACCGAGGACCCAGAAGCGATCATCGACGACCTGGCCGCAGCCATCGAAGACCGTGAGTACCTGCGTGAGGCCGACCGGAGAAAGGCCATCCGAATGGCACTGGACACCGCACGGCCCGGCGACACGGTTCTTCTCGCTGGTAAGGGACACGAAACCTACCAGGTCATAGGAACCGAGAAGCAGCCCTTCGATGAGCGGGCGATCGTTCTCGAGGCGCTCTCCGGCGGGGGTGCGGCATGAGCGCTTTCGTCTGGACCGACGCCCGGGTGCGCCGTGCGCTCGGCCTTCGGATGGAGCATGCGGAAGAGGGTATCGAGTACGCGGGCGTCTCCACCGACTCCCGCACCACCCAGAAAGACGATCTCTACGTGGCCCTCGTGGGTGAGCGCTTCGACGGCCACGACTTCGTTGCCGACGCCCTCTCCCGCGGGGCGCGAGGCGCCGTCGTCTCCCATCCGGCGGCCGGGGACCCGTCGAACGTGAGGCTTTATCCGGTGGATGACACCCTCGTGGCGCTGGGCATGCTGGCGTACCACCGTCGCCAGGCTCTGGACGCGCCGGTCGTGGCCATCACGGGCTCCTCGGGCAAGACCACGACCAAGGACATGGTGGCGGCTGCCCTTGCGGCGACTCGCCGTGTGCATGCGACCGAGGGGAATCTGAACAACCGGATCGGCATGCCGCTGACGGTCCTCACCGTTCCGGACGACGCCGAGGCGGTGGTCCTCGAGCTGGGCACCAACGAGCCCGGGGAGATTGCCACGCTTGCCCAGATCGCACGGCCGGACATCGCGGTCATCACCACCGTCGGCGAGAGCCATCTCGAGAAGCTCGGCTCTGTCGAGGGGGTTTTCGAGGAGAAGCTCCAGATCCTCAGGCACATGTCCGACGGCGGTCGGTGTGTCGTCGGTGATGAACCGGCGGGACTCCCGGAGCGGGCTCGCAAGCTCTGCTCACGGGTCCGCGTGGTAGGATGGAGCGAGCGGGCCGACGAGACGGGACGCCCGGGCCACCCCGACGTCGATGTCTTCGGCAAGTACGCTTTCGACTGGCGCGGCGAACGTGTGACGGCCCCGATGGTTGGCCGGCACGGTGTCACCAACGCGCTTCTCGCTCTCACCATCGCGGAACTCCTCGGTGTCGGCGCGAAGGATGCCGTACGCGGCCTCGCGAACACGGAGCGGCGGGCCCTCCGGACGGAGTTTCGGCGTATCGGCGACCTGACCCTCATCGTCGACTGCTACAACGCCAATCCTCAGAGCGTGCGGGCGTCCCTGGACGTCTTGGAAGCTCAGGGTGTCGCCGCGCGGAAGGTCGCCGTCCTCGGAAGCATGCTGGAGCTGGGCGACGCTTCGGCGAGCCTCCACATGGAAGTGCTCGCTGACGCCCTCGGACGCGATGTGGACCTGGTGGTCGCGACGGGCGCGTTCGCCGACGCAGCGCAGGGCGGGGGTGCCGACAAAGCCTCAGACGCCGACCGCCTCATCACTGGATCCGAGTGGTCCGAAGCGTACCCCCGCCTCAGTGACCGCCTGGAGGGTGACGAGATCGTCCTCCTCAAGGCCTCTCGTGGGGTCGCCCTCGAGGGCATCCTGCCCCTCCTGGAGGACGACTTCGGCGGCGAGGGCTCCTTGTCCCGGAAAGGCTCAGAGACCCCGGAAGGCTCCGAGTCCCGGGCCGGTTCCGAGTCCCGGGCCGGTTCCGAAGCCGCCGACGGGGAGGAGAGCTGATGCTCTACTACCTCATGCCCGCCGTCGCCGAGCTTTCCGACGCGTTCGGCGTCTTCAACGTCTTCGTCTACATCTCGTTTCGTACCGCCGGGGCGGTGGTCACGTCGCTCATCATCGCCTTTGCCTTCGGGCCGGCGGTGATCCGACGCCTCCAGCTCGCCAACGTCGGACAGGTGGTACGGGACGTCGGCCCCGAGTCACACCTGACCAAGTCGGGCACGCCCACCATGGGCGGCCTCATCATCATCACTGCCGCGACGGTGTCGACGCTGCTGTGGGCTCGGCTGGACAACCCCTACACCGTCCTCGCGGTGGTCTCCCTTCTCTGGATGGGCGCCATCGGACTCCTGGACGACTACCTCAAGGTGGTCCAGGGCAAGACCCGGGGGCTGGTTGCCCGCTACAAGATGATCGGGCAGTGGACGTTCGGCCTCTCACTAGGGGCCTTCCTCCTCTGGCAGCCGATTTCGACACACCCGACGACGTGGACCTCTGTGCCCTTCTTCGCCGACGTGGCCGCAGCCTTCGCCCCTCCGGTCTTCGTGCTCTTCACCGGCGTGGTCATCTCGGGATCATCCAATGCGGTGAACCTCACCGACGGCCTCGACGGTCTGGCCGCCGGCCTCACGGCCATAGCCGCGGCAACCCTCGGTGTCTTCGCGTATGTCGCGGGTCGGGTCGACACGTCGAGTTACCTCGGCTTCTTCCACCTCCCCGGGGCGGGGGAGCTGACGATCTTCGCCTTTGCTTTGTCCGGCGCGGCCATCGGCTTTCTCTGGTTCAACTCGCACCCGGCCGAAGTCTTCATGGGCGACACCGGGTCGCTCGCCCTGGGAGGAGCGCTGGGCGCCATGGCGATTCTCCTCAAGGCCGAGTTCCTCCTGGTCATCGTCGGGGGCGTGTTCGTCCTCGAGACCCTCTCGGTCATCGTCCAGCGAGGCTGGTTCAAGTACACGAAGCGTCGGTTCGGAGAGGGTCGACGCGTCTTCAGGATGGCTCCCATCCACCACCACTTCGAGAAGCTCGGGTGGTCGGAGCCCAAAGTCGTCGTCCGCTTTTGGATCGTCGGCGTGCTCTTCGCGATGCTCGCATTCAGCACCCTCAAGGTTCGGTGAAGGAGGATGGTGCGCCCATGCGAGCTCGGGAAGGAGCGTGATGGATCTGCAGAGCGTGAAGGTGGCCGTCATCGGTCTCGGAGCGAGCGGCGTCGCCGCTGCCCGTCTAGCAGTCGAACAAGGAGGAGATGTCTATGTCTCGGATACGCGCACGGATGATGCAGTTGCAGCTCGTGGAGCCGATCTGCGAGCACTCGGAATCCACGTTGAACTCGGAGGACACGACCTCGAGCGACTGGCGGAGGCCAGCCTCATCGTCACCAGTCCAGGGATCCCGCCCGACGCTTCGGTGCTCCGGTTCCTCGCGGACCGCGGGAAGCGCTGGATCAGCGAGCCCGAGCTCGCCGCACGGTTCTACACGGGTTCACTGATCGCCATCACCGGGACCAATGGGAAGACGACGACCACACTGCTGGTGGACCACCTCCTCCGCGCCTCGGGCTTCGACTCGGCCGCAGGTGGGAACGTGGGTGGGGGGCTCGCGCCTCCGGCGTCCGATCTCGCCCGCCGGGATCCCCAGCCCGATTGGGTGGTCCTCGAAATGAGCTCCTATCAGCTCGCCGACGTGGAGACGTTCCGTCCCGACATCGGGGTGGTGACGAACCTGTCACCGGATCATCTCGACCGGTACGGAAGCGTCGAAGCATACTACGCCGACAAGGCCCGGATCTTCGACAACGCCGACGAGTCGTCGGCATGGGTGCTGCCTGCCGGGGACGAGGCGGTGAGGTCCCTGGCCGGAGACGCGCCCGGACGTCGGTACTACTTCGGGACCGATGCCGGCGACGCCCTGATCGATGATGGCGTGATGACGCTGCACCCGTGGGGCGAGATCGAGCCGCTCCTGCCAGTAGCGGACTTCCCCCTCCTCGGCGAGCACAACCTGCTCAACGGCCTCTGTGCCGCCCTGGTGGCACGGCTGGCGGGTGCCGCGGAGGGAGGTATCTCCGCCGGCCTCGGCTCGGCGCGGGCACTCCCACACCGTCTGGAACCGGTGGCAGAAGGAAGAGGAGTTCTCTGGGTCAACGACTCCAAGGCGACGAACCTCGCGGCGACCCGCAGCGCCGTGATGAGCCTGGACCGGCCGGTGGTGCTCCTCATCGGGGGCAAGGACAAGGGAGAGGACTTCGGCCCGCTCGCCGACGTGTTGGAGGGACGGGTCCGAGCGGTTCTGGCCTACGGCGCCGCTGGAGAGCGGGCGGCGAGGGAGTTGAACGCCGCGCGCGTGGCCGGGCCCGACGTTTGGCAGGTGGAGGGCAGCATGGAAGACGTGGTGGCCCGCGCGGCCCGAGTCGCCGTAGCGGGCGACGTCGTCCTTCTTTCGCCGGCGTGCTCGAGCTTCGACATGTACGAAAGCTACGAGCACCGCGGCAGGCATTTCACCGGACTCGCCAAGGCGGTGGCATGACGGCGCGCCCCATGGACCTCGCCCCGCCGGCCCCCGTCCGGCTCCCGGACTCCGGCCTCGGCCGTGGCTGGGAGGCGGCGACGCTCATGGGGCTCACGCTCCTGATCCTCTCCTTCGGGCTGGTGACGCTGTACAGCGCCTCGTCCGTCCACGCCATCCGCCAGGGTCTGCCCGACCACTATTTCGTGGGGCGCCAGGCTGCGGGCGCGGGGGCGGGTCTCGCTCTCCTCCTCGTCACCGCCTACGTGCCCTACAAGGTGTGGGAACATCTGTCCTGGCCGATGATCGTGGGCTCCAGCTTCCTTCTCCTCCTGTGCGTCTTGCCCTGGACCTACGGCATTGCGCCGGAGGTCAACGGGGCACGCCGCTGGCTACGGCTGGGTGTGGGGTTTCAGCCATCGGAGATCGCAAAGGTCGCCATCATCGTGTGGACGGCGGCCACCGCGGTGCGGAAGGCAGAGCACTTTCGCTCCCTGCGTCGAGGCCTCGGTCCCTTCCTGTTGGTGTGGGCAGTGCCTGTGGGACTCGTAGCCGCCGCGCCCGACCTTTCGACGGCTCTCGTAGTCCTCGTGCTGGGCATGGTGATCGTCTTCGCGGCAGGCGCCCGCATCGGTCATTTCATCTTCCTGGGCCTTCTCCTCTCGCCGCTGGTCTACTGGCAACTCCAGGTGGACTACCGGGTGGAGCGCATGACCCAGTTCCTGGGCCAGGTCTCGGACCCATCCGGGGCGGGATATCAGGTGAAGCAGTCGCTGGTGGCCTTCGGCTCCGGCGGACTCAACGGCGTCGGCATCGGCGAGGGCCGTCAGAAGTACGGATTCCTCCCCGAGGCCCACAACGACTTCATCTTCGCGATGATCGGCGAGGAATGGGGCTTTCTGGGAGCCGTGGCTCTGATCGTTCTCTACCTCATCGTCGTCCTCATCGGGTTCCGTATCGCCAGTCGGGCGCCTGACTTCTTCGGGGAGCTGCTGGCCGTGGGATGCGCCAGCTTCATCGCCGTGCAGGCCACGCTCCACATGGCCGTGGGCCTCGCCCTGGCGCCGGCGACGGGACTCGCTCTCCCCCTCGTTTCGTATGGGCGGTCGAACCTCATCGTCACGTTCGTCGCCCTGGGCATCCTGATATCCATCGCCCGGGCCGCCCCGGGAGGGAAGGCCGTCCGTGCCTGAGACGACGGGGCCATTCGTGGTCGTGGCCGGCGGCGGAACCGGTGGACACCTGTACCCAGCTCTGGCCATTGCCGATGCCCTCCGAGAGGCACGTCCCGACGTCCGCGTGCTCTTCGTCGGCGCTCGCCGCGGCCTGGAAGCACGTGTGCTCCCGGAGCGGGGTGAAGAGCACCTCCTCCTGTCGGTCTACGGCATCGACCGGAGACGGCCCCTCGGTAGTTGGCGTGCCTTCACCGGTCTTGCCTCCGCCTTGCTCCGGGTCTCGCGCCTCTTCCGCGAACGTCGCCCGGAGGTGGTGGTCGTGACGGGTGGCTACGCAGGGGCGCCGGCGGGGATCGTCGCCGGGCTGATGGGAATACCACTGGTGCTCCAGGAGCAGAACTCGTGGCCCGGTGCCGTGACCAAGCTCCTGACGCGCTTCGCGCAGCGGATCCACGTCGCATATCCGGAGGCCATCGCCCGGATGCCCGTCGGGGCGTCCCGCTGCTTGGTGAGCGGCAATCCCGTGCGGCCTCCGTCGACGATGGATCCCACCGAGGCGCGTGCCCTCTTCGGAATCCCCGCCGACGTACTCCTCATCCTGATCACCGGAGGTAGCCAGGGGTCCTTCGCCCTCAATCGAGGGGTCGGCGCGTACGTCGAAGCAGTCGAGCGGGGCGAGGAGCAACGGCCGCACGTCGCGCACTTCCTCTGGGTGACCGGGCCGAAGCACTTCGAGGGCGTCGAGAAGGCCCTGGCGGCCGTGGAGCACCCCGCGTGGATCCACATCGAACCGTATCTCGACAACATGCCCGCCGCGCTCGCCGCCGCTGACGCGGCACTCAGTCGGGCCGGCGCCATGACCACCGAGGAGTTCCTGAACCAGGGACTCCCGGCGGTCCTCGTTCCGCTGCCGACGGCGGCTGAAAACCATCAGATGTTCAACGCCCGGGCGCTGGAAGCGGCCGGGACGGCTCGGGTGTTGCCCGAGTCCGAGCTCACCCCCGCACGACTGGCAGCCGAAGTGCGGGCCCTGGCGTCCGACCCCGACGGCCTGGCCGGGATGCGCTCCCGTGCCCTGGCCCGGGCCCGCCCCGGTGCGACACGGAAGATCGCCGAAGACGTCGCCACATTCCTTCCGGTGCGGAGGGCGGCGTGAACGCAACCCTCGATATTCGAGCATTGGCCGCAGAGCAGCCCGTCCACTTCGTGGGCATAGGGGGGGCGGGGATGTATCCCCTGGCGGAGCTCCTGCTCCGGAGCGGTGGACTGGTGAGTGGTTGCGACGCGAAGGACAGCGTGGCCCTCCAGCGACTCCGGAAGCTCGGCGCGTCGGTCTCGGTCGGACACGCAGCCGACCATGTGGAGGGCGCGTCGGCCATGGTGGCCACGGCGGCCGTGTCTGCCGTCCACCCGGAACTGGTTGCCGCCCGGGAAGCGGGCCTTCCTGTCCTGAAACGCTCGGAGGCGTTGGGCGCATGGGTTGCCCACGGCACCGTCGTGGGTATCGCCGGAACCCACGGCAAGACGACGACGACGGCCATGACCACGCAGATCCTCGCTGCCGGCGACCATGACCCCACCGGTTTGGTGGGAGGGCGTGTGTCGGCGTGGGAGGGCAACCTGCGCTTCGGGTCCGACGACCTCTTCGTCGTCGAGGCCGACGAGTACGACCGGTCCTTCCTCACCCTCGCGCCCGACGTGGCGGTGGTCACCAACATGGAGGCCGACCACCTCGACATCTATGGCGACCTGGACGGCGTCCGTAGGGGGTTCCTGGACTTCCTGGCCGGTGTCCGAGGAGGGGGAAGGGTCATCGTCTGCGCCGACGATCATGGCGCGTCGTCCCTCCTTCCCATCGTAGGGTCCGCCGGATACACGTACGGCACCCGCGCGGGATCCATGCTCCGCGCCACGGACATCCGGGTGGTTCACGGCACCAGTCGGGCCCGGATCCACGAGGAGGGCCGTAGCGTTGGGGAGATGGCCCTCCCCATGGGCGGCCGGCACAACCTCCTCAATGCTCTGGCCTCGGCGGCTGCCGCCCGTGCCCTGGATACCGAGTGGGATGCTGTCTTTCGGGCTTTGGCTGCGTTCGAGGGGATCGGTCGTCGATTCCAGCGCCTCGGTGAAGCTCGCGGAGTGGTCATCGTCGACGACTACGGCCACCACCCGACCGAGCTTGCGGCAGCCCTCCGGGCGGCCAGGACCAGCTACCCGGGTCGGCGACTGGTCGCCGTCTTCCAGCCGCACCTCTTCTCGAGGACCCGGGACTTCGCACGTGAGTTCGGGGAAGCCCTCGCCATGGCGGACGCCGTGTGGCTCACGGACATTTTCCCTGCTCGCGAGGACCCTATTCCAGGCGTCTCCGGTCAGACACTGGTGGAGACAGCTACCGCTGCGGGAGCGAGCTCAGTGGTGTACGTGCCTGAGCTTGACGACCTCCCGGCCCGCCTGTCCGACGAGGTGCGGGAAGGTGACGTCGTCCTGACCCTCGGCGCCGGCTCCATCGAGCGCCTGGGCCCGGCCCTTTTGGATGTCCTGAGGGAGCCGGCCCATGCGTAGCCAACTCAAGGTGCTCCTGGCGACGCTCGCCTTCGGACCGGTCCTGGTCTGGGGTCCCGAGCTTCCCGACGCTCTGGCGACGATGGAGACCTTCAAGGTCACCGAGGTCGAGGTGCTCGGGACTCGGTTCGTCTCCGAAGACACCGTGGTGGCAGCCCTGGCCCTCGGGGGCCTCGCTTCAGTGTGGGGCGACACCGAGGTTTGGCGTGAGCGGCTCGAGAGGCATCCCCTCGTGCTCAGCGCCGAGGTGCGACGCCGACTGCCGAACGGCCTTCGGGTCACCGTGGAGGAGCGCACCCCTGTGGCGCTCGCCGCCACCCCCACCCTCGAGCCTTTGGACGCCGCCGGACATCGCCTGCCCATCGACCCCACTCGGTTCGGGCTGGATCTGCCCATCATCGCGGCTAGCCGGATGCCACCGGAGGGGGCGTCGGTCTTCCCGGAAGAAGTCCGTGTACTGGCGGCGGAGATCGAGCACCTCAGACGAGCCGACGAAGAACTGGTCCGTCGCATCTCGACGCTGACTCTGCAGGACGACGGCTCTCTGAGCCTACGTCTCATCAGCCCCGACGTCTCCCTTCTGGTCCGTCCGGGCACGTCCCTCGGCCGCCTGCGGGAGGCCGAAGCCGCACTCACCGACGCCATCCGTCGCACGCCGGGCGACATCCCGGACGTCGTGGACCTGAGATTCGCGGACCAGGTCGTGGTCCGCCGCACCCCTGACCGCTGAGCCCATGCGCGCAAACCTCATCGCCGGACTCGACATCGGAACGACGCAGACATGCGCCGTCATTGGAGAGATCCACGAGGACATGCGTCGTCCCGGGTTGACCGTCCTCGGGGTGGGCCAGGCCCAGACAGGGGGGCTTCGAGGCGATCGGGTGACGAACATCGACGAAATGACCGAATCGGTGCGAAACGCCATGGAGGAGGCCGAGCTCATGGCCGGCGCCACAGTGGATCGGGTGTACGCCGGCATCGGTGGCGACCACGTCCGCG
>JABDLS010000081.1 GCA_013002885.1 Gemmatimonadota bacterium | reverse complement strand
GTGGACGACAGCCATCCCCTTGGCTGGGGCCTCGCACCCGATGCAGTGACGCTCTTCGCGCGAAGCCAGGTGCTGGAGCGCACCGACGCCGGCCGTGCCCCCGGCGTAAGTACGCCCGTCTGCTACGCGGAGGCCGACTACCTCGTCAGCGGGTGGACTCTGGGAGGGGACGAATACCTTGCCGGTCGAACGGCGGTGGCTCAGGCGGCGGTGGACGAGGGAGACGTCGTCCTGCTAGCCTTCGACCCCATCTTCCGCGGGCAGCCCCGAAATACGTTCAAGCTCTTCTTCAATGCGTTGATGGGTTCGGCGACGGGGGAGCTACCGACGGCGGCGGTGGGGTTGGAGTGTCGCTAGAGCGGGTCTAGTTCCCTTGCGCGGGCCCGAGCCGCCTGTACACGCGGTTGAAGCGCAGGATCGGCGTACTCCCACAGCGCAGCGAACCGCCGATAGAGCCCTGCCGCCTCAGATGCGTTGCCCGCAGCATCGTGGAGCTCTGCCAGACGCTCGTGGACGATCGGGCCCAGGAAAAGCAGTTCGTACTGCGAGCCATCGTAGAAGGGGAATTCCAGATACCTCTGGTACGCCTCGATCGCTTGCTCATGCATGCCCGCGACGTCGTAGCCGTGGCCGAGGAAAAAGTCTCCACAACGGCGGCACATCAGCGTCGAGACCGTCGACTCCAGCAAAGGCACGGCCTCCGGGTCAGCGCTGCCCAGAAGCAGAAAGGCTGTGGCCAGGGCGGTGCGTCGCTCCGCTCGTGGCCCACCGGTATCGCCCAACTCCGCTTCGAAACGGTCGACGAAGCCGCGGGCCATCTCTTCATCCCCCATGAGGGCATAGACGAGAGCCAACTCGGGATAATCCCGATTGAACGGCGTCATGGACTCGAGATCGATCCGCTCGAGGTGAGCTTCCAGACGGGCCCGTGCCCCCTCCGTGTCCTGGGCGACGAAGTGCCAGATCCACGGAAGATTCAGCCCGAAGGCGTGCCGATCCGACGGCGTAGCCAGGCGCGCGAACTCGTCGTCGCTAGCGAAGTAGCTCTGCTCTGCCTCCGCCAGACGTCCCAGGTTGGCCTCCAAGTACATGGCTACCGGATGCCCCCATCCCGGTACCTCGGCACCCGAAACGAGGATCGAGTCCAGGAGTATTCGACCTTCCACGGAACGACCGAGCATGCCGTAGGCCAGGGCCGTCGTCGGTCCCTGGTATGGATCGTCGCTTCGGATCCGCTCAGCGGTGTCCCTGACGGCCACTACCTCCTCATGGCGCCGAAGCGCTACCAGCGATGCGGTGAGGTTCCAGGTGTACGGCTGGTCCTCCCACGAGGGGTGGGAGCGCAGCAGCCGCACCGCTTCCTCGTACTCGCCGAGGTACATGTGCCGGTCCGCGAGATTGATGGCCGCCGAGACACTCGTTGAATCGAGAATCAGGAGGCTCCGGTATGCCTCCATGGCCCGACGGGGATCGCCCACGACGTTGGTGTAGTAGATCCCCTCATTGATCAGACGCTCCCGCTCAGGAAGGCGCTCACCGTGTCGGAAGGCGGCTTCTGCCGAGCGTAACCCCAGTTCCCGGTCGCCGCCGTAGTTACCGATGACGATGGCCAGGGCGCGGTGGGCGGCCGCGAAGGTCGAGTCGAGTCGGACCGCGTCGAGAAGAAGCTGCTGGGCGGTCGTCGGCGCCATGGTGCCCCTCTGGGTGCCGTGGACGGCAGCCGTCAGCTTCTTGAGGGCTTCGAGAGAGGTCGTCGTCACGCGATTCAGCGGCTTCGTCTCGGCCACCGAGCGAAGCGATTCGCCGACCTTGCTCCTGATGCGGGCGGAAAGATCGTCGATAGCGCTGATCAGCTCTTCTTCATCGTCCGACGTGACCCGAAACGACGCCAGCACGTTTCCGGAAGTCGCCTCTGATACTCGAGAAGTCAGCACGAAGCCGGAGCCGAGACGACCCACCTCCCCAGCAATGACCGCGGGAGCACCGACGCGCACTGCGATCTCGCGGGCGACCTCCTCGTCGATGGGCTCGCCAGGCTCCCTCAACATGCGCTGGAGCGTCTCGTTGATCTCGCCCGCTGGCACGAGCGAAAACGCAGCCGACTGACCAAGATCGATCCGAAGCGCCTCGGTAATGAGATCACCCGGCGCGACGTCGCCCGCTGAGCTCTCGAAGTCGGCCAGCACGACCCGGCCACCGACCTCGAACACGCCCTGTGCCGCGAGCGTCGCGGGCGCCCCGATCCCCGTGACCCGCATCACCATGTAGCCGGTGGTGACGACGCCGAGCAGTGCGAACGCCAACAAGCCCCCGACAATGGCCCGATTCCAGGTGAAGAGGTCTTCCAGGTCGACGCCACCGGCATTCTCGACAGCACCGGCTCCTGATTCCGGCTTCGCCGCTTCCTCCACCCGACCGCCCTGCACCCACGCCGTCGCAAGCACCACCGGGAGCCCCAGGACCAGCGCAAGGAGCGCTCCGGAGAAGACCCAATCGGGGAAGAAGCCACGCTCGATGAACAGGTCGAGGACCTGAAGCAATCCCCATCCACCACCCATGAAGATGCCGAAGACCTGCCAGAGACCGCGGTCGTGGGCCTCGTGTGCCATGCGTCGGAGCGTCTTCATGGACGGAGGATCGGCAGAGCGGCGCCCGTTCGCCAGGGTTGACTTCGTTCCCTTCTGCGCGGGGCTTGGGGACGGTCTAGAGGGGACGTCCCGCACCGATCCCCCCATGGGACCCCAACCAGCCAAACCTCCGTCCCACGGCATAGATCCCCGCCCCAAGCGCCAGGGTACCCAGAGCGGCACCCGTCGGGACCGGTGCACCCACGAGTCCATTGATCCACGCCGCCAGGGTGATGCCGATGAAGACGACTGCCGGGAGGGGGTGTAGCGGCGTCCGAAAGACCTCGCCCGCGCCGGCGACCTCACGCCGTCGGACGACGAAGAGCGTGGCAATGGTCAGGGCGTTGAAGAGCAGGAGCGACGAACCGATGTAGATCAGGAGCGCCGAGAACGCGCCGGTGAGTGCCAGCGTCGCGGCCAGCAGTCCCTGGGCCACGATGGCGGCGACCGGCGCCACGCCATGCCCGGAGGTCCGGGCCAGGACCCTGGGGGCGACGCCGTCGCGCGCCATGGCGTAGTAGATGCGGGGTCCGACGGCGGTCATCGCGCTGACCGACCCGAACATGGCCAGCGCGATCACGCCGCTCACGGCCAGGGCTCCCACCGGGCCGAAGAGTCGTTCGGCGGCTACGGCCCCGATGGCGATCTCCGCCTCCCATCGCGCCTCCGGGACCGCATAGAAGAAAAGGGCGTTGAGAAGGAGGTACGCCGCAATCACGAACAGCGTCCCCCCGAGTATGGCGATGGGGAGGTTCCGTCGGGGGTGTTTCACCTCGCCGGCGATGTACGCCGCCGCGTTCCACCCGGCGTAGGCGTACGTGACCTGAAGCAGCGCCACCCAACCGTTGCTCTCGGGCTCCGCCGCAGCCACTAGACCCGACCACTCGCCGTTCCCGCTCGAAAAGCCCGCGAACAGCAGGAGCACGATGGCGCCAAGCACCATCGTTGCCAGCGTCGTCTGGAAGCCTCCACTCCAACGCACGCCGACGCAGTGAACGAGGGTCAGGACCAGAACGAGGGCAGCAGCCGAGGCTGCGCCCTGTGTGACGCCACCGACGAACAGCGCCTCCGGGTCCCACCCATCGATGAGAGGCGCGACGTAGGCGGCCACGCCGAGCGCCGAAGCCGCCACCGCCGCTGAAAAGCCCACCACGAAGGACGTCCACCCGCTCAGGAAGCCCCAGAGTTGGCCGAAGCCCTCGCTTAGGAAGCGGTACTCGCCCCCAGCTCGTGGCATCCGCGTGGCGAGCTCCGAGTAGCAGAGCGCCCCACAGAGTCCGAGGAGTCCGGCCGCCAGCCAGACGCCCAGTGACCCCATCGCGCTGCCCGTCGCGACCCGCACGAAGGCCGGCACCGTAAAGATGCCCGAACCGATCATGTTGGTGACAACGAACGCGCCCGCGGCCCACGGACCGAGCGTGCGGATCAGGCCGTCGGGGTGGGAGGGTTCGGTGGCCATCACGAGCCTGGGGTCAGAAAGAGAAGAGCCTCGTCACCTTCGCCGTCAGAAAGCGATCCAAGACCATACCAGCCGCGGTGTCCCGCCGCTCGGTGAGCACGAGGTACAGATCGGACAGAGGCGCGTGGATCCACCTGAAACGAAGATTCGTGACGAGCTCCTCCTGGGCCTCGTTGAACTGAATGAAGGCGCTGGTCAGGAGCGTCGTCGAGAAAAAGACGTCGAGCTTGGCGCCGTAGACGTCGGCGGTGGTGGACGCCTGCCCGGGCAGATCGATCTCGTTGTGGTCCAGGGAGAGGTCGAGGAGGATCTGCGAACCGAGTCGGCCGAGGAGCGACCCGCCGATGGACTGACGGTCTCCACCGAAGTACTCGCCCCCGCTCACGTTCACACGCCCGGAGATGGCGCGTGCCCCGCTCAGGGTGTACGAGGCCGAAGCCTCGACGAAGTCGTATCGTCCGGCAGCCACCTCGACACCACGCACCGAGAACGACTCGTCGACGCGCTCGAAGCGGTCGGTGACCTCCAGGCTCGCCATGCCGCCGTCCTGGAAGTCCAAGCCCAGACCGGCGGTGTTCAGCCTCGTCTGTAGGCCTCCGTCGAAGTCGGTGTAGACGTGGGCTTCGATGTACGGGTTGAGTTCGAGAAGCCCGAACCGGTTGAACCGAGGCTGCACGCCGAAGGTGCCGTACGCGTGACGCATCCCGCGCCGCCTCACGAAACCGACGCCGGGATCGAAGTCGCTTTCGAAGTGCCGGTACAACGCGAAGACCTCCCAGAACGGGTCCCTCCACCCGGCTGACAGCCGGCCCGCCAACCCGCGGTCGACGGTCGACCCGTCGGGCGCCGTCCCTTCCGTCGCTGCCAGGTACGACTGGATGAGCAGGTAGCCGTTCATGGCCTGCAGGTTGGCGTCGACACCGTAGCTACGGTTTTCTGCGGACCCACCGCCGGTCTCGGTGCGGTTCACGAAGATCCCGCCTACGCTGAGTCCAGGCGCAGGCTCCCCGCGTACCCGGGCAACGGTGAAGTTCTCGGCGCCGAAGGACCCCTCGGATCGGGTCTGCATGTTGAGAGCACCCAGCGAGACCGGCCCGGCCGTACCTGTGACGCGTCCGCCTCCCAGAATGGGCAGCGGAGAACCCGTGGGCGTGAGGCCGATGCGCCGGGAGTGGAAGAGGGTGAAGTCCCGGTCCGTGGCCCCGGACCGCGTCTGTCGGTTGCCCTGGTCACCGAACTGGAACACCCCGGCGTTCTCCAGGAAGAACTCCCGCTTCTCCGGGAAGAAGAGGGAGAAGCGGGTGAGGTTGACTTGCTCCTGGTCTACCTCGACCTGACTGAAGTCCGTGTTCGCCGTCAGGTCCAGCGTCAGCCCCGGGGTGATCCCGTACTTCAGGTCGAGCCCCGCGTCGAATTCGGTATCGACGCCGGCTTGAAGCTCCCCCGATGGCTCGGAGGCCAGGGCGAAGGGCTTGATCAGCAGGTTGCGTCCCGGACGAAGGCCGTCCAACCCCGTCAGCCGTCCCCCACGCGAGCTCACGTAGATCTGCCACCGACGATCCATGGGCGCCCACGTGGAGTCCTCGTTCTTCCTTCGGATGCGGCGGAGGAGGTTCAGCCCCCACACCTGCTCTTCCTGCGCGGGGTCGAAGCGGAGCTGGGACCATGGGATGGCGAGTTCCAGCGTCCACCCCCTGTCGTGGACCCGGGTCTGCATGTCGATGGCCGCATCCCAAGCCGAGTTGTTGATGCGACCATCGTCGGCCGTCTGCATGTCCCTGACGGCGCCGCCGGGGTTGAAGAAGAAGGCGAAGACCGACGATCCGTCGAGGAAGGGGTCGAGCATGAGGCCGAAAGCGTCCCCGTCGCGGGTGTTCGGATCCCGCTGGAGCGTCGGGACGATGGGCTCGTAGCCCGGTTGGTCCATGAGCTCGGCCCCGATGTACAGGTAGTCGTCGTCGAAGAGGATGCGGACCTCGGTGCGCTCTGTCGCCGCCATGCCCGCGTCGGGCTTCTGTTGCCAGAATTCGTCGATGACCGGGGCCACCGACCAGGTGGCGTCGTCCAGGACGCCGTCGACGTCCACGGGGCCCGTGGCCCTGGCGGCAGCAGCGGTCGGACGCGGCGATTCGTCCAGAGGGATCGCAGTCTGGGCCGCGGCGGGTTCCGTCGCGAGGGTGGCGATCGCAACGAGGATCCCGAAGGAAGCGAGAAGGGTGCGCGGCATGCAGAACGGTGGGAGGAGGACGAGAGTGACCCCAACCGAGACACCCGGGCGGCGTGATGGGTTGAGGTCACCGCTCCAGCGCGAACACCCACAAGACACCACCCTCGGGAACCTGGGTGTAGGTGCCCCGCACGCCGTCGATCCGACGCGTCATGCTGGCCGGATCGACACCCCACCCGGACTGCACGGCGATGTATTGGACGCCATCGACCGCATAGGAGATCGGTACGCCCATGACGCCCGAACTCAGTCGCTCGCTCCAAAGCTCCTCGCCGGTCCGCGCGTCGAACGCCCGAAAGTACCGATCGGGCGTGCCCCCCTGAAAAACCAGCCCGCCCGCCGTGGTGAGGACGCCGCCCCAATTGAGGCTCGGAAACTCGACCTTCCAGACCTCTCGGCCCTGGTTCATGTCCCACGCCTGCAGCTCGCCGATGTGGTCTTCGGCCTCGGGTGCGAGGGTCAGGTCCGAGTCGGCCCCCGTGTAGCCTCTGCCAGGCACGTATTCCACCTCGAGCCCCTCGATGGTGCCGCAGTGGTTCGTGTTCGCAGGAATGTAGACCAGGCCGGTGCCCGGATTGTAGGCTGCCGGCGGCCAGTCCTTGCCGCCCCAAAGCGACGGACAGAACCCCGTGACCTGGCCGGTCGCCGGCTTGTGCGCAGGGTCGTAACTGGGCCGGCCGCTAGCGGGATCGATGTCCGTGAATACGTTCTGAAACACATACTCGGTGGCGTCGACGAAACCGATTTCGTCGGGCCGTCGCTCCAGTAGCCAGAGGTAGCCGTTGCGGCCGGGATGAACGAGGGCCGGGAAGGTCCGCCCCTCCCTGGTGACGTCAAGGAGAAGTGGGGTGGACACCTCATCCCAATCCCACGACCCGTTCCAATGGTACTGGTGATAGCCGCGGATCTCACCCGTGTGGACGTCGAGCGCGAGCACCGAGTTGGTGTAGAGATTGTCGCCGTCGCGCTGATCACCTACCCAGGGTCCCGGGTTGCCGGTTCCCCAGTAGGTCAAACCCGTTGCCGGGTCGTAATGGCCCGGAAGCCAGACCGGGGCGCCCCCCGTCCGCCACGTTTCACCGGGCCAGGTGTCGTGACCGAACTCCCCCGGGCCCGGCACGGTGTGCGTGCGCCATACCTCGTCGCCCGTTTCGGCATCCAACGCGACCACGAATCCACGGATCCCGAGTTCACCGCCCGACACGCCGACCATGATCCGCCCCTCGACCGCCAGCGGCGCGATGGTCATGTAGTATCCCGAGGTGTTATCCGCTATGGACGCGTCCCAGACCACGGTCCCGGTGGCCGCGTCGAGCGCCACCACGCGGGCGTCGAGCGTCGCCATGTAGACCCTGTCGCCCCAAAGCGCCACGCCCCGATTGGTGTCGTGAATGGCAACGAGTCGTTCCGGCAGGTCGTGCTCATAGGCCCAGAAGAAGTCTCCGGTACGGGCGTCGAGCGCGTACAGGTGGTTGCCGGGCGTCGTGATGTACATCACCCCGTCGTTGACGATGGGAGGCGACTCGTGGCCTCCGTTCACGCCGGTCGCAAAGCTCCACGCCGGACGCAACTCCCCGACGTTGTCCACCGCTATCTGGTCGAGGGGGCTGAACCCCCATCCTGAGTAGCTGCCCCGGTAGCTGAGCCAGTTTTCAGGCTCGGGGCTTTCGAGCCGCTCCTGTGTGACCACCCGGACGGGGGCGACGCCCTGCCATGCGGCGGCATGAACAGGGAGCAAGAGGCACCCGAAAGCGACGACGGCTCCGAGCAGGGATCTGGTGATCACCTTGACGACTCCTGGGTTCGGGGAGGCTTGTTGTCCCGGCGCGAAGATGGGCCCGAAAACCTCGGCCCGCGACCCAGGTCAGTATTCTCGCTCCGGCCTTGCTGGACTTCCGCAGCCGAGCCGAGGAGAATACCGTAGCTCCATGCCCCACTACGACTAGCTACGGGTCGATGTCATTCTTTCCGATGAAGCGCAGCGAAGCCGCGACACTCGGCTTCCTCGTTGCCTTCGCCGCCTTCGCATTCCTTCCGATGTGGCGCACCATCGAGCTATGGGGCATGGCCGTTTTCGGCTGGCTCGTCGCCGCGCTCATGATCGTTTCGCCGGCGCTGGCATTGGCGACCTTCGTAGCGGGCCGGCGGCGTGATGACTCCGATGAGCCGAAAGGGGTCTCGGGCCGCCCTGGCGATCCATCCACCGGCTCCGGCCACGAGTCCGACTGATGGTGCTGGAGCGGGTCCTCGTCGGGATCTACCTCGCCGCCTGTATCGGAATCGGGATCGCGGTATCCAAGCGGGTGTTCGGTTCGGGCGACGAATACTGGGTCGCGGGGCGCCGAATCGGCACCGTGGTCAATTCGATGGCGATCATGGCGGCGTTGGCCAGCGGCGGCTCGATCATCGGAGTGATGGGTCTGGCATACGCCCAGGGCATCCCGGCCACGTTGGCGCTGTTCGGGGGCGCCGTCGTGGGCTTCCCGATGGCCTCGATCCTGGTTGCCCGGCCGCTGCGCAACTTCGGCAAGTTCACGATCACAGACTTCTTGAGTTTCCGGTATCCACACGCGGTTGTGCGCTACCTCGTGCCCGTCCTCATCGTCATCGCGTTCACGATCTACATCGTGGCTCAACTCAAGGCCGCCGGCATCACGGCGGAGGCCTTGCTGGGCATTCCGTACAACACCGCGCTCACCCTCGCCACCGTGGTCTTCATCACGTACGTGTCCTTCGGTGGCATGGTCGCCATCACCTGGACCGACGTGATCCAGGGCGTCCTGATGGTCATCGTCGTTCTCGGCACGGCCCTGGTGCTGACCGTTCGGGTAGGCTCGCCCTTCGAGATCATGAGCCAAGCGACGGCCGTGGCTCCGGAACTCGGCCAGGTCAGCCACATGCCCGTGGCTGGCTACCTCGGCTACTTCATCATCTGGGCCACGGCGATCCCGGTCATCCCTCACATCGTCATGAGGGTCTTCACCGCCAAGGACGCGGAGAGCGCGCGGCTGTCCCTCAACCTGTCGATGATCGTCTACAGCGTGATGATCCTGGCCGCCGTGCTCGCCATCGTCCCGGTCGGCAGGATCGACTTCCCCGGGCTTCAGGACGCCGACGAGCTCTTTCTGAGAGTCATGGAGACCCAGTTCCCGCCGCTCATACGCGGGATCGCGGTGGCGGCGGTGCTCGCCGCGGTCATGTCGACGACCGACGCCCTGCTCCTGGCCTGCAGCTCGGCGATCGCCCACGACCTCCTCGGACCCGTCCTTCGCGGCCGCGCCAGCGAGCGTTCGATGAGCCTCGTACGCGTCGGGTCGGCCTGGTTCGTCGGCATCGTCGCGTTGCTGTGGGCGTACAACCCGCCCGAGCTGATCTCGGAGTTCTACACCGCGGGGGTGGGCATCCTGAGCGCCAGTCTGTTTGTGCCGACCATCGCGGGGCTGTGGTGGCAGAAGGCCAACCTCGCGGGCGGCGTGGGAGCGGTCGTCTCGGGCGCTGGCGCGTACGCCGTGATCCAGCTGGGCATCATCGACGTCGGTGTGGCGCCGGTGGTCGTAGGGCTCGCCGCGAGTACCGCAGCGATGACGGTGGGCGGGTTGCTCGGCCCGCGGGAGGCCCCCGAGATGATTGCGCAGATCGGCGCGCTCCACCGGTAGGATCACCTACAACGGTGACGGTGGCTGCCTACCGCCTCCCGCTCACATTGATGAACAGCCGATTCAGCGACTCGGAGTTGGCGAAGCCCAGGTCCGGCAACCCGTCTCCATTCACATCGCCGGCCGCGACTCCATATGTGGCCTCTGCCTCGTCACCGACGAAGTGTTCCGTCCAGGCTCGGCCGGACCCGTCGTTGAGGTAGACGGCGTTTCGTCCCCCGACGTTCGCCACCACGATGTCGAGATCCCCGTCCGCTTCGAGATCCGCCAGGATGGCCATGTACGTGCGCGCGTTTCCTCCGAAGGAGGTGCCGGGACCGAACGCCCCCGCCCCGAGCCCTAGGTAGACCGCGTTGGGCTCACCGATGTTCACCGCCACGATGTCGAGCACTCCGTCGCTGTCGAGATCGGCCAGCACGACGCCTCGGGTCTCGTCGGTGCCCGTACCGAACTCCCGCACCTCATCGAAGGCCAACGAGCCGTCATCGAACAGGATCTGGTTCGCCTGCCCGTCTCGGTTGGCGAGGACGAGGTCGACATTGCCGTCGGCGTCCACGTCGCCCACCGCCACGGCGATGGTGGATCCGTCGGGATCGCCAAAGGGCCGCTTCGGCCCGAATCGTCCGGTTCCATCGTTCAGATAGAACCCGTTGGGCGCTCCGCGGTTGGTGACGAGGAGGTCGAGATCACCGTCCCCATCGAGGTCATGGAGCTGTGCCGACCGTGTCGGGTCCGTCTCCGGCCCCACCGACCACGCCCGGTCGAAGGCCCCTGCCCCGTCATTGAGGTACACCCAGGATTGGGCCCGGTCGTTGCCCACCACGATATCGGCATCGCCGTCTCCGTCGAGGTCGCCGGCTGGAACCGCGTAGGTCGTCGCCTTCTCCGGACTCAGGGGATAGCCGTAGGTGAACTGCCCCCGTCCGTTGTTCATGTACACCTCGTTGACCTGGGTCCAATGCCGGCCATTGGCCATAACGGCGTCCATGTCGCCGTCGCCGTCGACGTCCACGAACGACATGGAGGCGGTGAGATCGGAGGGCACCCCGAAGATCAGCCGGTTCGTCGACTGGAACGCCACCTGAGCGGTCGCCGGGCTCGAGAACAGCGTGACGGCACCGACGACCGAGACCACCCACACCGCCATCGCCGCTCCGTCCGGTGCAGACAGCCGGCTCCGCGCACGGAACCGGCGCTTCATCGAACGGTGAACGGTTCGAGGTGGACCGGTAGAATGACCCTCGTGCTCGGTGAAAGCGTTCGGACCGTCTCGACGAAGGGCACGAGGTTGCGCTCGACGTTGGCCTCTTGGGAGAAGCCGTAGGGCAGACGGAAATTGTCCCAGTGAGTCGGGATGACGACCTCGGGGAAGCCCGTCGTTTCCAGGAGCCGGCGGTCGTAATCGTACAGCCCGAGCCGCGACCCGTTGATACCGGCCAGAAGGATGTCGGGCTCGATCCCCTCGAACTCCCGCTCGATGAAGTTCATCGACCCCATGCTCAGGACCGTGTGGCCGGCGAAGCGGGCGAGGAAGCTGAGCGACCCGCCTTCGATGAACTGATCGATTCGGAGTGGCGCCTCGAGCTCGGTGTCGCGGTCGTAGCGTCGGGTGTCGTGGTAGTGCTTCTCGTTGAGCGCGGAGTGGATACCCGGCACGACACGAACGCTGAAGCCGTCGAACTGATAGTCCTCCCCGCCCCCAACCGCGTACAACTGCTCATCCGGGATGCCGTAGGCGCGGAGGATCATCATCGTCGTCTCCGTCCCGACGACCTTCGCTCCCGTCTTGCGGGCGATGTAGGGGATGTCGCCCAGATGGTCGAAGTGCCCGTGGTGCACCAGGATGAAATCCGCCTCGGGAACGAGCGAGTCGATGAGAGTCGTGTCCGACCAGGCGAGGTCACTCCGGGCGAAATCGGGCCGGGTGTCGTCAGGATGTCCGCCGCCGCCGTATTTCAGGCGGGACGGCCAGGGGTCGATGAGGACGACGACGTTGCCGTCGGACAATCGCCATCCCGCGGCGCCGAAGTACATGAGTTCGAGGTCCGTCTGGGCATCGAGGACGCTCGGAGACACGACGGTCAAGAGAGCGGCGAGGAGCCACCGGTAAGGTCGGGACATGGGCATACTCAGAAGGCTTGGAGAGGCGTGGCGATCAGACCGCAGGAGCGTGGCGCAACTTACCCTCCTGGTAGCCCATGCGCCCACCGACCCTTACGATCTGCTGGCCTCCCGTCGTCGCTCGACGGTTCGCCAGGGGCAGCCGAAGATCGCAGGACAGACCGGGCCCGATGAGCCCAGAAACGCACGGAGTGGAACACCACATGACCCGTCCCACATGGCCGTCGATCGCCGCGGCGCGCGCCCTCCTGATGCTCTCGACCCTGCTCATGACGGTGGCGGCCTGCGCCCAACAGGCCTCAGAGCCCGGTCCATACGACGTCCTGATCACGAACGCGCGCATCGTCGACGGCGCGGGCAACCCCTGGTTCCGAGCCGACGTCGCCATCCGTGGAGATCGCATTGCGGACGTCGGCAACCTCTCGGGCCAGACAGCCCTTCGCACCATCGACGCCCAGGACCGCGTGGTTACACCGGGCTTCATCGACATGATGGGCCAGTCCACGGTGGTGCTCATGACCGACCCACCCAGCGCGGAGAGCAAGCTGCGTCAGGGCATCACCACCTACCTCTCCGGAGAGGGAGGGTCCGCCGCCCCACGAGGTGAGGACGACGACGCACTGGTGGTGGGCGGGGAGGAGGTTCGGTGGACGAGGTACAGCGAGTACTTCGATGTCCTCGAGGCCCGGGGCATCCCCATCAACGTGGTGCACAACGTCGGCCTTACCCAGGTACGGCGGGTGGTACTGGGCGACCAGGACGTACAGCCGACCACGGACCAGCTGGAGGAGATGAAGGCGCTCGTTCGTCAGGCCATGGAAGACGGGGCGGTGGGCACGTCGACCTCTCTCATCTACCCGCCGGCGGTGTACGCCAGCACCGACGAGCTCATCGAGCTGACCCGCGTCGCCGGAGAGTACGGGGGCGTCTACTTCACCCACATGCGCAACGAGAGCCACGCTGTTCTCGAAGCCATTCGTGAGGCCATGTCGGTCGGGGCCGGGGCAGGCGTGCCGGTCCACATCTACCACCTGAAGGCCGCAGGGCAGGACAACTGGCCTCTCATGGCCGAGGCCCTCGCCCTCATTGACTCCGCACGCGCCGAGGGGATGGACGTCACAGCCGACATCTATCCCTACATCCGGAACGGGATCGGGCTCGGCTCCTTCTTACACCCGCGACACTATGCCGGCGGGACCCAGCCCTTCCTGGAGACCTTGGACGATCCCGCTGTCCGCGCCGAGCTGCGTCGGGAAGTCGAAACCACCTCCGACTGGGAGAACTGGTTCCGCCACGTCGGTATGGACTGGAACAATGTCCTCATCGTGTCGGCTTCCGACGAGGTCGATCCTCAGGTGATCAGTCGATCCGTGGCGGAGGCGGCGGATGTGCTCGGAACCGACCCGTGGAACGCCTTCTTCGACCTCGTCCAGGCCGGCGGAGTATCCGTGAATCCGCAGAGCATGAACGAGGAACAGAAGCACCTGGCACTCCGGGCGGAGTTCGTCATGATCGACACCGACGCCTCCCCGGTGAATCCCGAGAACGCGGACAGCTCCCACCCCCGGGCGTTCGGAGCGTTTCCCAGGGTCATCGCGAAGTACGTGCGCGAAGACAGCGTCTTGAGCCTCGAAGACGCGGTCCGCCGGATGTCGTCCATGGCCGCACAGCGGCTGGGGCTTCACGATCGTGGGTTCGTCGCACCCGGCTTGATCGCCGACCTCGTCATCTTCGACCCCGAGACGCTCCGAGACGAGGCACGCTTCGGGGCGGAGGCCATGCGGTACGCCCAGGGGGTCGACTACCTCTTCGTGAACGGGACGTTGGTCATCGACGACGGGGCGCTGCAGGACGCGACGCCGGGACGTGTGCTCCGGAGGGGAGGACGATGATGTCGAGATCGGGAGCTTCGTTCTTGGCCGCCGCGCTCCTGGCGGCATGCGCCTCCGAGCCCCAGCCTCGGCCCGGGTCCGAAGGGCCGACCCACCCGGAGGTCGACGCCGTCTTCGCCGACCTCGATCGTGACGATGCGCCGGGAGCTGCAGTGGGTGTGCTGCTAAACGGCGCTCTCGTCCACCGCGCAGGCTACGGCATCGCGAACATGGACTACGGGATTCCCATCACCCCCGAGACCGTCTTCGACATCGCGTCGATCTCCAAACAGTTCGGGGCCATGGCGGCGCTCCTTCTGGAAGAAGAGGGCCGACTCGATCTGGACGCCGACGTGCGAAGCTACGTTCCCGAGATCCCCGACTTCGGCCGTGTGATCACGCCCCGCCACCTCATCCATCACACCAGCGGAATCCGCGACTGGCCCCAGTCCATGATCCTCGGCGGCGTCATGTATACCGACGTCATCTCCTTCGATCAGATCCTTCGCATGCTCTACCGTCAGGAGGATCTCGACTTCGATCCTGGCTCGGAATACTCGTACTCGAACACCGGGTACAACCTCCTCGCCCGTATCATCGAGGTGCAATCGGGTCGGTCGTTCCGCGCCGTCACCGAGGAGCGGATCTTCGACCCGCTGGGTATGGACGACACCCACTTCTCCGACGACCACCTGGAGATCGTTCCGGACCGCGCCGAGTCGTACGCTCCTGACGACCAGCAGGGATACAGGCGGGCCATCAACCAACTCACCGCCCTCGCCTCCAGCTCGCTCAACACCACCCTGGACGACTTCCTCCTCTGGATGGAGAACTACGATTCCGGCGAGGTCGGGGGCGTGGCGGTCCTCGAGCGGATGATGGAGCGGGGGAGGCTGAACGACGGCGAAGAGATCTCCTACGCGTACGGGCTCTCCACCGACAGCTACAGAGGCCTCGCCACCGTGGGGCACGGCGGGGGCTGGGCCGGCTTTCGAACGAATTTCGTGCGCTTCCCCGACCACGACCTCTCGGTCGTCGTCTTCTGCAACGTCTCGAACTGCGACCCCGCGGGCCGAGCGCGACGCGTGGCCGAGGTGTTCCTGGACGACCGGATGACCTCGCCGGAGGACGGCGACGGGGACGAAACCGATGCGCCCCGACCGCCCGCGACGCTCCCGCTTGCGGCGCTCCGAGCGTACGAGGGCTCCTACCGGAGTCCCGAGCTCGATTCGACCTACGACGTGCTCATCGAAGATGGAGCCCTCGTTGTACGGAACTGGCGCATCGAGGACGTGACGCTGACGCCCACCGGTGAAGACGAGTTCGCCGGTGATCAATGGTGGCTGTCGCAGGTCAGGTTTCGTCGTGACGAGGAGGGCCGGGTGGACGGCCTGCTGGTCACGGGCGGACGGATCCGCAACGTCCGGTTCGAGAGGGTGCAGTTCTAGCCCACGACGTCGCCGGCGCTAGGCCTCCTTCGACCCAAGGCCGATGGGGCCGTCCTTGCCCAACTCCTCCAGAGCGCGGTGCAGGGTCTGGCCCACCCTTCGCACTTTCAGGTTCGCCGAGTTGATGAGGCTCACGGCCCCAATCCACTCCTCGTCGGCCTGGGTGACTTCGATGACGGTGGTCGGCTCTTCCCGGTCGTTGAAGAGCCGCACCAACACCACCGGCTTTCGCTCGTCCTGAGAGATCCCGATGGCGAAATCGGTGAACCGCACCCGATACGCGTCGGAATGTCCATCGGCCTCCCAGTTGATCTCCGACTTCCTGCTTTTATCGACGAGGCTCGTGAAGAACGGTCTGAGCTCGGTTGGGACTGGCATGATCATCGCTCCTTGGCTTCGAGTTATCAGGGCTGTGCCTGAAGGCTCATGGAATCCCTACGGGAAGAGGCCTGCGTTCGGATGAGCGGAGGGATGGGGGCCAGCCTCGGGGCTTGCCGTCCCCGGCTGATGAGCGTACTGCAATGGGCGGCCGAAACCCGGAGCAGCATCGATACGTCGGGGTCGTCGAAGGCCCCGGTTCCCGACGCGGAGCACCATGTCGACTCCACTCATCGAGTTGGATGGCCTCAGTCAGGCCTACGGCAGCTTCGTGGCGCTCGACGGTGTCAGCGGCCTCGTGCCGGTAGGTCGGATTGGCCTCGTCGGGGCGAACGGAGCCGGTAAGAGTACGCTCATCAAGGTGCTGCTGGGCATCCTGCGGCCTTCGCAGGGGTCCGCAAAGGTCCTCGGTCTCTCGGCGGTGGACGACACCATCGCACTCCGGTCCCGCGTGGGGTACATGCCGGAACGGGGTGGGCTACCGCCCGACCAAACGGCCGCAGACTTCATGATCTACGCGGCGGAACTGGCGGGAATCCCCCACAAGGCGGCCCGCCAACGAGCCTCCGACGTGCTGACGCTGGTGGGCCTGCACGAGGAGCGCTTCCGCCACCTGGGGGACTTCTCCACCGGGATGATGCAGCGGGCCCTTCTGGCCCAGGCCATCGTCCACGACCCCGACGTGGTACTTCTCGACGAGCCCCTGGCTGGGCTGGACCCGGAGGGCCGAGACCAGATGCTTCGACTCATCGGGCGCCTGGAGGGGTTCGGGATCCATACGCTGGTCTCGAGCCACGTCCTGAGCGACATCGAGAGCACGTGCGACTGGATCCTCATGCTCGAGGCGGGTCGAGCCATCCGGAACAGCGCCCTGGACGACCTCGTCGACGAAGAGACCGTAGAGCTCGAAGTGCTTCGCGACGAGGAGGGAGTAGCCGAGGCGCTGCGTGACCGAGGCGCCGAGGTCCGGGTCATGGGCCATCGCCTCGAGGTGACCACGGTGGAGCACGACCCCTACGATCTGATCCGTAGTGTGCTGGTGGACAAAGGTGTGGGGATGCGCCTGCTCCGCCCCGGCGTGAAGACGCTGGAGGACGCCTATCTCCGCGACGGGGGCCGGCAATGAGCAGCGTCGTACCGGACACACAGGACGGGATCGAGGTCGGTCAGGGGGCGGTCTACGACCTCGGCTATCGACCTCATGACGGCGACCGACTGGGGCGAAGCGGTGCGTTCCGCGCCATGATCGTCGACGGCACTCGCCGGGCCCTGGGACTCAGACGCAAGCACCTGGCGAAGATCATCCCGTGGGGACTGATCGCGGCAGCCATCGTCCCCGCCGTGTGGATCATGGGGCTGACGTACGTCGTGGCCGGGTTCGGGTTGGAAGACACAGGCCCCTGGGGCGACCCCGCCGAGTTCTTCGAGTACATCGGCCTCCTCACACTCCTCTTCGTGGCCCTGACCGCCCCCGCCCTGCTGATCCCTGACCGGGAGCACGGAGTGTTGGCCATCTATGCCTCCCGGCCGGTGCGGGCCGCGGACTACCTCCTGGCCCGAGCCGCGACGCTCCTCGGCCTCACGACGCTGTTCATGCTCATCCCGCAGGCGATTCTCTACGTCGGCATCTCGGGTCTGTACTTTGACGGCATGCTGGCGGGCCTCATCGAGAACGGAAGCAACCTACCAGCGACGCTGGGGACGCTCGCGGCCTTCGTGCTCGGGTTCGGCGGGCCCGCCTTCCTGGTGGCCCTCTTCGCGAAGCGTTTCGTGATCGCCTCGGGCGTCTATGTGATGATCATGATGCTCTCCCTCATGATGGCAGAGACCATGCCCCGGGCGACGGAGTTGCTGGTCTTCAAGTTGATCGCGCCACTCTCCCTCATGGGTCATCCCTATTCCGTCCGGGACTGGCTCTTCGACCAGGAGCCCGAGGGGTGGGCCCTGGACCGCGTGGGGCTGCCTCCCTGGGTCGGGGCGGCCACCATCGTCGGGGTTGTCGTCGCCGTCGCGTTCCTGGCCCACCGACGGTACAGGAGGGAGTTCTGAGCACCCCCGACTCCGCCACGTCGACCACACCCGTCTCGGACCGAGCACCGGCCCGCGACCCGGCTTTCGCCGACGCTCCGACGGTGACGGTGACAGGCATCTCGAAATGGTTTGGAACCAAAGTCGCCGTCTCGGACATGTCCTGTTCCTTCGGCCCGGGCATTACCGGCCTCCTCGGCCCCAACGGCGCGGGGAAGACCACACTCCTTCGAATGGTGACCGGACTGATGCGCCCCTCCGAGGGCGAGATCCGGGTCTTCGGGCAGGACCCCTCGAGTGATCCGTCGGTCTATGCCCGCGTCGGTTTCGTCCCTGAAGACGACGCGGTGTACAGCTACCTCAGCGCACGACAGCTGGTCCGCTACGCGGCCGACCTCAGCGGGACCGATGCGTCCGCCGACACCGTAGACGCGGCTCTGGACCGGGTGAACATGCTCGACGCCGCGGACCGACCCATTGGTCAGTACTCGAAGGGGATGCGCCAGAGGGCCAAGGTGGCCGCGGCGCTGGTCAACGACCCCGAGCTGCTGGTCCTCGACGAGCCGCTGAACGGCGCCGATCCTGCGCAGCGGGCAGTCTTGATCTCGACCTTCCACGAGCTGGCAGCCGCCGGTCGCACGCTTCTGGTCTCCAGCCACGTCCTGTCCGAGGTCGAGCGAATGACCGACCGCGTCATCGCTATGCTCGACGGCAAGCTGGCCGCTGCCGGCGGTATCCGCGCCATCCGGTCAGCCATGACCCATATCCCGCATAGAGTCCGTATCGAGACCGACGATCCGCGCCGTCTAGCAACGGGGCTCATAGACACCCCGGACGTGGTGGGGCTGCGTTTCGAGGACGGCGGAGTCGAGGTCGAAACCTCGAACCTGTCGACGCTGGGAACGACCCTCCCGCGGCTGGCCGATGAGATCGGCGTCCACATCACGCGCTTCGAGCCGGCGGACGCGTCTCTCGAGAGCGTCTTCCGCCACCTGCTGAGCATCCGCCGATGACGGCGTTTCGCGCGATCTTCGTCGCCACGGTCCAGCAGCTGTCCGATCGAAGGAGGGTGCTGGGATTCGGGGTCATGGCGCTCGCCCCGACCCTCCTCCTGTTGGCGCTGTCGCGCACCGGCCAGTTCGACGGGCTCGACACCGACCTTGGCATGTTGGCGGTAGCTCCCTTCCTCAGCATGATCGTGCCCATCACCGCCGTCATCCTCGGCGGGGCAGCCTTCGGCGACGAGCGGCGCGACAAGACGCTGTCCTTCCTGGTGCTCCGACCGATACGGCGGGTCGACGTCGTGGCGGCCAAGACGGCGGGCGCGGCGGCGGTGTCCTCAGCGTTCGCGGTGTTCGGCTCCCTGGCCCTGGTCGGGGCGTACGCCGTCGTCGGCGGCGACTTCACGATTCTGCCGGCGCTGGCCGTAGGCGCCACCGTGGTGGCGACGATCTACAGCGCAGTCTTCGTTCTGGTGGGCAGCGTCTTCGCCCGCTCCACCCTCGTCGGTGTGATCTACGTCCTCTTCGTCGAGGGGGTGATGGTCGAGGAGGTCAGCCGCCTGCATCCCGTCTCGCTGTGGCGCCAGGGCCTCGGGGCTACGATGGACCTCATGCCCGGGACCTTCCCGGCCCGAGCGCTCCTAGGGCCCCTGCGGGGGACCGTGCCCTCTATCGAGAACGCCCTGCTACTGACCGCCGGCGTCGTGGCCGTCACCATCGCTCTCGGCACCGTCCTGCTCCGCCGGACCGACTCCGTCTGACGCCCCCCCCGGTGGGTCGCGGAACCAGCCGGCGACGACGTTGGCGAACCCGTTTACGGAGTTCCCCGAATTGGTCATCGCCGCCACAACCATGTCGTGTTCCGGGAGGATCAGGAGAATCGCTCGCCCCCCGACGACCGATCCGCCGTGCTGGATCGAGGGAGTGGTCGCCCGCTCGTCGTTGCCAACCCTGATGTTCTCCCGGTACCACCCGAAGCCGTAGCCCGTGCTCTCACCGCTGCTAAGGCGCTGGGGAGTCCAGAACATCTCCACGGTGGCGGAGTCGAGGACCTCGTGGCGTCGCATGGCATAGCCGAAGCGAACCAGTTCTTCGGGAGTGGAGAGGAAGCCGCCTGGGGCCATGGAGCAGCTCATGTCGAGCCCCTGGGTTCGCCGGAGAGCTCGGAACGCCGCCCGGTCGTACTTGGTGGATTCGTCTGCGCCCTCATCCCCCAGGTCCGGAACCGTCGCTTCCATCCCGATCCGATCGAAGACCTCCCGGTCGATGAAGGCCAGGAAGGGCTCACCCGCCGCAGACTCCACCGCTGCTCCCACCAAGCGGTACCCGAAATTGGAATACGTGAAATCCGTGCCGGGCTCGTACAGCAGCGTATCCTCACCCACCGCCATGGTGGCGGAGGTCGCATTCGGACACTCGCCTTGACGCAGGATCCGGCTGAAGCCGTACGATCGCTTCACCCCCGCGGTATGGCTCATGAGCTGGCGGAGATTGATGTCCCAGCGCTTCTCCGGAAAGTCGGGGAGGTAGGTCTGGATGGGTGCTTCGAAGTCCAGGTGCCCCTCTTCCCACAGGACGCCGGCGGCAGCGGCGGTCATCGCCTTGGAAATGCTGCCCACGGGATACAGCGTCTCGGGCGTGGCTTGCTCGTGGTGGGAGAGGTCGGCCCAGCCGAAAGCCTCGGACCACACCACCTCGCCGCCCTTCCCGACGGCGATGGACGCCCCCGCCATGTATGCATCCTTGATCAGTCGCCGAGCGTAGGTCCGGGCCGAGTCCACTGCCTCGCCGTGCTCCGCGCCAGCCGAGACGCCCTCTACCGAGGGCACCTCGTACAGAGGGCTGTCGTCCACGCAGGCGACACCGAAGACCAGCAGCAGGTGGGTGGCGGTGCGGAAGAGGAGACGAGTGGCGGACGTCGTCACAAGCGGTCCTGACATGAATCAAGCTCCGAAGCGGGCGGCCCAGCCAAGGTAGGTGCGGATGTGGCGGTCTGACACCCCGATCCTACGTGGCTCGGCCCGAGTCGGATTCGAACGCGCCCGTCTCCCACGAAGCACATTCCCCTATCGCTCCCACTCCAGCGCTGGAAGCACATCCCCCTGCCGCTCGAACATCAGGTCGACCAGCCGGACCGCGTTCCCGTAGGAGTGGGTCGTCGGATCGAGAAGGAGTGCCTGGAGCAGCCGATCCCGGGACTTCCCGGAGAACGCATCGACTAGAAGGCGGTTGATGGAACACTGGGTGCGCAGGAGGGCAAGGATGGGCTCAGGTAGGGGGTCGGCGAGGGCAGGCTCCAGCCGGCCCCCTGCCACGGCGGCCGGCACCTCCACTACAGAGTGCAGTGGAAGACCTGCGACGAGCGGCCGAGTCCCCGAAGCCTGGCCGCCCTCGCCTCGTGTTGCCGCCTGATTCAGGACGTTGACTGCCTCCAGCTCGTGACGGGCACCGCCGACCAGCCCCTCCATGAGCGGAATCGCCAATTCGCCGGAGGGACGCGGATCCGTCGGATCGGTGATCCGATTCGGACTCGGCTTCAATCGACCTTCCCGGACGGGATGAAAGAGCGGGGTCTCGGTAGGCTTGTCCCTCAGATTGTAGATCCATGGCGGAATGCGGTCGTCCTCCCAGGGATCCCCGTCTGCAGGGTCGTGAAAGAACTGCATGTCCTGGCTGGGCAGGAGATCGGCTGCCCATCGGATATACTCGCCGATGTGATTCGCGCCCGGTGACGGGTAGAGCCCGAAAGATCGGAGGAGGATCCGGCTCAACGCGATCTCGTCGAAGTCGTGAAGCCAGTGGGCTCGGCGCTCCCGCTCGCGAAGCTCGGGATAGAGATCCGCTCCCGTCTCGCGGTCCTGGATGCGGGTGAACCAGGTGATGTGGTTCAGTCCGACGGACTGAAATGACAGCGTCTCGACGGGACGTTCCAGGAACGCCGCCACCTGGGCCATCCCTTCGAAGACACCGTGGCAAAGCCCGACGGTGCGCACCGGGCTCAGGCGACACCATGCCTCACAGAGCTTGGTCAAGGGGTTGGTGTAGTTGAGCATCAAGGCATCGGGACACACGCGCTCCATGGTGCGGGCGATGTCCATGATCGGGCCCATGTTGCGCAGCGCGTGGAACAAGCCGCCCGGGCCTCCGTTCTCTCCGTAGATCTGCTCGAAGCCCAGCATTCGGGGGATGTGGAAGTCCTGCGACCAGTAGAAGTAACGCCGCCGCTCGATGGCCGTCACCACGAAGTCCGTGTCTGCCAGCGCTTCTTCGAGGACCGTGGTGCTGATGAATCGAACGCCCGAGCCCCGAGACTCGGCAACGGCTCGGGCGTATGCGTGGGTGCGCTCGACCGCTGCTCCGTCCAGGTCCATGAGGGCCACCGTCAAGTCCTGACCGGCCAGCGGTTGGCTGAGGACGAGGTCGTTCACGGTGGGCGGACCGAACTCGCGCGAGCCCGCGCCGATGAGCGTCACTTTCATGTGGCTTCTCCGGCCTCACGACGTGCGATGCCGAGGGTCAGGGTACCAGCGACGAGGGAGAGGACGATGAGCGACAGACCGGCGCCGGGGCGGTCGGTGACCACGTAGCCGATTCCCAGGAGAGCCGAGTAGAGGAAGGTGACGCTCAATGCGAAACCGAGCCACTTTCGACCAGCCGTGCCCTCGACGACGACATCGGGTGCACGAGCCGCAACGGGGCCCCACCACCCGCCAGGGCGAACCTTACGGTAGAATCGCTCGAGTCGCTCGGGCGCGTCGGGCGGCGTGGCAAGGGCGACGCTCACCCATACGATGGTCGAGATCAAGACGATGGCGCTCGCCCGAACGAAGTCGTATTCGGGGCCATAGAGCCGGGTGAGGGCGTCGAGCCACTCGACGGGAAGGATGCCGACCCTGGCCATCCCGGCCGAGAGAATCCGGCCGTTGGCAAGCACGAGGGAGCTGGCCATCGCCGCGATCTCGGCCCATGCGTTCACGCGCCACCAGTACCATCGCAGCATCCATACGAAGGCCACCCCGGCGGTGAGCTCGATGATGTAGATCCAGGCCCTTTGAATCGACGTCATCTGCCACGCGGCCAGCGCCGCGACGATGGCGAGTAGCGCCACGGCCGCTCGGGATGCGAAGACGTAATGCGCCTCGCTCCGGTCCCTGACGAGGAAGCGGCGATAGATGTCGTTCACCATGTACGACGCACCCCAGCAGAGGTGCGTGTCCATGGTGCTCATGAACGCGGCGAAGAAGGCGGCGACGACCATGCCCCTCAGACCCACCGGCAGCAGCTCGCCGATCATCATCGGGTACGCGAGCTCCGGATCGGCGGCCAGCTGAGCAGCCACTTCGGCGCCTCCGGCCCCGGGCAGCAACAATAGCGAGCCGAGGCCGACGATGACCCAGGGCCACGTCATCAGCACGATGCCCGCCAGAGCGAACCAGAGGGCAGCGAGCAAGGACTGCCGCTCGTCGCGCGTGGCGAACAGCCGTTGCGCCAGGTAGCCGTCGCCCTGGGCCGACCGCACCCATAGGAACCCCATGAGCAGAAGGAAGGACGCCAGCTCGAGAGAACCCATGTTGGCACTCCCCGGCGCGAGATCGAGGGCGGCCGGGGGCGCGGTGGCAAGCCCGCGGACGCCTTCGGCTAGGCCGCTCGGTCCGCCCACACGGGCCAGGACCAGCCCCGCCAGGATGATCGACCCGACCATCCCCACCACGAACTGGAGGAGGTCGGTCGCCACCACGCCCCACAGCCCCGACGCGGCGGTGTAGAGGAGCGCAACCACCCCGGCCACCAGAAGGGTCAGCGCCGGGTCCCAGCCCAGAAGCACCTGGCTGAACTTGACCATGGCCAGCATGACCCAGCCCATGACGACGGCGTTCTTGAGCAGCCCCTGATAGAGCGCCGAGAACACCCTGAGTCCAGCTGCCGGGCGGCCGGAGTAGCGCAGCTCGATGAACTCGGCATCGGTGACGATCCCCGCCCGGCGCCAGAGCTTCGCATAGAAGAAGACGAGGAAGAGCACCCCCGTCCCCTCGTACCACCAGAGCCAGTTGGCGACGATACCCCGCTCCCGAACGATCCCTGCCGTGGCGAGAGGAGCGTCGGCAGCGAACCACGTCGCGGCGATGGACGTCCCGGCGAGCCACCACGGGAGGCTACGGCCGGCGACGAAGTAGTCCTCGACGCTACCGCCTGCCCGGCGAGCGAAGTACCAGCCGATCCAGAGCACGATGGCTCCGTACGCGGCGATCACCCAGAAGTCGGGGGCGGTGAGCCTCAAGCGCTACGCCTCATGGGGTCCGCCTCACGCACGGCGTCAGGAGCCGGCGTACGAGAGCAGGTTCGCCAGAATCCGGTACGCCCCGGGTACCCCGTAGGGGGTCTGGCGATGGACCGCCAGGGCGATGTACGTCCAGTCCCCGTCGCCCACCGCCGCCGTGAGCCAGATCCCGCGCTGGGGCTCCTGCCCCGTGTCGTGGGTCTCGACGAGAGGCGTGAACTCCGGGCCCCACCTCGCGAAGAACTTGCTGCCCCGCTGCTCCACCCAGTTCTCGAAGTCCGCCGAAGTGATCCGGTTGGGTCGAGCCAGCAGCGGGTGATCCGGCGCCAGGAGGATCACCGGGGCGTCCTCCTCGGAGACCTCCTCGGCATTGCCGGGGAGCGCAGCCTCATAGGGCGCCAGGGCTGCAGCGTCGAACTCCGGCGTCTGGTAGAGCACGACTACGTGGCCACCGGCTCGCGCGAAGGCGAGGACGTCGGGGTTAGCGGTCGTGAGGGCCGGACGAACAGCGTATGCGCGGGTGCCGATGATGAGCGCGTCGTACCGGCGCAACGTCTCGATCCGTAGGTCCTCATCACCGAGCAGGTCGACGCTTGCCCCGAGCTCTTGTAGGGCGTCGGGCACCGCGTCGCCGACACCCATGACGTATCCCACGCGAACGTCAGGCCGCACCACCAACGACGCGAACCGCACCGTGGATTCGGCCGCGGTGAAGAGAGAGCGGGGCTCCAGGTCCGGATGGACGATGCGCTCCTCTGTCTGGTCGAACACCCCGTCGTCCGTCTCGAGGAGCGCCCGTATTTCGTAACGGTCCTGGTATCGTATCGGGGTGCCACTGTCGGCGGGCCACACCCGAAACTCGACGTCTGCGGATTCACCGGGTGCCAAGTCGGGAGCGGGGTGGTCGGAGGGCTCCACGCGCCACCCGGAGGGAGCGGCCAGCCGAACCCGCCCGCCCCCGAGCGAGCCGGCCAGCGCGTAGACGGTGACCCTGAAGTCCATGGGGTCGGACGCTCGCGCCCGGGGAATCACACGGACCGCGGGCTCGATGGCCACCGACGCGTTCGGCACCACCTGGAGGAGTCTCAGGGGGACGCCCCGGGGAAGGTCCGGCTCCTCGCCCCTGACCGGTGCCGTCCACGAAAAGCGGGTGCCGGCCACATCGAACGTCGCAACGGCGTGCAGGACGGGCTCGCGCCAGGGCGCATGGATGGACGACGAATCCGACACCGCATAGAGGGACTCTCGAATGTCGGAACGTTGGAAGTAGGGCCTCCAGGCCGACGACCCAGGACCGACCGTCACCACGAAGGCGGGTCCGAGCGCCGCTGCCTCCGTCGGCCCACTCACCGTCCAGCCCGGCGGAGACTCGAGGCCGACATCCGTGAGCCGCGCGGATTCCGCCCGCGCCGACACCGCAACCGCCACCTCGATCCGCTGGCCAGGGGCCACCCGGTGGACGGGTCGACCCTGGGTGTCGCGAGCCATCGCCCTGACGGTGATTCCCGCCGCAAGTCGGACGGCCTCCGCCACCTCCTCGATCTCGCGCCCGAGGATGAAGCGTGCATCCGGCCCACTGACGGCAGCGCTCCGGGCATCCTGGAGGGCGCTCAGTGCCGCCACGAGATCCGGGACGATCAGCGACGGGGCCTCTACGTCGAGCCGCGTCCGTGCCCGCTCGATGGCCGCGGCCGCTTCGGCCAGCGCCTCGACGGCCGGTGCCGAGGCGCCCTCCTCCGTCAAGTCGAAGACGCGTTCCAGCGACGTGTCGAGTCCGGAGAAGAAGGGGACTGGACCACCCCGCGGCTGCGAGGCGGCCGCGCCGGACGGCGCCGACGGACCACTCGGCCGATCTGCGACCCTATCGAGCCGCTCGTAGTGGTACCACACCTCACCGCTCGATCGGCGCACCCGTCCTGCAGTCTGGGAGCGCTGTAGAGAGAGCCCCTCGCTGGCGAAGTCCTGGAAGGAGCTGCCCAGCAGGGGTGAGTACGCCGTGGTCTCGAGGGAGACGTCGGGGGACTCATCCGCCCTCACGCGGCCCCGGTATACAGCCCGCGCCCGCCAGGGCCGGAGTCCCTCCCGCGTGAGTTGCCCGGGAAACCGGTCCGGGTCGGCAGCGGCTTCCACGGCCTCCGGTGTCAGGACACCAGCGGCCTGATGGTGCCCGTGGCCATCCCGCTCGGCGGCGCCGTACCAGCGAGAGACGACGACCAGAGGCCGATCCGTGCGGATCACCCGAACCATATCCTCCAGGAGTCGCTCCCGACTCCAGCTCGTCAGCGCTTCGCCGAGCGTCTTCGAGTACCCGTAATCGACGGCGGTGGTGAAGTAGAGGGCCGCGAGACCGTACCAGCGGCCTGAAAGCAGGAGCTCTTCAGTGCGGATCGCGCCGAGTCCGTCGAACAACTCGGGGCCGATGGCGTTGGCTCCACCCTCCCCCCGGTTGAGGGAGAGGAGCGCCGTGCGAGCTCCATAGCCACGGGCCATTCGGGTGAGCATCCCCGACTGCTCGTCGTCCGGATGACCGGTGACATGGAGCACGCTGGCAACCGTGCCGAGACGCTGAAGCGCGTGGTGCAGTCCCGTGGTCCCACGGTCGACCTGGTGATCGTCGTACGGGTCGGCGTCGCCACCTCGCACGGGCGAGGGAAGGTCCTGCGCCGCAGCGAAGGTGGGCGCGAGGAGGAAGGCGGCGAGCAGGCGGGCGACTCGTGGCGGCCGAAACGGGAGCATCGCCTAGAATCGGGCGGCGGGAGGCGGGCAGCAAGGCGGTGGGCAGGTGCCGGCACCCATAGCACGCAAGCTTGGGCTGCGCCTGCGAACGGTAGCAACGAACCAGCGTCGTGCCGTAAGAGCGCTTCCCCGCCGCCTCCGTGCCAAGGAGGCGCAGCGACACCCACCGGCTCGCTCAATCCCGGTGGATCGACCCCAGGTTAGAGCCCGCTGCCGATCACGGAGCCTTCGAGCTCGTCGAAGTCCATGTGGTACGCCACACAAATCACCTCGCGATCACCCCGTTGCTTCCAGGACCCCAGGCTCGGGTAGATCGCGGTGTAGTCGAGTACCGACTCTTCGTAGCTCCTACCGATGGCGCCCGCGAAACGGTCGTAGCACCCGCCGAAGGCCAGCTCCTCGACCTCTTCCTCTCCAGGCCAGTCGCCGGGTATGTCGAACGTCGCGTAGACCTCGTTGTCATGGGGGTCGGTGCATGGCACGCCCGGGACCTCGCTGATCTCGGAAGCCTCGAAGGCCTCGTCGTCGAAGCAGTCACCGATGTGCATCTCGAACGCGCTCACGGCGCCCGCGCTGGTGATCTCACCATTCGCGTTGCGCTCGGCCATCACGTTGAAGCCCACGAGTGCGGCCAACGCGGCGCCTGTGGCCGCTAAGCCAGAACGTACATCGAACATGGTATCCCCCTGAGGATGAGCTCACGAACCGTCAGCTCCAGTCTTGTGCTCGACGAGGGGCAAGGGGAGTGCCAGCCAGCACACCGGCCGAATCGGGCCTGCTGGGCCGCACTCCCGGCAGGAATTGCAGGGCACCAGCAAGGCTTGCGGCCTTCGGGGCAAACACGGTGCGCTCCCGGGCGCAGCCTGCCACCCCACGGAGAAGATGCCGCTGCACGTCGCGACGGTACGGCTGCCCCACCCCTAAGGCTCGAGATCGTGGCGCGACCGGAAGTCCTCGCGGAACAGCACGTAGAGCCCAGCCAGGAAAATGAACGTGACGCCACAACCCATGGCGAATAGCAATGCGTCACTCATGGCTCCGCCCCGACAAGATGAGCGCACCGGCCGAGCAGATGGACGGCACCCAGATTCCCACGAAGAGACCCGCTTCTCGATCGCCCAAGAACCAAAGGGTCACGGAGAGCAGAAAGGACACAAATGCGGCGAGAAGGAAAAACGCCTTGGCGCGGACAACTCCGCGAGAACGCGGATGGCTCGACGGGTCATGGGGCTGGTTCATGTCATGAATCCTTGTAGAAGAGGGTGAAGGCCGCCGGGCGGATCCGGCGCGTTGCTTCAGGATCGGGAAGTGCCCTCGATCCGGCGGCGAGGGTAAGCAGCATGTGGGGGACGGTGAGGGCACTGAGACCCACGAAGACCGAGGTGAGAGCTGCGGCCTCCGCCCCGCGCCCGGATACGAGCAAAGATGTAAAGACGACAGCACCGATTCATGGTCACGGCTGCATACGGCCCGGGTCGCCGGCTACCGCATCCATCCACCCGACGGAGGCGGCCCGAAGTCCACGTACTTGAACGGCCGAAGAGGCTCCTCGCGCGGCCAGATCATGTCGAGCGTGTCCCCGTCGTACAGTGACCCCGCCTGCATGACGAAGTGGATTGCCGTGCTGTTGCGGATGTCGGCGAGAGGGTCTGCGTCGAGGACGAGGAGGTCCGCGACCTTGCCCACCTCGACGCTCCCGAAGTCGGCGGCCATCCCCATGCCGGTGGCAACGTTGATGGTAGCGGCCTTCAGCGCTTCGTGGGGCGCCATGCCCGTCATTTCGAGCATCCAGAGCTCCCAGTGGACCGCCAGCCCGTGGACCTGACCGTGACCACCGGCTGCGACGAGACCCCCTGCCTCGCTGATAGCTGCCGCGCCGGAGCCACCATCCAGGAAGTAGTACTCGTCGGTCATGAACCGCTGGCTCGTCCGCGACTTGTGGTCGAGGGCCGCGTGGGTGAGAAAGCGCGCGAGCTTCTCGTCGGCGTGAACGTCGGTGGTCTGGTACCAGTAGAGCTCGCCTTGGTATGTGCTCGGCGAGGCGACGACCAGCGTCGGCACGTACATCGTCCCCGACCGGGCGTAAAGCTGGACGAAGTCGTCGTACATGTTCACCCAGTCGGTAGGCGCATGCTCGATGGCCGTGTAGCCGTCGAGGATCATCGCCACCTGACGCATGACGCCGCCGCCTTCGGCGGTGGTGTTGATACCCAACTCGTCTCCGGCCTGAAGCATCCATTGGATCTGGCGCCGCTGGGGTTGCATGTACTGCTTGGTGGAGATGGAGCCACGATCCACGTAGCGCTTCACGCCGGCGTACGCGTCTTCGTAGCTGTCGACCTGCACGGCACCGTAGGTCTGGGATGGACCCGTCATGAAGATGCGCGGGCCGAGCATCCGCCCCGCCGCGATGATTTCCCGGTAGTGGAACTGGTCGGTGGAGGCGTTCACGTCGCGGGCCATTGTGACGCCGAAGGCCAGATTCACGAGAGGCTCGGGTGCGATGTCGACGAGGACGTCGCGGGGCATTCCCCGGATGTGCGCATGGGCATCGATGAGGCCCGGGATGATGGTCTTGCCAGTGACATCGACGACCCGAGCGTCTTCTGGGACCTGCACCGTGGAGGCGGGGCCGATGGCCCGTATCCGATTCTCGGCCACGACGACGGTGGCGTTCTCGATGACCTCGTCACCACGCATCGTCACCACCGTACCACCCGTGAGGGCCACCGTGCCTTCGGGCTTCGGCATAGCGGCCACGAGGCGGATGTCCACCTTCTCGGCCTGCTCATCGAGGCCCTCTTCGGGAGCGTCCGCCCCGAACACATCGTCCAGATCGAGGTGGGAGAAGACGTTGGCGAACACCCAGGTCAGACCGCTGCCGTCATGACGCCACGTGAGGTCCTGACCTCCATCCCGGGTCACCCGCTGAAGCGGCCCCGGCGCGGATTGCTCGCTCAACGTCACCGTCTCGAGGGAGGGTGGAAGGGCCGCGATGTACACCTCCTCCCGAACCGTGAACGCCAGCCAGCGTCCGTCGGGCGATGGCACCAACTCCACCGCGTCCTCTACAGTGGCCACCTCCCGTCGCTCCGTCCCGTCCAGGCGGACCGAGACAAGCGTCCCGTCCTCGGCGAAGGTGATCCGCGAGCCGTCGGCCGTGAAGGTGAGCACGTTGTCCGACGGAGCCGAGATCACCGGGCTAGGCTCGCCGCCACCACCCGGAATCCACTCGATGAAGCCGCGATTGTTCGAGTTGCGGTTTCGGGTGGCGGCTGGGTCTTCACGGATGTACGCGATCCGGCTTCCGTCCGGCGACCAGACGGGGTTGGCGTAGTAGGCGGGGACCGTCGTCAGTTGCTCGGGCTGGCCGCCGTCCGCGGATACCCGCCAAAGGTGTCCCCCGCCGGTGGCGTGCCAGCTGACGAAGGCGATGCTGCGGCCATCCGGAGAGAACGTCGGCTGGTACTGTCCGTTCCCGCCGGTAACGAGTTCCCTGGGCTCGCCGTCGGGCAGGTCCATGACCCAGAGCTGGTTCAACGAGCCGAAGATCAGCGTCGAGCCGTCCGGGCTCATCTCACCGTATCGGATGTTCTTCACCACGAAGGAATCGTCCTCGTACGGCATCTCGTGGAATACCCGGGGACCGAGCTGTTGCTCGACCTGGGCGGTGAACGAGATCTCAGAGACATCGCCCGACACGACATCCACCTCGTGGAACGTCCCGTCTTTCACGAAGACGACGGCCGAGCCATCGGGGGTGAAGGCGAAGCGGGTGCGCCGGTTCAGGTGTTCCCGGTCGATGGGGAAGGCGAGCCAATCGTCCTGGTCCGTCTCCAGGTTCCGCAGACGCAACCCGCTCATGGCATCGATGTCGGCGACGTAGACCATCGACCGACCGTCAGGCGAGATCGCAGGCCTGGCAGCGCCCGACGGGACACGGGTGATGGGCGCGATGTCACCGGTGTGACGGTCGAGGCGTAGAATCTGCGCGGACTCGGGAAGCCCGTTGCCCCGGAGCGACATGTCGTCGGACCCGCCGCGGTAGTAGACATAGCGCTCGCCCGGACTCCACCGGAATCCCAGGCCTCTGGCTTCGTCGTCCAGCTCCACGCCGCGACCTCCATCCACGTGGATCAGCCAGGGCGTACGGCCCGCGTTGGGACTCCCTGCTTCGTTCCGCCGAACCAGCACGTACTCGCCGTCGGGTGACCACTCGGGATCATCGAAGTGGAAGTTCCCGCGCTCCGTCGTGATGGGGCGGGGGTCCGATCCATCGGCATCGACGAGCCAGAGGTTCTCGTTCCCGCTCCGGTCGCTCACGAAAAGGATACGCCCGCCATCCGGAGAGAAGACTGGCTGCAGATCGAGGGCGGGGCCGCTGGTAAGCCGTGTCGCCTGCCCGCCGTCGCGGCCAACCGTGTACAGGTCTCCGAGGAGGTCGAAGAGGAGCGTCTGACCATCGGGCGACACGTCGACATTCATCTGCGTGCCCTGTGTCGTCTCGAACTCGATGGTGCGCGTCGGCGTGATGCACAGAGAGTCGCACCGGGCCTCGGCGTCGGCCTCCTGGGCGCCTACCGGCGATGCCGTTAGGAGGAGTACGAACGCGATGGCTGAGAGCAGGACCAACGGAGCGGCGAACGGGACGTGCGCCGCGCAACGGTGAATAGACGCGTCGGAACGGGGTGTGAGACGACCTGATAGCATGAACGCGGTGCTCCTGAAATGGGGTCAGGAGCCAACCTACGAGGGGGGTGAGGAAGCGGCACGGGTCGGAGACTGTTCCGGCGGCCTCACCTTGCTGCTTCGGCACCCTCGTCGGTAACCTCCGCGCTCACGTTTCTCGCCGTCGAATTCACGCCCGCACACATCATCCATGAACCGCCAACCCCACGCCTGCTCGACTGCCCTCGCCATCCTCGGGTTGGCACTCACGTTGCACGGCGCTGTCGCCGCCCAGGACGCCCAGGATCCGTACGTCGGCTTCACCGCCGCACGCGCCGCGGAGCAAGCCGTCTGCGAAGCGCGCTTCTTGGAGCTCCCGTCGAGAGAGGCGTTCCGCGAGCACCTCCGCATCATCACCTCCGCGCCGCATCCCGCGGGATCGGCAGCCCAGGTGGAGGTGGGCAACTACCTGACGCGCGTCATGAGAGCGGCCGGGCTCAGCGTGGAAGGGCACACCTACGACGTCTACCTCCCGCAGCTAACCGACGACGTCGAGGCGTGGGTCATCACGCCGGAGCGAATCCGGCTATCGAACCGAGAGCCGGCGCTGGATGAGGATCGATTCTCCCACGACCCCGGTCTCCTGAACGGATGGAACGCCTTCTCGGGGACGGGTGACGTCACCGGCGAGGTCGTCTACGCGAACTTCGGACGCCGTGAGGACTACGAAGCACTCGACTCCATGGGGGTCGACCTTACGGGGCGGATCGTGATCGCCCGGTACGGAGGCAACTTCCGGGGCTACAAGGTGAGGTTCGCCGAGGATCGTGGCGCGGCAGGCGTGATCATGTTCAACGATCCCGGCGCCAGCCGAGGCGAAGACGCGTACCCCGAGGGACCGATGATGAACGGGGAGACGATCCAGCGAGGCTCCGTCCTGACGCTGCCGTGGACCGGCGATCCCCTCACGCCCTTCGAGCCCGCGCTGCCCGTGAGTGGAGAGCGCGGTCACGTCGAGCGCCTGAATCCCGACGACGTCCCCATGCCGACAATTCCCGTCCTCCCCCTGGGTTATCTCGCCGCCGAGGAGATTCTGAACCGCATGGAAGGACGCGAGGCGCCCGAGGAGTGGCGGGGCGCCATCCAGGGCTCGTACCGCCTCACAGGAGGTCAGGGACTGACCGTCCGGGTTCGCGTCAATCAGCCCCGGGCGCTGACCCGGGCCGTGAACGTGGTGGGAACGGTGACCGGGTCCGAGTATCCCAACGAGTGGATCATCCTGGGAGCGCATTACGATCCGTGGGGCTTCGGTGCCATCGATCCAAACGGTGGAACGGCGATGCTCCTGACGCTGGCCGAGGCACTGGGGCGTCTCGCCGACGAGGGATGCCGCCCCCGTCGCTCCATCCTCATCGCCCACTGGGACGCCGAGGAGGCGGGCATCATCGGCTCCACCGAGTGGGTCGAGGAGTTCATGGATCCCCTGACCGTCGACGCCGTCGCCTACATCAACGCCGACGGCGCGGTGTCCGGGCCCAACTTCGGCGGTTCGTCCTCGCCGTCGCTGAAGGGCACCATCGTCGACGCCCTCGACGACGTGGCCTACCCCGGGACCGACATGACCGTGATGGAGTGGTGGGCAGAGCAAGGCAGCACGGAGTTGGGCAACCTCGGCGGTGGCTCGGACCACGTAGGGTTCTACACCCACGCCGGTGTGCCCTCGGCTGGCCTCTCCACTGGTGGGCGCAGCGGCGTGTACCATTCCAACTACGACAACTTCGCCTGGTTCGAACGGTTCGGGGACACCGAGTTCGTCTTCGGGCCCATGTTGGCGCGGGTCGACGGGCTCGTCGCGCTGCGATTGGCCAACGCCGACCTGATCCCGTACGACGTCGTCCGCTACGCCACCGACACCCGGGTCCACGTGGAGACCCTCCTCGAGGTAGCCGAAGAGCGGAACGTGGACGTCGATCTAAGCCGACTGGTCGATGCCACCCGGGGACTCGAGGTCGCTGCCACTCGCTTTGCGGCAGCTAGAGATCGCAGCTTGGACGGCGACGCCGCTGCGCTTTCCACGCCAGTGGCCGACCGGACCAACCGACTGCTCCGGCAGCTCGAGGACGCCTGGCTAGACGACGAGGGGCTTCAGGATCGACCGTGGAGTCGCAACCTCTACGTCTCGCCAGACCCGTTCAGCGGATACGCCTCGTGGATGCTTCCCGGGGTCCGCTACGAAATCGAGACGGACGATCCCGACGAGGTGCCGGAATGGGAGACAAAGTACGTTCGCGCCATCGACCGGCTGGTCGCTGTTCTCAACCAGGCGACGGCGGAGTTGGAGCGCTGACGGCGCGGGTCGACACCCGCCGACGGGAGCGATGACAGCCAGGAGAACGACTCCGACCCTCGGGGCCGCGATCGCCGTGCTACTGGTCACCGCCGCGTGCGGCGAGCCCGTGGATCCGGCGACCACCGGCGGTCAGCGTCTGACGGGTACCGAGGGCGTCGACTACCTCGGGGGGCAGCCTTTCTCCCTCTCACCCGACGGCCGGTGGATGCTGTTCTCCACGCGGCCCGCGACCGATTCGGTCCGCGACTCGGACGACCTGCGGGCCATCCTCCTCCAGAAGCTCGGCACCTACGTGCTCTATGATCTCACACGGCTGGAGGGCACCCCCGTGGTCGTGGGCCAGGCGCTTCGCGACTCGATCAACGAGAACCGAGGAGTCCTCTTCGACGGAGGCTGTTGGCTCCCCGCACAAGTCGGTTCGGTTGTCGGGCTTCGGGACACCTGGGGGAACGTCATCGCGACGGACCCCCGGGCGACCGAACCCATGTGGACGACCTCGGAGATCGATCGGGACACGTACGGAGAACACTGCCCATCCGAAGACCGGCTCACGGGCGAGACCGTCACAGTCGGCCCGTTCCGCATCGAGGGAACGAGGACCTCGGAGATCACGATCCGGGATGCCCACGACGCGGGCTTGGTCTACGCCGTCCACCGAACCCGGTTTCCGCTACGTACGCTCCTCGTGGAAGAGGCCCGGCTCAGCCCGGACGGTCGCCGCCTGGCGTACAGCGTCAGCGCGAACTTCGGGTCGTTCATCGGCCACGCCAAAGTACTCCTGATCTCGGCCCATGCACCTCACGACGAGCCCGCCTTGCTGGCCTCCGCGGTCTATGCCCTTCGATGGAGCAACGACGGAAGCCAACTGTTCGCCGACGTGCCCTTCGAGGGACAAAGCGCGGTGTATCGGTGGCGGGTCGAAGACTGAGGACGTCCTCGAGAGAAAGAAGAAGATCGAGCCACCAGGCCGAAACGCTACCCTGCCGGCCTACGTCGTCGGCTCTTCGGCCGAATCAGCAGCCTCGTCGTGATCCTCGGGTTGATCGGTCCGCTCGACCTCGATCGTGCAGTCCGCGACGATGGCCGCAATCGCGCCTACGGCGGCCCACACGGGCATCAGCACGGCGCCCGCCACTCCGATCGTCACCGGAAACTCGATGAGAGTGCGGCCATCGTCGTTCTTGATGACGACACGTCTCACGTTGCCTTCGCGAATCAGCTCTCTGATCGTGGCGATTACCTTGTCGCCGGCCACACGGAACTTGTCCCGCCCGCTCCGGTCGTTCTCGCTCGAGTCGGTCATTAGAAATCGCTCTCCTGTTGTCCACGATGGTGTTCGGCGCACCT
>JABDLS010000064.1 GCA_013002885.1 Gemmatimonadota bacterium | reverse complement strand
TGACCTTGCCGGTGGTCCCGCGAGAGGAGCGAGGATGCGCGGGTCGCGCACCGCAGCTCAATCCGGGCGGCGCCTCTGGAAGCGGACAGGTTATTCCACCTTCTCGGGTGGCGACGACCTGTCCGTTTTGATTTTCATCGTCGAGTCAGGCGCCGCCCGGATTCAGAGACCGCGCGCGGCGCGGGCTCGCCGAGGCCGGAGGCCGCGGCAGAACCGTAGGTTCGACTCGAGCCGGGCCAGTGTGCCTAGGAGTGACCTTGCCGGTGGTCCCGCGAGAGGAGCGAGGATGCGCGGGTCGCGCACCGCAGCTCAATCCGGGCGGCGCCTCTTAGGGACGGACAGGTTCGTTCCACCTTCTGGGGTGGAGGCGACCTGTCCGTTTTCATTTCGGCCGGCGCCTCTTTAAGGACGGACGGGTTGTTCCGCCCTGGAGAACCCAATGAAGTCGTGAGTTCCCGCCTGCTGCTCGGGCAGGGGGCTGAGTTCAGCGAAGCCCAAAAACAACACTTCTGGGGAACTAGTGCCGACGGGGCATCACCCGGCCCGAACGTCTGCGAGTCGGTCTCTGGCCGTAGCTGCATGAGGATGGTCAGATCCAAGCGCGTTCTCGAGCACGGTAATGGCTTCGAGGAGAACCTCTTCGGCCCGCGCTTTTGCTCCCACTCCGTCGAGACATAGGCCTTGGGTAGACATGAAGACGCCATTGATGTAGCTGTCGGCCTCGAAGGCAGTCGCGCCTATACCTACCGCCATTTCCGCGTGTGGCAGGCCTTCGTCTGCTCCGTCATAGGTGCAAAGGTGGCGGGCCAAGTTGTTGTGCTGGATTGCCGAGTTGAAGCTTTGAGGGCCGGACACCTCCTGGGTGATATCGAGCGCCTTTCTATGGGCGGCCTCCGCATCGGTCTCTTCGCCCAGGTCCGTGAGCGCCAGCCCTAGATTGCTGAGGCCAACGGCCACCACGTCGCTTCGGGGACCGTACACGTCTTCGTAGATCTCTAGCGCCTCGCGGTAGAGCTCGACCGCTTCAGCGCGTCGCCCATCGTCGTCGAGCACCACGGCTAGGTTGTTGAGGCGCTCCGCGATCTTTGGGTGGCCCGCCCGATACATCCTCCTTCGCACTTCGAGGGCCTCCCTGGTGTACCCTTCCGCGGCCTCGGGCTCGTTCGTGAGACGATGCAGCTGCCCAAGTACATTGAGGGCCTCCGAAACCGCCACGGTCTCAGGGTCTTGAGCCCGAAAGATGTCCAACGCCTCGTCGAGATGGGGCTCCGCCGCTTCCGCGTCTCCGAGGTTGACTCGGACGTAGCCCAACTGAGTGAGCGTGTGGGCCAGTGACGCATCCGTCTCAGGAAGAGCGCCCCGGCGAACAACGAGGGCCCGCTCGAGGAGTACCGCCGCGGAATCCAGGTCGCCGCGCCCGACGGCTAGATTGCCCAGTTGGTAGAGGGTAGAGCCGACGTCAGCGTGCGTGGCTCCCAGGGCCTCGAGTCGTGAATCAAGCGCGTCGAGCAACAGCTCTTCAGCTCGATCAAGTTGCCCCAGTTGGCTGAATACTGCGCCCACGGCGTGCCGGACGCTCGAGTCCACCTCCGGGTCATCGGAGAAGGGCCCATCGGACTCCGCGACGATCCAGTTGAGGGCGTCGAGAATGGTCGCGTCGGGTCCCAGCCCATCAAGCGGTTCAGCTGCCAGGAGCACCTCGTTCATGAACGCATTCACCGCGGCCGATTTGCGGGTTTCTCTAACGGCCCGGTCCCTCTCACGACCGATTCGGTCCGCTTGGACGGCCATCGCGGCTCCGAACACTGCGAGGCCCGTGATTCCAGCCGCGGCCACCGCTACACCCATCCGATGTCGGCGGGTGAACTTCCGCATCCGATACATCACCGATGGGGGCCTTGCGGAGACCGGCTCGTCGGCGAGGTACCGATCGAGATCGGACCGCAGGCCATTCGCCGTCGCGTATCGGCGCGTTCGGTCCTTCTCTATCGTCTTGAGCACGATCCATTGAAGGTCGCCCGCCAGCTCCTTGCGAAGTCGGTCCAAGGTCGTCCTGCGCAGCCGTTCAGTCCGCTCCACGTCGGCCGGTTCAAGTGAGTCCAGCCGTTCGCTCAGGGTTGGCATCGACAGATCCGGCTCTAAGAGCCGGGCAAGGAACTGCGGCCCTCCGACCTCGAATGGGTCTAGCGGCACCTTTCCCACGACTAGCTCGTAGAGGGTCACCCCCAGCGAGTAGACATCTGCCCGCGTGTCCACATCCAAGCCGGACATCTCTGCCTGCTCGGGGCTCATGTAGGCGAGGGTCCCAACCGTCTGCCCGAAGGTGGTTACGACGGTGTGGTCAGTTAGTCGCCGGCCAGTGGCTTTGGCGACTCCGAAGTCGATGACCTTCGGACGGGGGTCATCAAACGCGCCCATCACCAGGATGTTCGACGGCTTGAGGTCGCGGTGAATCACGCCCTTCTGGTGGGCGTGCTGAACTGCGTCACAGACTAGGCCGAACAGTCGGACCCTACTGCGGGTGTCGAGCCGGTGACGACCACAGAACTCTAGGAGCGGGAGGCCACGGACCAACTCCATGATGAAATATGGACGCCCGTCGTCCGTCAGCCCGGCGTCGAAGACCTGAGCGATCCCCGGGTGCTCCATGACAGCGAGGGCCTGGCGTTCAGCTTCGAAGCGACCGAGCACCTCCCGCGAGTCCATGCCGAGTTTGAGCATCTTCAGCGCGACTCGACGACGGACCGGGTTCTTCTGCTCGGCCTCGTAGACAACGCCCATGCCGCCCTCTCCGATGACCTGAAGAAGGCGATAGGGGCCGATCTGCTGCGGCTGATCGTTAGTAGAAGCCACTGGGCCTACCTAGACGCGGGCACTGGGTAGCCAAACTCGGACTCACCGGGTGAGTCGCGCAACTGAGTCCCAGCCCGCCATCCCGACGCCCGTTCGCGTAGCCGGTCCTCTACACGCCGAGGACAAGACGCCATACGAGGAGTCGGTCGGTAGGGGACACGGCACCGCAGGCCCAGGGTTGGCCCGCCCTCATTTGACGACGATGAGGCGACTGCCGCGCGAGGGTTGTGGAGACAGAACGGCGGCAGGATCGAGGCCCAGAAGCTCAAGCTGACCTCGCAGGGCCTCGTAGAGGGCAAAATCGGGGAAGTTCTCAGCATCTCCGAGTCGGGCGACCGCATGCCGCAGCTGAACCAGGACTACATCGGCGGGCGAAGCATAGTTCGATGGAATGCCGTTGTCGTTTATGTAGCTCTCGATCTCTCCATCCTCGTCTACATAGAAGCAGTGATCCCTCAGTGCGGACTGGAAATAGCACGTGTGACCCAGCCCCTGTGTGTGGAGAAGCTCGTGGTGCACTACCCGCGCGATTCCAAGAGTTCTGCCCGGCAACTGCACCCAGCGATCACCAGCTGCGAACGCGGTCTTGGGGAACTCACGCTGCTCGTCGGCGCGAAGATTCGCCGTGGTTATGACGATTCCGCCTTTCGGGTGTGTCAGCCATCGGGTCTTACCAGCAAGCGTCACCCGGATTGAGTCCAACTGTACCTCGTCCGGCTCCTGCAACTCGAACCACGTCTGACCAAGACGGTCGTTCAGGTCATCAACCGCAGCGCGAAAGGAGGCCGTCACCGCGTCAGCCTCCGCGGGCTCCAGCTCGCCCACGTCGTCCGGAAAGTCGGACAGAGAGGGATGATTCTCCCAGTAGACCAGCGGAATCGGTGGCTCCTGAGTGGCGGGAAATAACCCTGGGTAGATGGGGAAATAGGGAAATGCCCCTGGCGATGGCTGTCTCCCGTCGCCGAACTGTGCCAACGCCAAGTCAACGTCGACCTCTTGGCCCTGATACGTCCCCGAGCGGATCGTCCACCGCTGCGGTATCATGATCGCCCGAAGCGCTCCTTCCCCGAAACGCACCTCACGTCCGGTTATCAGCGAGGGAAGGAAGGCTCGCGAATCCTCCGAGCTTGCATCCAACAGCAGGTCTGCAACCAAGCCCTCAGCGGCAGATGGATTCGGAAGCAGGACTTCAACCCTGTCGCCACCGTCAGGCAAGATGCCCACCGCTTGGTCTCCCGATGACGGCGTGACTCTGAGGGCTACGCCATCAAGGCCAACATCGTTGAGGGCTTCGAGGTGCACAGCCACCTCGAGAGGCCCTCGTATGGTCTGCAGCGTGAGGACCGTTGAAACGCTGGCAACGCCAGCTCCTTCACCCCGGATGGTGACGCTGCGGGTTTGGACCGCAGCAGCGCTGGATACTTCGACCGAGAGGTTGGCCCCGCTCGAGCCCTCGGGGATCTCTACGGCCCCTATCGTCACGCCGGTGGGCGGATCGACAGCATCGATCGCGACCGTCCCAGTGAACCCGCCGGAGCGGACGATAGCTACCGTGAACGACGCCTCCCCGGGAGCAGCTACCGTGAGGTTGGAAGCCACCTCAAGACTAAATGCTGGGTCCGGGCCGGTACTATCGCCCGAACATGCCGTAGCCACCGCAAACAGGGAGGCTACCAGCCCGCGGCGTGATAGCGGACCGGCCAGGAGGCGAAGCCCAAGGCAACGGCGGCGTGGTTCTCTCATGGCTGTCGAACCGGATTCGCAGGACCGCGGGAACGACTGCGCTACCGGCAAGCGGTGGACGCGCAAGCTGGCGCTCCTCTGGGACGAGGGCAAGGTTGGCCGCGCGAGCGATCTCCCTCCAGGGTCGATCCACGGTCGTCTACCTCACCGAGACCAACCTGCGCGGGTTTCGCCTCTGGAAGTCACGGTGATGGACGGGGCCTGAAACAGCTGACGGTGGTTGACGGACCGATCGAAGGGTGGGGGGGAGAAAACCCCTACACAGCAACGCTTTGCGCTGAATCCCTCAAGCTTCCTCTCCGACCTCTCGGAGGATCGTCGGGAGGTGCGGGGGAGCTCCTTCTTCGCGGCTCTTCCACAGCCTTTAAGCCCTTGAGCTCGATCTACGTCGTCTCGGTTGGCCTTGGGGCGCTACCCCTAGAGCGATCTACAGCGCTCCTCATTGCGCGGGCCGTTGGCTCCCGAAGGGCATCGGGTATGTAGCCGCATCGGCCGTTCCCGAACGGAAAGCGCACCAACTCCGGAGACGGTGCCCCAAACGGACATGCCAAGAGACCGGGCCTGGCACGGATCTTCCGGGGTAGGGTCCAGAACGCTGATCACGGCCCGTTCGGGTCCAGAGCGAAGGAAGATCTTGCCATGAGGGGCACTCTTGTTCGAAAAGCGGCGGCTCTCGGAGCGCTCGCAGTCGGCGCGGTCGCTTGCGGTGACTCGGCCGGGCCGGGCGCCGCATCGGTGACCGTGCTGCTCACCGATGCGGCGTCGGCCTACGTCGAGTCCGCCTTGGTGGACATCGGCGCGGTCGAGCTGATCGGTGGAGCCGGCGGCCCGATCGTGCTGACCGACGACGGAACCGATGGTCCGGTCGATCTGATGGAGTTACAGGGGCTGGCCACCACCCAGCTCGCAGCCCAGGACATCGAGCCTGGGACGTACACCCAGCTCCGCCTCGTCGTGGAGTCCGCGAGCGTCGTACTGGCCGACGGCGTCACATTCAGGGACGGCACCTCCGAGGCTGACCTGACGGTGCCGAGTGGAGCGCAAACGGGCATCAAGCTCAACCTTAAGCCCGACGACGAGAACGGCGGAGGCGTCGACATCGCCGCGGGCCAGACCGTCCTCGTAGTCGACTTCGACGTGAACCAGAGCTACCGCCTCCAGGGCAACCCGGACATGGAGGACGGGGTCACGTCGGTGTCCTTTCAGCCGACTCTGCGGGCGCTCGTCGACGACGTGGCGGGCAGCATTTCCGGCACGGTGACCGCCGACGCCGGGGTGGCCCTCGACGTGGAAGGCCTGGTCGTGTCGGCCGCGCCCGTCGAGAACACCGCTCTGGAGCCATTCGAGAGCACAACGGCAACGGCGCTGGTGCAGGCCGACGGTACGTACACCATCTACTTCATGGTTCCGGGCGAGTACGACGTGTCCGTGGAAGCCGGGGAAGGGTTCACCGCTCCTGTGGTGGAGGCCGTCACGGTCGGGCAGAGCGAAGACGTCGAGGGGGTCGACTTCGTGATCGTGGCCGGCTGACCGAACGACAGGCACTTCGATGTCGCGGCTGGGGTGCACGGCCCGACTAGAAGAACGTGGTGTAGCGGTCCCGTCGACCCCTTATTGGAAGTAGGCATTTCGGCCTGAAGCGGCCCGTTCGGATCGTAGGGACATCTGTTCGGGCGCCAACTGCAGAACTCCAGCCCCCCCGGCAATGGATTTCACCTGGAGCGAGGCGCAGGAGCGCCTCCACGAGTCCGCGGCGTCTTTCGCGGCCGAAGACCTCACGTCTCGTATCGTGGAGCGGGACGCGGCCGGTGACTTCGACTCCGAGCTCTGGCGACGATGTGCCGAGTACGGTGTCCTGGGGTGGGCCGTACCCGAGGAGTACGGAGGCTCGGGTCACGACTTCCTGACGACGGCCTACATGATGGAGGGCCTCGGGTACGGATGCGCCGACAATGGACTCACGTTTGCGCTAGGCGCACAGATGTGGGGGATCCAGACCGTGCTGCAGCACTTCGGCTCCGAGGAGCAGCGGGCTCGCTACCTCCGGACCTCGGTGGAAGGGGGGCTCATCGCGGCGTTCGGAATGACCGAGTCAGGAAGCGGATCGGACGCCTTCTCCCTAGAGACCTCCGCCGTCCGCGACGGCGACAGCTACATCCTCGACGGAGAGAAGGTGCTGGTCACCTTCGGGCCCATCGCGGACCTCGCCATCGTTTTCGCGAAGACCGATCCCGAGGCCGGCCGGTGGGGCATCTCGGCCTTCATCGTGGAGGCGGACACACCCGGCTACACCGCGCATCCAACGGAGCCCAAGATGGGGCTTCGGACGGTGCCCTTCGGAAGTATCACACTCGAGGGCTGCCGGGTGCCGATGGACCACCTGCTGGGCAGGGAAGGGGCAGGCGCGAGCATCTTCAGCTTCTCACAGGGCTGGGAGCGGAGCCTGGTCCTCGCTCCGCAGCTAGGGGCGATGCAGCGCCTGCTCGACGAATGCCTGGAGGTAGCTCGCCGGCGCAAGCGGGGAGGCGTCCCGATCGGTAAACACCAGGCGGTCTCACACCGGATCGCCGATATGCGCATGAGGCTCGAGGCCTCGAGGCTGCTCCTGTACAAGACTGCGTGGCTTCAGGGGCAGAACCGTCCGAACCTGATGGAGGCGGCGTTGACGAAGACCTTTCTTGCCGAAGCTTTCGTAGCCTCGAGCATGGATGCCATCGCGATCCATGGCGGCGACGGGTACCGCACGGATACGGGTGTCGAGCGCAACCTGAGAGACGCTATCGGGGGCACGATCTACGGGGGCACCACCGACATCCAGCGCAACATCATCGCAGGGCTGATGGGACTCTAGCCGACGCCGCCATGATCGACTTCCTGATCCACTCACCCGTCTCGTATTTCGCCGAGAAGACGCCGGACCACCCGGCCTTGAGCTTCGACGGCTCGTCGATGAGCTACGCCGAACTCGACCGCGTGAGCAACCAGCTTGCCCACGCGCTCATCGCGAGAGGGCTTCAGCCCGGGGACCGGGTTGGGATCTTCATGCACAAGGGCCTGGAACTCGGCGTCGCGATCTACGGAGCGCTCAAAGCGGGGGGTGTGTTCGTACCCCTGGACCCCTTCATGCCGGCCGCCCGTCTGGAAGTCATTCTCGAGGACTGCGACCTGAGACACGTGGTGACGTCGGACCGCCTGGTCGAAGCGGTCGCGCAGCTGCCGGCCGCGTTGTGGCCCGAAGTGTACGGAGTCGATGACGGGCACGGGCTCCATGCAACGAGTTGGGACGCGGTGGGCTTGTATCCGAGCACACTCCCCGAGGTGTGGATCATCGACCAGGACCTGGGCTACATCATGTACACGTCTGGGTCGACCGGACGGCCAAAAGGCATGATGCACACCCATCATGGGAGCAACAGCTACGCTCGCTGGGGAGCGATGCACGTCGGTTTGGCCCCGTCGGATCGGGTCGCGAGCCACGCGCCGCTGCACTTCGACCTGAGCATCTTCGACTTCTTCTCCACGGTCCAGTCGGGGGCGACGGTCGTTCTGGTGCCCGAGCCCGTGACGAAGTTCCCTGCATCGTGGACGAGCTACATCGAAAGCGAGGGCATCAGCGTCGTCTTCACTGTGCCGTTCACGCTTATCGAGATGCTGGAGCGGGGGGCCATGGAGAAGCGGGATCTCTCGTCGCTCCGCTGGGTTCTGTTCGGCGGTGAGCCCTTTCCTCCGAAGCACCTGCGGGAGCTGATGCGCCGCCTGCCCGACGTCCGGTTCACCAACGTCTACGGACCCGCAGAGGCGCCGTCCTGCACATGCTATGATGTGCCGACCTTGGAGGAGGGAAGCGAGGAGCCCATCCCCATCGGAACGATGTCGGTGAACTCCGAAGGCCTCATTCTCGATGAGGACGACCGAGCGTGTGCAGTCGACGACGAAGGAGAGCTGTGTGTGCGCTCCTCGACACTCATGAAGGGCTATTGGAATCGCCCGGACCTCAATGAGCATGCCTTCTTCTACCGGGACTCGTTCGGTCCCTTTCCTGACGTGTTCTACCGGACCGGCGATCTCGTCGTACGGCGCGAAGACGGTCTCCTCCGCTTCCTGGGCCGAAAAGACCGCATGGTGAAGACGCGAGGAAATCGGGTGGAGCTGGACGAGGTGGAAGCAGCCCTGTGCAGCCATCCGGAGGTCTCCGAGGCGGCGGCGTATGCGGTATCGGACGGTCGGGGCAGTAGCGTCATCCTGTCGACGGTGACCATCCATGACGGCGAGGGCGCCGACGCGGCGGCGATCATGCGGCACGCACGCACGCGCCTGCCCGGCTACGCGCTCCCGAAGGACGTAGTCGTTGCACCGGAGCTACCACGCACGACCAGCGGCAAGATCGATCGACGGGCGCTAGGAGAGAGCCACACTTTCACGGACGCAACATGAGCATCGATGACATCCGCAGTTATATCCAGGACGAGCTACTCAACGACGCCACCACTTCCATCGGTGACGACGATGACCTCCTGCTTTCCGAGACGTTGGACTCGCTTCGGGTCATGCGCCTGGTCCAGCACGTGGAGGATCGAACCGGGCTCTCGGTGCCGCCTGAGGACGTCACCATCGAGAACTTCCGATCTCTGCGGCACATCCACGCCTACCTGAGCAGTCGGCGCACCAGCTGACGATTTGCGGTTACCGGCGTAGCTCCGAGGCCCCGATCTCGACGGTCCGACGGAGACCCGCTATCCGATCCCGGGTAGCCACGAGAGGAGGTTCAGGGCGATTTCCGTCAGGTAGATATCGAAGCCGAACGCGCGCTCCGAAAACCAGATTAGCGAGATCGCGATGAGGCCGACCGAGCCGACCTTCATCATCGGCACATAGACACGCGTCGTCCTCAGCAGGAACAAGAGAGGGAAGGTCACGAGGATGATGGCGATCTGGCCGAGTTCGACCCCGATATTGAACCCGAACACCGAGAGCGCGAGGAATTCGCCTCCCACGCCGATGTCTCCCATCACGCTGGCAAAGCCGAAGCCGTGGAACAGCCCGAACCCGAAGGCGACCGCCCATTCGCGGACGTCGAGTCGGGCGGTGAGGTTTGCCGCGGCGGCGATGGCGATGGAGATCGCGATGATCGACTCGACGAATGCCGAGGGCAGGCTCACGACCTGCAGTCCAGCGAGCAGGAGCGTCACGCTGTGGGCGACGGTGAATGCCGTGACCACCACCAGGATGTTGACGAACGCAGCCTTGAAGTTGCCGACGGGCTCCCACGCCCCCGACGAACGGAGCAGCACTGCTGGTAGGATGAGCGCCATGAGGAAGAGGATGTGATCGATCCCGATCCAGATATGGAGCACACCCAGCCACACGAGCCCGACGAACCCTCTCCACATGGACGATGAGCTGAGGTCGAGTGACTGGGTCACGCTCGTCGGCGTGAAGACTCGAGAGATCCCCGCTTCGTTGTTGAAGGTACCCGTCTTCCAGTTGTGCTCGATGATGAGGAAACCCCGGTGCGTCCGGTCGATGTCGAAGAGCACGGAGAAGGTCACGTCGACCACGTCGGGGATGCCCCCGGTATCCTCGATGATGTACTCGAGAAGCAGGAATGTGGCGGCACCCGCATCGAGTTCCCGCCACCCGGTGAACTCGGGGGCGTACGGGGTGCCTCCGGACCCGATGGCGAAGCGACTCTCCATGTACTCGCGGATCAGCCCGAGCTGAGCATCGATCTCTTCGGTGGACACGCCGACTTCGGTATTCCATCCGAGTCCAAGCGCCCGATCTAGATCGGCGGTAGTGACCTCGAGGCGAACGCTGAGCGAGTCATCGAACACCCGCAGATACACGTAGGACTGGCCGAGTTCGTGTGGCACCGGGGCCGGTGCGCTTACTGTAGCCGACGCCGAGAGGGGCGCGACCAGTCCGAGCACCAGAATCGACAGTACCGACAGTCTCGTGGGTAGGTTCATTGCACGAAGCTCCTATGAAGCCTTGGGGGCGGCAGGCGAAGTTCTGACGTGTAGGGCTAGCGGCCTCATAGCCCCCAGCTCAACGAGAATCGGAGCTGGCGTGGCTCCGAGGGATGGAAATGCACGTCCTCGATGCCAGCCGGCACCTCACCGGGCAGGCGCGAGGCATAGAAATATTGGATGTCGGAGTCTCTCTCGTCGAATACGTTGAGGACGTGAGCGGTGAGGCGAGCCCCTCCGATGGAGACTCCGACCCGAAGATTGACGAGAGAACTCGCATCTGCCGAGCGGCTGCCGTCCTCGATCAGAGGGTAGCTGCCCATGTGCCGGAGTCGGACGGCGGCGAAGACGCCGTCGGCGCGAGGCTCGTACGCGAGACCGGCGGCGACCACGTTTTCCACAGCCCCCGGGATGCGATCGAGGCCTTCCGCCACCGAGCGGAAGCGGGCGCGCGTGAATGAGACGTCCGCATCGGCCATCCACTCTTCGGCGAAGCGATAGAAGTTGGTGAACGTGACCCCGACGCGACGACTGGGGTCGCTCGCTTCGACCCGGCCCGCGTCCCCTACGTAGACGAGTTCGCTGTCCAGGTCGACGGTCCAGACCGCCACCGTGGAGACGAGCCCGGAGAACGTCGAGAGACGCCCGCCCACCTCTGCGCCCCGGGAGGCGACGAGCGGATCCACAGGGTCCACCGCGCCGGATGTCACGGGATCGACGGACGCGGTGGTACCTCGGGCGTCGTTACTGTGGAAGCCGAGCCCACCGCTCACATAGACCTCTGCGCCGGGTCTGGGCATCCAGGCGAGGGAGAGTTTGGGGCTTACGATGCCGTCGACCACCGATCCCGAATTCGGTGCGAGGTCGCTGCTGACATCGAACCCGAAGAGATCACCCCGAAGGCCGGCAACCGTCCTGAACGAGTCCGACCAGTGCGAGGTCCACTCGGCGTGAGCGCCCACGCTGGTCTGTCGGACCACATCTGCGCGGACGACACCAATCGGGTCCCTCGCGCGCGTTCGGGCGAGTCGAAGGTCGGCCGCGTCACTACGTAGTTGGAGCCCAACGGCCACTCGGCCGTCGCGACCCATGAAATCCACGGGCTGCTGATGACCCAGATTCGCGCCCACGGTCCAGCGGCCGTCGTCGACCTGCCGGATCTGGTCGCCCTGCGAGGGATCGTCGAGCAGATACGTGAAATTCGAGAAGAGGTCCATCCCGTAGCGGATGGCGTAGACGTCCGCATGCTGGCTGCCCGCGCTGGTCGACCGGGTCCAGTTTCCCGAGAGACTGTAGCGGGAGCTCGCGCCTCCCAGTGTCGGATCGATCTGCCCGAACCGGCTGATCAGCCCCGAAGCCACAGCCCGGGTCGGGATCTGGTCGGACGCCCTCCACTCGTTGTCGTACCCGAGCGCCAGGACCGAAAGCGTGTGCGTCCTACCGTGAAACGTGTAGCGCATCAGCCCGCTGAGCTTCCTCGTCTCCTCGGGGATCTCCCAGGGGCCGTCGTATCCCCTCAGCTCGGCGCCGGCCAGGAAGCTACCCCGCGCGCCCATCTCCTGAGCGGCAACCGCTACGATGCGCCGGTGGCCGTTGGCACCCAGACCGAGCTCGAAGCGCGGGCGCTCCAGATTCCGAACAAGACGAATGTGGGCACCGCCTGCGCTCCCGAAGTCTCCGATGTCCGCGTAGTAGTTGCCCAGTGAATACTCGATGCTCTCGACGACCTCGGGAATCAGGAAGTTCAGATCGGTATAGCCCTGCCCGTGCGCATGCGTGGGCAGGTTGATCGGCATCCCTTCGAGACGCGTAGAGAAGTCGGTTCCATGATCGAGGTTGAAGCCCCGCACGAACTGCTGATTCGCTTTGCCACTTCCGCTGTGCTGGGAGAGGATCATTCCCGGCACCACCTCCAGCAGCTCACCCTCCCGGGCGATGGGGCGGACTCGCAGGTCGGCCGCGCCGACGAACCCGGTCGACGCGGAGCTCGCAAGCCCTGACAGGTCCCCCATCCGCCCCTGAACGCGCAAGGGCTCCAAGGTGAAGATGGGAAGCGTATCTCTTTCCGTTGCTTGTCCGCTCACGATTGGTGGCAGTGAGGCGGTTGCGGCAGCGAGGGCTGCCACGATGAGTATGGGTCGCACGAGGCCTCCGGGGGGCATGGGTCAGCTGCACCGAACCCGCTGCAGACGTCGTCGCCAGCGCGTGGCGCCACGACACAGCAAGTCGGTGCGAAAGGGATCTGAGTGGGATCAGACCCTCGGAGGGGGAATTGGCGGCGTGGGGGTCGCGAGGACCTGCGGTCGCAGATCAACCGTGGGTCCTGCCGTCGGCAGGGGAGTCAAGCCGGGTGTCGTTTGGGAGCCGCCGGGCAGGTGAAGCGCGAGCGCCAAGACGGCGCTGGTCTCACCGGAGTCGGAGCGATCGGTCCACTCAACATCGAGCGCCCCACCCAGTAGGCCACTGTGCGCGTGTCGCGTACCATCGTGCTCGTGCTCGAATCCGTCGCCCGCGGGGACATCTCGGTCCAACGAGTCCTGCCGGGAAGTTGCCGGAAGACCCGTTGCGGAGAACCCATCAACGAGACCCATCGAGGCCAGCCGGTCGCGCTCGGAGGCCAGAACCTCGACAGCATGCTTCCCCGCATGGACCGCTTCAGTCGCCAACGCCAGCGCGGATGGCGCACCGTACGCCACCATCACGGCCACGGCGAGACGTCGCCGCATTGACTTGCCGAAGATCGATGGCACCATGCCTCGTCCGGGTCGGTGTTCGAGTAACCTCACCCTTCCACGCTACACGCCTCCTGCGGCCAGCGCCAAGCTATTTCTCGCCGGGGCCCACGGCTTCGGATTTGGAAGCGCCTTGACAGGGCCGATGCGTCAGGGACTTCGTGGGAGAGAGGACCAAGTATGAGTGATTCGAACATGGCACATTCCCCCACGGTCGGCTCGGAGGGTGACACCGTCCCCCGAGCGTGGTCGTCGCGCGCCCGTGTTTCGAATCTGAGCCAGAGCCAGCGCATGATCTGGACAGGTCAGCGGCTGGCTCCGGGAGCCCCCCTGTACAACATGGGCTACCGGTTCGACGTCACGGGGGCCCTCGACCCGACGACCTTCCAACAGGCCTTTCAGACCCTCGTGGATCGCACCGACGCGCTTCGCATCGTCTTCGATGAAGAAGAGGGCGTCCCGACCCAACGCGTACTCGAGACCTTGCCGTTCGAGCTGGAGTTCGTGGACCTCACGGCCGAGACCGATTCCGAGCATGTGCTCGAGCGCTGGATCGACGCCCGGATCGGACGCACCCTCGATCTGGCTTCGTGGACGTTCGACACCGCCCTCCTGAAGACCGGTCCCGACCGATTCACGTGGTATCTGTGCCAGCATCACCTTACGACGGACGCCTGGTCCAGCGCGCTACTCTTCGAGCGCCTTTCGGACCTGTACGGAGTGTTGGAAAGCGGTACGGAGATGCCCGGTTCCCCGCGCTTCCCTCCATACACGGATTACCTGGCCTACGAGCGAGACCTCCATGGCTCTTCTGCCCGAGAGGCCGCATTGGAGCATTGGAGCGTCCTCGCAAATGACGCACCGCCACCCATCAAGCCCTATGGCCAGAAGTCACAAAGCCGGACCGGGCGGTTCGAGCGGGTCTTCTGCACCCTTGGACCGCGGCGGTCCCTGCAGCTTCGCGAGTTGGCGGAGGCGCCAGGCGTCCGAACGCTGAGCCGGCACCTGAGCTCGTTCAACATCTTCGCGTCTGCGCTGGCCGCCTACTTGTGGCGCGTCGGCGGCCGGCGTGACGTGCTGATCGGTACGCCAGCCCACAATCGCTCCTCCCGTTCATTCCGTGAGACGGCGGGTCTCTTCGTAGAGATGTTTCCCTTGCGGGTCGAGGTCGAAGAGTCGGATTCGTTCGATGATCTACTCGGACGGGTGAGCGTATCGACGCAGCAGTTGATCCGGCACGCGCTTCCCGGCACGAGCTCTCCATCGACGTTGCGACTGTTCAATGTCGTGCTCAACTACATCCATGCTTCCTTCGGCGACTTCGCCCGGAAGCCGACGCGGCCGCAGTGGCTTCACAGCGGCCACGGCGATCCGGGGCTCGACCTGAGCCTCCACGTACTGGACGTCGAGGGCGACGGTTCGGTCGTGCTGGCCTTCGACTTCGCGACCGACACCTTCCCCCCCGCGCTTCGGGCAAGCGCGGTGGAGCACTTTCTCGCGCTACTCGACGCAATGCTCGGTGATCGGAACGCGTTGCCAGGGACCGTGGCGCTCACGACCGAGGACGAAAGGCGACGCCTTCTCGTCGAGTTCAATTCGACGAGCGCCCGCAGCGCGCCGTCTCCCTCCGTGGTGGAGTCTTTCCGCAGGACGGTGGCCCGCGATCCCGCCGCGGTAGCACTCGAGCAGGGCGCCCGGTCGATGAGCTATGGCGAGCTGGACGAGCGCTCCGACCGGCTTGCTGTCCGCCTCCGCGAATTGGGGGCAGGCCCCGGTGGTCTGGTCGGAATCCACGCCGAGCGATCGGTGGAGATGGTCGTCGGGATCATGGCGGTGCTGAAGTCCGGCGCCGCCTACGTACCCCTCGAGCGGAGCATACCCGATCGCCGACTGGCCCACATCCTCGCCGATACACACGTCGAGTTGGTGCTCAGCCGCTCACATCTCGCGGACCGGTTCTCTGCCTACGACGTCGAGGTGGTCGACCTGGATCGTATACCTCGGGGAGTGGCTCCCCGGGACGGCTCCGACCCGGTGCGAGAAGACACCGCATATGTCATCTACACGTCCGGGTCGACGGGCACGCCCAAGGGCGTTGTCGTCGACCATGGCGGGTTGGCGGACTACGTCAGCTGGGCCGGGTCGACCTACGCTCGCGGCGAAGCCGTGGACATGCCGCTTCACTCCGCCTTCGGATTCGACCTTACGGTGACATCGATCTTCCTCCCGCTGACCTGTGGCGGAAGAGTGGTGGTCTACGTCGAAGAGGATCTCGACCGAGATCTGGCCGTCCTCGACGTGTTCGCGGAAGACCGCGTCGACGTCGTCAAGCTCACGCCCGCCCATCTGCGGCTCGTCGTGGAGTCCGGGTTTTCTCCAACTCGGATCCGCACCCTGGTTCTCGGTGGCGAGAATCTGGAGTCCTCCCTGGCCGGGCAAGCCATTGAGCAGTGGCCCGGCGAGGTCGGCATCTTCAACGAGTACGGCCCCACCGAGGCCGTCGTCGGATGCATGGTGCATTGTTTCGACCCGGCGGTAGACAAGGCCACGTCCGTTCCCATCGGGAAGCCGGCCGACGGGGTGCAGATCTACATACTCGATGCGGGCCAGAACCCGGTGCCTGTCGGGGTTGCCGGGGAGCTGTGCATAGGAGGCGCGAGGCTAGCGAAGGGGTACCTGAATCTGGAAGCGGAGACGGCGGCCCGATTCGTCGTCGACCCGTTCGTAGATGGCGGCCGCATGTACCGCACGGGCGACCGGGCGCGGTTCGACCAACGGGGACGTCTCGAGTATCTGGGTCGCGTCGACGACCAGATCCAGATCGGTGGGGTCCGCGTCGAGCCCGCCGAGGTCGAGCAGGCTCTGCTCGAGCATCCCGCCGTCCGGCAGTGCGTGTGCCTCGCGACCGACGCTACCGGGTCCGGGGCTTCCGCCACTCTGACGGCGTACGTGGTTTCGGATGTACAATCGAAGCCCGACGAGCTGCGGGTGTTCCTTTCCAAGCGGGTCCCTGGTGTCATGATCCCGGCGGCGTTCGTGCACCTCGAGGCGATTCCGCTCACGCCCAACGGCAAGATCGATCGGGCGGCGCTACCGGCGCCCGGGGCAGAGGACCCTCCGGGTGCCACTCCGTACCGTTCGCCGGGGACGCCCACTGAAGTGGCGCTCGCGAGAATCTGGAGTGATGTCCTCGGCGGAATCCGCGTTGGGCTCGATGACGATTTCTTCGAACTCGGAGGCGACTCCATATCTGCGATTCGGGTGGCCGCTCGCGCCGCCAAGGCAGGCATGACCTTGGATCCTCAAGACCTCTTCCGACACCCGACCGTCTCGGCTCTCGCTGCGCGAGCCTCCTCCGCAGCGGCGCGAGGCGACTCGCGGCCAAAGAGGGAGCCAGGGAGTGAAGTCGATTCGGAGCAGCTCGAAAAGCTGGCCAAGGTACTCAAGGGGGCCGGACCCTCATGACATTGGAGAATGTCCAGGAGGTCCTTCATCTGACTTCCACTCAGGCCGGTATGCTCTTTCACTCGGCTACCGACCGGGAGTCAGGGGTCTACGTTGCACAGATCCGATGCGAGCTCACGGGAGCCTTGGATGTCGATGCCTTCAAGGGTGCCTGGGACGAGGTTCTAAGGCGGCATCCTGCGCTGCGGGCGGCCTTCGTCTGGGACGGAGTCGACGAGCCGCTGCAGGTGATCCGGCAGGAAGTCGACCTCCCGTGGACGGAGCTGGATTGGCGTGAGGTGCCGCTGGCGGAGCGAGAGGCTCGTCTGCAGTCGCTACTCGACGAAGATCGGCGGCGAGGGTTTGCCTTGGACGCGGCGCCGCTCATGCGAATGCTCCTGATACGGGAGGCCGCAGAAGTACATCGTCTGGTTTGGACCTGCCATCACATCGTCGCGGACGGGTGGTCAGCCGGGGTGGTGCTCGAGGAGATGCTGACTCGCTACGGCGCCATCCGGGCTGGGTCCTCGCTGGAGCTCCCGCCTTCCACCGGCCTTCGAGACTATCTGACGTGGTTGAAGGGCCGGTCGCCCGACAGCGAAGAGGGCTTCTGGCGGTCGTATCTCCGAGGATTCGAGACGCGCACGCCAGTCCCGCCCGATCGTACACCGGCCCCCTCCGCCAAGCCGCGACTTCATCGTTTCGTCCAGCGTCAGTGGAGCCCTCTGGAATCCGATTCCATACGTCAGAGAGCCAGGGAGGCCCGCGTCACCCTCAACACTCTCTTCCAGGGCGCATGGTCCATCCTGCTGCATCGGTACACCGGCGAGGTCGACGTGATGTTTGGGACATCCGTGGCCGGCCGGCCGGCCGAAGTCGCTGGGTTGGATGAGGCCGTGGGATTGTTCATCAACACGCTACCCGTCCGCGTTGAAGTGGAGCCGGAGCGACGGCTGGAAGACTGGCTGGCCGACCTTCAGGAGTCGCTCCTGGGCGTCCGTGAGCACCAGCACGCCGCGTTGGTCGATATCCAGGGGTGGAGCGAGATGCCCGCTGGCCAGCCGCTCTTCGACAGCCTCGTGGTCCTGGAGAACGCGCCCACGGCCGACCGCGGCGAGGCAGGCGGCCTGGCTATGCGGGACCTCACGATTGTCGATGCCAGCAACTACCCGCTGGCCTTGTTGATTCGGCCGGGGTCGCAGATCGAATACGAACTGGTCTACGATCCCGCGCTCTATTCCGACGCGATGGCCACCCGCATTGTCGAGCACTTCCGGACCTTGGTGGCCGGGCTGGCGGGGGCCCCGGATCAGACCGTCGGGTCGATTCCTCTGATGTCGGCGGAGGAGTCCCGACAGGTGCTCGAGGAGTGGAACGACTCGGGAACTCTCGACCTCGAGGTCGAGACCGTCCTCGACCTCATCACGGAGCAGGCCCGCACGTCTCCGACCCGCAAGGCGGTCGTCTGTGGCAGCGACGATATGAGCTATGAAGAGCTGGAGCAGCGCTCTGGCGTCTGGGCCCGAAGATTAGTCTCGGAGGGCGTGGCTTCCGACGACCGGGTCGGCCTGTTGATGGAGCGGGGGCCTCTCCAGATCGCGGGCATCCTGGCGATCATGAAAGCCGGAGCCGCGTATGTGCCGCTCGACCCCGACTATCCAGCGGAGCGGCTCGATGGAATGGTGGAGGACAGTGCAGCCAGGGTTGTGCTAACCACGGCGGCATTAGCCGGGCGGGTAGCGGGCGGGACGGAGCTTGTGGTCGTCGACCAGCCGGCAGCCGACCCGATAGCGGACCTCCCTGACGTAGGGGGGGAGGAGGGCGCCTACGTCATCTACACGTCCGGTTCGACGGGCAGACCGAAGGGCGTTCCGATCAGCCACCGGAATCTGCTCCACTCGACCCAGGCGCGCTCGGCGTACTACGAGCATCCACCCGGAGTGTTCTTGCTGCTCTCGTCGGTGGCTTTCGACAGCTCGGTCGCGGGGATCTTCTGGACCCTCTCGACCGGCGGAACGCTCGTGGTCCCCGAACCAAGAAGCGAGCAGGATATGAGCCGGCTGGCTCGATCCATCGAGCGATTCGGTGTGACCCACACCCTCTGCCTGCCCTCTCTATACGAAGCCCTCCTCGCACATGGGGAACGGCATCGCCTCACCAGCCTGAAGACTGTCATCGCTGCCGGCGAGCCTCTACCGCCAGAGCTCGTACGCCGGCACCGATCGGTCCTTCCTGCAGCCGGTCTCTTCAACGAGTATGGGCCCACGGAGGCGACCGTATGGTGCACTGTGTACAACACCGCCGAATACGAGGGCGAGACGGTGGTGCCAATCGGACGCCCAATCCCTGGCGCCAGGATCTACCTTCTGGACGATCATGGACGCCCGGTGCCCACCGGGGTGGTCGGTGAAATCCACGTGGCGGGTGAGGGACTCGCGAGCGGCTATCTAGACCGCCCCGAGGCGACGGCCCGTCACTTCGTTCTTCGCACCATCAGCGGCGAGCCGGTGAGCGTCTATCGCACCGGAGATCTTGGACGATACAGGTTCGATGGCAACATCGAGTTCTTGGGGCGCCGCGATCGACAGCTCAAGATCAGGGGTTTTCGCGTCGAGCCCGGCGAAATAGAGCGAGCGCTGATCCGGCACGAAGCGATCCGTGAGGCGATCGTGTTACCCGTGCCGGCCCAAGCGGGGCGCCCGGCACTCACCGCATTCGCGACTATCGTTGACGGGTCCGACCGGCCCGCCCCGACTGGCGGCGAGCTCGGCGAGTTCCTTCGGGGGTCTCTCCCCGAGCACATGGTCCCCGCGAGTGTGCGGATACTGCAGGAGCTTCCTCGCCTTCCAAACGGAAAAGTCGACGCCGCCTCTACCGCCGCCCTGCCCGAGAAGAGCGTTGACACGCAGTCGGTCCGCGTCGCACCGCGCACCGCCATCGAGCGACAGCTGGCGGCCATCTGGCGAGACGTCCTGGAAGTCGACGAGATCGGCGTGCACGATCCGTTCTTCGAGTTGGGGGGTGACTCCATCCTCAGCATACATGTCACCTCCCGGGCGAATCAGGTTGGTCTGGGACTTTCACCGAACGATATCTTCAATTTCCCCACGATCGCTGAGCTTGCGGCGCGGTGCATGACCAGTACGTCCGGGCAGGAGGGCCAGGCTTCCGACCCCTCTTCGGAGAGAGAGCGCGCGGTCCCGAATGCCCGGGCACCGCTATTTCTGGTGCATGTCGGCATCAAGCTGGCTGCTCGGCTGCGCCGGCATCTTGGTCCCGACCAACCGATATTCTGCTTCAGCGCCCACTGGCACCGTGCAGATCTGGATATGCATGCGACGGTCCAGCAACTCGCCGCGGAGTGCTTGGCCGAGCTGCGAACGCTTCAATCGACCGGCCCCTACTTCATTGGCGGCTATTCGATGGGCGCGTCCATCGCGCTCGAGATGGCACAACAGCTCCGGGCTGAGGGAGAAGCCGTGCAGATGCTGTTTCTTCTTGATCCCCCCGCCATGAGGGAACGCTTCGGAGTCGGCGCCGAGCCGGTCAACCGTATTCGCTTCTCAGATGCCCTCTCTGACGGGCCTCCTCGGACATTTGTCGACAAGGTGTCGAGCCATTTGTCGGCGATTTCAG
>JABDLS010000038.1 GCA_013002885.1 Gemmatimonadota bacterium | reverse complement strand
GAGCAAGGAAGGACTCGAGCGGGCCCTCCAGCAGATCCCCGAGCTTCGAGAGCGCTTCTGGAAAGAGGTGCGGGTTCCGGGTTCGGCGGCCGACCTCAACCAGTCCCTGGAGAAGGCCGGCCGGGTGGCCGATTTCCTCGAGTTCGCGGAGGTCATGTGCTACGACGCCCTGACCCGCGACGAGTCGTGCGGGGCCCACTACCGGGTGGAGCACACCACCGAGGAGGGGGAGGCCAAGCGCGACGACGAGCGCTACGCCCACGTCGCCGTGTGGGAGTTCACCGGTGTGGGCGAAGAGCCGAAACGGCACGTCGAGGCCCTGGAGTTCGACAACGTACAGCTCTCCCAGAGGAGCTATAAGTAGATGAAGCTGACGCTCCACGTCTGGCGCCAGAAGGGACCTGACGACCCCGGCCGCCACGAGCGGTACGAGGCCGACGACGTCACTCCGGACATGTCGTTCCTGGAGATGCTCGACCTGGTCAACAACCGCCTCACCGTGGATGGAGGCGAGCCCATCGCCTTCGAGCACGACTGCCGGGAGGGCATTTGCGGCTCGTGCGGCATGATGATCAACGGCGTGCCCCACGGCCCAAAGTCGATGACCAGCGCGTGCCAGCTGCACATGCGGTCGTTCAAGGACGGCGACGAGATCTGGATCGAGCCATGGAAGGCCTCGGCGTTTCCGGTGCTGAAGGATCTGGTGGTTGACCGTGCCAGCTTCGACCGGATCATCCAGGCCGGTGGCTACATCTCAGTCCGCACGGGGAGCGCCCCGGACGGCAACGCCATCCCGGTACCCAAGGAAGACTCCGACGCCGCCTTCGACGCGGCGACGTGCATCGGGTGCGCAGCCTGCGTCGCAGCGTGTCCCAACGCCTCGGCCATGCTCTTCACCTCGGCCAAGGTGGCGCACCTGGCCCACATGCCCCAGGGACAGACCGAGCGCTACGACCGGGTGCTCAGCATGGTGGACCAGCATGACGCAGAAGGGTTCGGCAACTGCACGAACCACGGCGCGTGTCAGGAGGCGTGCCCCAAGGGCATCAGTATCGACTACATCGCCCAGCTCAACCGGGATCTCATCAAGGCGACGCTGCTGGACCGGCCGGAGTAGGTCGGTTGGCGTGACATTCCTGGGGCATCTCCCGGCGACCGGGCTCCCCCGTTCCGCATGCCGTGGCCCTGCGGCGCCCGGACTAACAAAGCGCAGACTTCGTGTGTCCCTGGGTTATGACACGAGACCGCCACCCTCCCCGGGCAGGGATGCTTGTCCGCGCGGCCGTCATTGCCCAGGACCGACCTCTGCGGCAACGGCTCACGCGGTTGTTGTCGGACGACGGTGTGCTCGTCACGTCCGCCCCTTCTGCCGAACTCATGGTCCGTTCCGGACACGTCGAGTCGGCGGACCTGGTGGTCCTGGGGTTGGATAACGGGGCCAGAGTCACGCCGGTGGATCGACTGGGCGCCCACGGTACCCCGCCGCAGCTCGTGGTCATCGTCTCACGGCCCGATGATGGCGTGGTGACGGACTTCGTGGAAGCGGGCGCCACATCCGTTCTCGATCTGGAACTCGGGGATACCGAGTTGGCCCGAGCGCTATCGAGCGTCGTCGACAGCACGGCGGCCCGCCTCCATCGGGGCACCGAGGGACGTGCACCCGCGGAGACCGAGACGGCGAGTCCCACCATGGCCGCCCTCCTTTCGCTGGCGGATCGAGTGGCGGTCGGAGACTCGTCCCTCCTGGTGCTCGGCGAGACCGGGTCGGGGAAGGAATGGCTCGCCCGAAGGATCCACTGCCGCAGCCGGCGGTGCTCAGGTCCCTTCGTCGCCGTGAACTGCGCGGCCATTCCCGAAGGCCTGGCCGAGAGCGAGCTCTTTGGCCACGTGAAGGGCGCGTTCACGGGCGCGTCGCGCTCGCGGCGGGGTCACTTCGAGATGGCGAGTGGAGGGACGCTGTTCCTCGATGAGGTGGGCGAACTTCCTCCGTCGATGCAGGTGCGGCTTCTGAGGGCCCTGCAGGAGCACGAGGTCCAGCCCGTCGGCGGCGAGCGACCAATCGAGATCGACGTGAGGGTCGTCTCTGCTACCAACCAATCCCTCGAGCAGGCTGTGGAAGAAGGTCGCTTTCGCAAGGACCTCTACTACCGCCTCGCAGTCGTCACGCTGCGCCTGCCGTCCCTCAGGGAGCGCCGCGAGGACATCGTGCCCCTTGCAGTGCAGTACGCCGGCAAGTTCGCCCACGAGCTCGGATACCCGAAGCCCACGTTCGACGAGTCTGCTCGCCGTGCACTGGAAGCCCACGACTGGCCCGGCAACATCCGCGAACTCATCAACGTCGTGGAACGGACCGTCCTTCTCTCGGCGCCCCGAGAGGTAATCGGGGCCGCCGACCTTCCCGCGAAGGTGCCAATGCGGATCCAACCCGCGGCGGAGGGGTCGGCCTGGCGCTACACGCAGGAGGAGGTCGACGCCATCGCGCGCGGCCCCTACGAGGATGCCTTCCAGGCGTTCGAGCGCTGGTACCTGGAGCACCTCCTCGATGCCACCAATGGGCACGTGACCGAAGCCGCGCGCAGGGCAGGGATGAGCCGCCGCAACCTGTACAACAAGATCCAACGTCACGGTATTCGGCGGGAGGACTTCGAAGTCTGACGGATTCTCCTCGCCGAAGTGAGTAGTTCAACGGGCGTCTCCAGCCGATGTGCAGGGAGGTGCCCGTTTCGATTGTGAAGAATGCTTCACACTTCGGGCTGAATCTTACGTCCCGTTCCCCGGTGAAATGCCCGTAAGTGATTGAAGGAATTCATGTTATAGTGAGCGCTGCATCCTCCCGGCAGGTGGCATGTCGTTTGCCTTGTCTAGGCCTGTTCGACTCCACCACCTACAAGGGAGGACCTACATGGTGGCAACGACGTTTGTCCGAAGGACGGCGAGCGCGCTCCGCAACCTCACGGTTGCGTTGGCGTTCGTAGCGTTCGGTGCGGTCGGAGTGGCCGCGCAGAACACCGGTACGGTTACCGGGCTCGTCCGCGACGCAGTAAGCC
>JABDLS010000022.1 GCA_013002885.1 Gemmatimonadota bacterium | reverse complement strand
TCTTGCCACACCCCGACGGTCCCGCGATCGACACGAACTCCCCCGTCTGGATCGACAGGTTGATGTTCGACAGCGCATGGGTCTCCACCTCTTCGGTGTAGAACACCTTGCTCAGTCCCTCGAGATGAATCAGCGGGTGATCGGCCATCGTTGGTGCTCCATTTGAAAACGGACCGACAATGTCGGTGGAGGTAGCGTTTCAGATATAGACGAGAGGAAGGACGAATTAGTTGCACTTCACGATGTGGCATCCCCGGTGAGGGCGTCGAGATACTCCGCAGCCCGGGACGAGACCCGGTGGGCTCCCTCCAGGAGAAGGCCAATTCCTTCAACTGCTCTCGCCCGTTCCTCCGGACGAAGCGAGGCGAGCACGGCGTCGACCCTCGCGATGTCGAGAACGGACGTCGCCTCCTTGATGCGGAGGCCCGCTGGAGTCAATCGGACGTTCATGACCCGCCGGTCCTCGGGGTCCCGACTTCGCCGGACGCAGCCAGCCTCTTCGAGGCGGCTCAAGTTCAGGGACATGGTCGACGGGGTCACACCGAAGTGGTCGGCAAGCTCCCCCACCATGGTAGGGTCCTCGTTGTCCAGTTGCCTCAAGATGCGCGCCTGGTGACTCGAGACCTTCACGGAGGCCACTGGATCGACGGCCGAAGTGGTCCGGAACGCCTCGACGAGTTCGAGGAGCCCCTCGCGCACCACATCTGCGTCCGACATCGTCATTGCATAAGTTTATTTTGATTTGTCAAATCAATGTAATTAATAGCCTCCTCTTCCTCAAGGAGGCATAAGGGCGACAGACCCGGCGCCATGACCCGGACCTGGAGTCGGCCACGCAGCCGCGCAACGGCGGAGGTGGGAAGCAGGACCGGGACAGGGTACCTTGGAGCTTCCTAACAGGAACACGTCGGAGATCGGATTCCGCACGAATGCTCGACTGGACCAACAACCCCGAAGCCTGGATCGCACTCCTGACGCTGACCGTCCTGGAGATCGTCCTCGGCATCGACAACATCGTCTTCGTCGCCATCCTCGCCGAGCGGGTGAAGGAGAGCGCCCGGGCTCGCGCTCGACGCGTGGGGTTGACCATCGCCATAACGACTCGAATCCTCCTCCTCTTCTCCATCACCTGGATCATGGGGCTCACCCAGCCCCTCTTCTCGACACTGGGGCGAGAGATCTCCGGGCGCGACTTGATCCTCATCGCCGGTGGCATGTTCCTCCTCTTCAAGGCCACTCGAGAGATCCATCACAAGCTCGAGGGCGAAGAAGGGGGACACGGCGCCGCCGCGAAGGCGGCTTCCTTCACGAGCGTCATCATCCAGATCGCCCTTCTGGACATCGTCTTCTCTCTCGATTCGGTCATCACCGCGGTCGGGCTGGCCGAAGACCTGCCTGTCATGGTCCTGGCCATCCTCATCGCGGGCTTCGTGATGATCGTCTCGGCCGAGCGGCTGAGCGCCTTCGTGAACCGCCATCCCACCGTGAAGGTCCTGGCCCTCTCGTTCCTGCTCCTCATCGGCATGTCCCTGGTGGCCGAGGGCATGCACCAGGAAATCCCGAAGGGCTACATCTATTTCGCCATGGGTTTCTCGATCTTCGTGGAGATGATCAACCTCCGGGCAAACCGCGACTCGGATCCTGTGAAGCTCAGAGACTCTGCGCCGGGCGGCGCGGGCGACTGAACAAAGGGGGCGCCACCCCGAAAGGTGCCGCCCCCTCGCCCCAAGGGCGTCCGGACACGCGACCGGATCCTGAGTCCGGCCGAGGACCTCGACTACATACCGGCGACGCCTGCGTCCTGACCTTCCGCGACGACGAAGTACAGCCACATGCCCACGGCCGTGTGACCGGCGATGTAGCAGACCATGGAGTAATCTCCGGCCTCACTGGCGACGAAGGTGACGGTCTCCGACTCGCCCGGCATGGTCGCGTCGACCATGGACTGGGGATTCTGCGTGATGGCGCCCTCGAACACCGGCTCGGGCGCCGGCGGCACGGCAAAGTTGGTCAGCTCCCGAGAGATACCCAGGCTGTGGGCCATATTGGGATCCGAGTTGGAGAGGTTCACGGTGACCGTGTAGCCCACCGGCACGGTGATGGCCCACTCTCCGTTGGTGGCCCCGTTGTAGTTCCAATAGTTGTTGTCGGCCGTGGATCCGGCCTCGATATCCAACGTGACCGTCATGGCGTCATGGTCGACCTGATACCACCCGGGCATGCTGAGCTCCCCGCCGGGAATCTCTGGCCCGGCCGGGGCGGCTGCAGGAGGCGGAGTCGGGGTGTCGTCAGAGGTGGGTGCATCGGCGGACTCGCCACCGCCACAGGCTGCCAGGAAGAACCCGGCGACGGGAATGAGCTTGTAGGCCTTCATCGTGATTCCTCTCGTTGAGGCCTCGTTTTCGTCGTCGAGGCCTTGGGTTTGTGAAAAATGGTACAAGTAGCTTCGTCCACTTGTTCCTTCCCGCACAGTGCCATCTTCTAGCCCCCGTCGAATCCACCCCCCTACCCCGCCTGACCTACGGCAGACGAGGCGGAAGATGGCCGAAACAAAGCCGGCCCGGTCGCCGGTGGGGCGACCGGGCCGACGAGGTCGGGATTCGGCTCCGCGGCTTAGTCGGCTGCGGCTACCAAGACCGGGCCGCCGGGCAGAGTAGCGCTCTCACCAGCGCTTAGATCCTCCGCCATCCGTCGAAAAAGGAACGCCACTCTCGCGTCGCCCTCTTCCTCCACCCGGATCGCCGTCCGGAGCAGAAATCGGATCCTTTCTTCCACGTTCATCATCATCGTCGTCACGGCTACGTCGAACCGAACCCCACCCACATCGTCCACCCATCGACTTTACCTACGAGTCCCCCGGCGGCGGGTTTCATCTTCGCGCCCACCCTCCTGCACAATCAGACGGGAGGAAGCTCGGTTCCGTTGCCTTCGCCGGAGAAGCTCCTCAGTGGAAGCCGTGGTAGGTGCGGCGCTCCGCCGGGTCGGAAGAGGGGGCCGACCAGCGGCCGGATTCGAAGTCCATCCAGCGATCGAAAAGAGCATCGGAATAGGTGGGCGCGAAGGCTGGCCCGGCCATGGCCCGACCGGTCTCGCCCATGACGGACGCGTACCCTCCCCGGGCCACGGTCACCAACTCCACGAGTCCGTCGTACGCGCCCCGGAAATCCGACGACGTGAACGTCACCCGTTGGTCCGCGTAGTCGATGCCAGGGACGCCGTCCAGCATGGAAAGGTCCGCAGGCGGCACGGCGTGGAGTTGCGCGATAACGGGTTCGCCGAGCCGCATCGCCTGAGCCGAGCGATAGCTCTCGATGGCGCGGCGGGCCCCCGCCCTGAGGTCCGCCCGAGCTTCATCGACAGGACGCGGCTCGGCCGATGAAGCCGATGTGGCGGTCTTCACCGTCACCATCTCGACCCAGGGCATGGGGCCCTCCAGATCGGCAGCAAGCCGATCGTCTCCTGAGGCGAAGATGACGGGCACCCCGACCCGGCCCCACGAGTAACCGACGACTTCTGTCTCGGTGACGGGCATCCCATTGAGAATGAATTCGATCCCGAGCGTGTAGGTATGCGACGCGAAGCCACCACTGCCCGTCTTCGCGTGCATGCCCACCACTGCCACGGCGTCGTAGACGCCGGCCTCGGCAAGATCGACGTAGGCATCGAATGGCTCGTCTCGGCTTACCAGTTCGGCGCGATCATCGAGCTCGTCGAGGAGAAGATCGGGGTCCGGGTTCCCGCTGCCGTGTCCGTCCACGATGTGTACCTCGTCTGCCCCTCCCTCGAGCAGGCCGGCTACGACCGCATTCACGTCGCCGGTGAGGTACGCACGGCCCATGGCGTACCGCTCCGGATGGGCAAAGCGAAAGGTGTTTGGGTCCGACTGACCGGTGAGGCCTTCCATGTCGTGATACACCAGCACGCGCACCACGCCGTCGACGTCTTCGGCGGGTGTCTCGGTCACCCGGCCGGGCATGTCCGCTTCCGCCTCGCCGGAGCCCCCACACCCCGCCGCCAGGAGACAAAGCAGGGCGCTCACATCTCGACCACGCGGCACCCTGCTTCGCCCAGCGCTCACCGCTCCCACCCGGCCCAACCCGGTCCGTGGACCGGGCGCCCGGGCAGAGCGCCGGTATGTACTCCGTCGGCGACCACCGCGACACCATTCACGAAGACGTGGCGAACTCCCGTCGACAACTGGTGCGGCTCGTCGTAGGTGGCATGGTCGGCGACGGTCTCAGGGTCGAAGACGACCACGTCGGCATAGTAGCCCTCCTCGAGGAGGCCGCGATGACGGATGCTCAACCGGGTTGCCACCGCCGAGGACATCTTCCGGACGGCGTCTTCCAGGGGGAGAACGTTCTCCTCGCGGACATACTTCCCGAGGATGCGGGTGAAGGTGCCATAAGCCCGAGGGTGAGCCAGACCATCGACCGTGGCGGGATCCATGCCGCCAGCGTCGGTTCCGAACTTGATCCACGGCTGCTGGAGCTGCATGGCCACGTTCTCCTCGCTCATGAGGAAGTACATGGTCGAAACGCGCTGCCGCTCGGCCAGCACGATGTCCATGGCCGTGTCGATCCAGTCCTTGCCCATCGCTTCGGCGATGTCCGCGAGCCACCAACCTCGATACTGCTGGTGTTCGGGGAGGTTCAGACCGAGGAGCATGGTTCCCTCGGGTGTGGCCAGGGAACAGAAGGCCTCCCACGGCTCGGTCTGTACCTCCATCTCTCGACGGATCCGCGTCCGCATCTCCGGATCGGCCAGGTTTTCGAAGAGCTCTCCGTCGGCCGAAGCCCAAGGAGGGAAGCAGGCATCGAGCCCCGTACCCCCGGCGGTGTACGGGTACATGTTGGCCTGAACGTCGACCCCGGCAGCCCGCGCCGAATCGATCTTGGCCACGGCGAGGGCCGCCTTGTGCCAGTTCCTCTGCCCGGCGGCTTTGAGGTGATAGATCTCCACCGGCACGCCCGCCTCGGTCCCGATCTCGAGGGCTTCATCGATGGCCTCGAGGAAGTTGTCCGCCTCCGACCGCATGTGTGTGATGTAGACACCACCGAAGGGGGCGGCGGCCGCGTTGATGGAGATGAGCTCATCCGTGGCGGCGAAGTTGCCCGGCGGATAAACGAGAGCCGACCCGATGCCGAACGCGCCGTCGCGCATCGCCTGCCGAACCGCCTGCTGCATGGCCCGACGCTCGGGGCTCCCGGCCGTGCCCATGGCCATCCCCATGCCGAACACCCGGATGGTCGACGCCCCGACGAAAGAGCCGAAATTCACTGATGCGCCATGGTCCTCCATCGCCTGCATCCAGTCGCCGAACGTCTCGAACTGCGTCACGCCGACTTGCGCCCCGGCGGCCTCGAGCATGGCTGGACTCGACGGCCCGTTCGTCGTCGACTCGCCCATGATCTCCGTGGTGACGCCCATGGTGACCTTCGAAACGACCCTTCCGTCGCCGGTGCCGACGAAGGACGAGCGCGAGTGGCTCTGGATATCGATGAAGCCCGGAGCTACGACCATGCCCGCTGCGTCGATACGGGTGTGTGCCGGCGCCTCCCGGAGGACACCCGGACGCGTGACGGCGACGATACGATCGCCGCGGATACCCACGTCGCCGGGATACCACCCGTTCCCGGTCCCGTCGACGATCCTGCCCCCTTCGATCACGACGTCGTACTCCCCGGGAGAGGTCGGCGTGGGCACCGGACCGGACGCGGGTACGGAAGGACCCGCGGAGCAGGCCGCCACGGCGAAGGAGAGAACGACGGATAGGCCGGCACGGGCCCGACCGAACAAGACAGATGACATGAGAGGTCGCGGCTGGGGCAACAAGAGGGAGGTCGCCGACGAATTAGTCTCAGCCACAAGGCCCGTCAACCGAAGCGGCGAGCCTTCGGGTGGAGGATCAGTCCTCCTGGGGATCCCCCGTGCCGTCTCCAGACACCGTGCGGATGTGAGCGCGAACGCGATTCATGTAATCCAGCAGCTGGTCGAGTTGCTCGGTATCCAGGGCCCCAGCGAGGATATCGTCAACCGCGTCGACGGGCTCGTCCAGGCGGGCCAGGAGCTCCAGGCCCTCGTCGGTGATGCGGCACCACACCCGACGGCGGTCCTGGGTACACCGGTTCCTGCACACCCACCCTTTTCGCTCCATGCGGTCGATGAGGCGGGTGACGCCCGGGGTCCGTTCGATCATGCGCTCCGCCACCGACAGTGTCGGTAGCCCATCGGTTCCGGCCCCACGAAGAATCCGTAGGACGTTGTACTGCTGGAGCGTTACCCCCTCGGGCTCGAGCACCTGTCCCACGAAGCGCTTTGCATCGTCAGCCGTCCGCAGAAGCGTCACATACGCCTCGTGGCTCTCGGAGCGGAACGGACGTGATTGTTTGATGTCTTCGAGGATGCTGGTGCTCACGCGGCTACCTTCTGGGGGCTTGGGCAATCCGATGAATCGTTCACGGCGTCACCATTGAAGTTAGAACTTCCCTGGGTCGTCGCCACACCTACCACCGCTCCGTTCGTTCCGTTCCACCGATATCGGGGACCATGGTGGCAGGCTCGCCATCGATACAGCGCCTAGCCCGGAATCGAGGCGTCAGACGAACAGGGCCACTCCCACGACGGCGATCACCGCCACCGAGACTCCCACCTTCAGCGCCACGGCCACCGTGCGAGCGAGGACGACACCCCATCCGACGCGGGCCGAACGGCGCAGAGATCGAGTTTCCAGCAGCGTGACGGCCCCGGCGCCCAGAAAGGTCCCGATGAAGGCCGTGATTACGGGACCGACGAGGGGCACGGGAAAACCGACGAAAAGGCCGAGCATGCCGCCTGCGACCGCACCCCAAAACGCTCTCCGGGACCCACCGTACGCACGGCCGAAGCGAGCGACCACCAGGAACTCGGCCGCCTCGGCGACGGCCGCTACCCCTGCGACGACGAGTCCCAGGGTCCAGCCGACCTGGCCAGCGAGGACGAGCCCGAGCGTGACCACTACGATGAACCACAATCCCGGGAGTCCGAAGGGGATCATCAAGACGCCGGCGCACATCGCGAGTACGGCGAGAATGGAAATCCAGATACTCATGACGGCTCCCTGAAACCCCTCCGAGTGCTACTTTCGGGACTTCGTACCTCCAGACGACCCAATGGCTCCGCGAGTTTCCGAATGAACAGGTGCGCACACCGACCGGGATGGACCCCCTGAAGGCCGAGGGATCCGGGCGCCGCCGGCGAAAGGCATCCAAACAGCCGGCGCTGGCTCTGGGTTGGCGAGAATGGGCGGCGCTCCCCGAATTCGGTGTCGGCGCCATCAAGGTGAAGCTGGACACCGGCGCCAGGACCTCCTCCCTCCACGCTTTCGACATGAAGCGATTTCAGCGCGGTGGGGTGGAGATGGTCCAATTCGAGATCCATCCGGAGCAAAGGTCCCGAAAGGAGCGAGTCCATGTGGAAGCGGAGGTCATGGAGGAGCGGTGGGTGCGCAACTCCGGCGGCGAACGGGAGCTCCGTCCTGTAGTCGAGACCGACGTGCGCATCGGAGACGAGGTCTGGCCCATCGAGCTGACCCTCACCCGCCGGGACGAGATGGGATTCCGGATGCTCCTAGGTCGCCAAGCTCTGAGGAAACGAGCCGTCGTGGATCCGGGCAGCTCCTATCGGGCAGGCCGAAGAATGAAGAAGGCGAATCGATGAAGATCGGCATCTTGTCCAGAAAAGCCTCCCTCTACTCCACGGCCCGCCTCAGGGAGGCGGCAGAGGCCCGTGGCCACGACGTATCGGTCATCGACTTCCTCCGCTGCTCGCTGGGTCTGGCCGGGAAGAGCGGGTCCATCAAGTACCGTGGAGAGGACCTTCACGTCGACGCCGTGATTCCGCGCATCGGGGCCTCCGTGACCTTCTACGGCACCGCTGTGGTCAGGCAGTTCGAGACGATGGGCGTCTATACCCTGTCGAAGTCCGCGGCCATCAGCGTCTCACGGGACAAGTTGTGCTCGAACCAGATCCTTGCTCGGGCAGGAATCGACCTACCCGTCACGGCCTTCGCACGGTCGGTCAAGGACACCAACAGCGTCATCGAGATGGTGGGCGGGGCGCCACTGGTCATCAAGCTGCACGAGGGGACACAGGGCAACGGCGTCGTGCTCGCACAGACCAAGAAGGCGGCGGAGTCGGTCATCGACGCCTTCCGGCAGCTCGACGCCAACATCCTGGTCCAGGAGTTCGTCGAGGAGGCGGGCGGAAGTGACGTGCGCTGCCTCGTGGTCGGCGGACGCGTGGTCGCGGCAATGTTGCGCCACGCGGCGCCCGGCGACTTCCGCTCGAACCTCCACAGGGGCGGCAACGCCGAAGTCGCAACGCTGTCCACGAAGGAGCGCCGTACCGCCGTACGGGCCGCGAAGGCCCTCGGGCTCAACGTCGCCGGCGTCGATCTTCTCCGGGCCGAACGCGGCCCCCTGGTCCTCGAGGTAAACTCGTCGCCGGGGCTCGAGGGCATCGAGACCACCACGGGAGTGGACGTCGCCGGAGAGATCATCGAATTCGTGGAAAACCACGTCGACATCGATCACGAATGAGTTCTCGAGAGCCCTTCGTTTTCGCTGAGAAGTTGGTCGCGCCTGGCAAGCGACGTCACTTCGACCTTCCCGCCGGGCGCCTTCCCTCGGGAACGCCCCTCTCTCTTCCCATCGAGGTGCTCTGCGGCGTCGAGGCGGGCCCGACGGTGTGGTTGAGCGGCGCCATCCACGGGGACGAGGTGGTGGGGGTGGAGATCATCCGTCAGGTCATGCAGCTCGTTGACGCCGAAAAGGTGGCCGGCACCATCATTGCTGCCCCCGTGGTCAACGTCTTCGGGTTCGTCACCGAGTCCCGGTACCTCCCCGACAGGAGGGACCTGAACCGATCGTTTCCCGGCTCGGAGCGCGGACCCCTGGCGGGGCGACTCGCTCGGCTCTTCGTCGACAGGGTCCTGTCGATTTGCGACTTCGGTCTCGACTTCCACGCCGGATCGGACGATCGGACCAACCTGGCTCAGATCCGGTGCAACCTGGACGATCCGGAGACGAGGGATCTCGCCTTCGCCTTCGCCCCGCCCCTCGTCGTCCACTCGAAGACCATCAAGGGGACGCTCCGACACACGGCCCTCAAGTTGGGTAAACGGGTCCTCCTCTTCGAAGGGGGAGAGCCTCGCCGGTTCAGTCCAAAGGCCGTCGATGCTGGCGTATCGGGTACCCTCCGTGTACTGCGCTCCGCCGGGATGATCGCCGAGGCTCCCGACGCCACGAACGACGTGCGGGAGTCCCGCAACACCAAGTGGGTCAGAGCGTCGAGGGGCGGCATCTTCCGGCTCGAGGCTCAACTGGGTGAGGAGGTGAAGAAGGGTACTCGCATTGGCGTGATCGCCGGGCCGGCGGGTCGACAAGGCCAGGACGTCATCGCCCGCATGGACGGGGTCATCCTGGGCCATGCGGTGAACCCCCTCGTTCATCAGGGCGACGGGTTGGTCCACCTCGCCGAGATCACGATGCACGATGGCCAGCGCTGAGAGGCAGAGGGCCCCCTCTTCCTCATGGCCGCGCCGAGCCGACCGAGCCCGTCGGGTGAAAACCGCTGTTGCCGCCAGCGCCCTCGTTGCAATGATTGCCTGCGAGCCTTCGGAAGTCGAGCGTGGATGGGAGTGCATCGCGCCCGCCAACGCCGGCGGAGGATGGGACCTGACCTGTCGGACCGTCGGGCGGGTTCTTCGCGAGCTCTCCCTGTCCCCTGGCCTGGTACGGACCAGCAATGTGCCCGGTGCCGGTGGAGGGGTGGCCTTCGCGCGAACCGTCGCCAGAAGGAGCGACGACCCCAACGTGCTCGTCGCGGCGAGCCCGGCCACGGTGCTCCGCCTCGCTCAACGCCAGTTCGGTGACCTCACCGAGAATGACGTGCGCTGGGCCGGGGCGGTGGGCGCCGAGTACGGCGTCCTCGCGGTCGCCGCCGACGCCCCCTGGCAGACACTGGACGACCTCCTCGCCGCCTGGCGGAGTGATCCGACGTCACTTGTGGTGAGTGGTGGCTCGGCCGTGGCGGGGCAGGACCACATGAAGGTGTTACTCCTCGCTAACCGGGCGGGGATCGACCCCAAGCAGATCCGCTACGTGCCCTTCGATGGCGGGGGGGAGGCTATGACGGCGCTCCTGGGCGGCTTCGTGCAGGTGTTCTCGGGCGAGGGCTCCGAGGTCGAGGGTCAGGTGGAAGCCGGGCGCTTGAAGGTCTTGGTCACGTTGTCGCCCGAACGGCTGGAGGGCCCGCTTGCCGGGGTGCCTACCGCCGCTGAGTCGGGGCTCGACGTCACGTGGGTCACATGGCGGGGCTTCTACGTCCCCCCCGACATCTCCGAGGAAGAGTACCAGGAGTGGGTGCGGGTCCTCGATCGGGTAGGGCGATCGGAAGCGTGGGCCGAGGCCCGTCGCACGAACCGCCTCCAACCCTTCTTCATGGTGGGAGACGAGTTTTCGGACTTTGTCCACGCCCAGGTCCGGGACTTCCAGGCGATGTCTCGCGAGATCGGGCTCATCCGGTGAGCCGAGGCCCGTGAGGCAGGACCAGTTGATTGGCGGTCTCCTCGTCATCACGGGCGCCGCCCTCGCCCTCGAGGCCACGACATTCGACGTGGCGTTCATGACCGATCCGGTCGGGCCCAAGGCGCTCCCTCTTCTGGTCGCCGCCATGTTCGTGGCCGGAGGCACCGTCGCACTCGTACGCCCCCGATCGGACGTCACCCTGCCTTCCACCGAGGTCCTTGCCCGGATGGGCTGCGCCGTCGTCGCCTTTCTCGTATACGCCGCCGCACTACCCTGGCTCGGCTTCTTCCTGTCGACGACGCTGGTGGTGACCGCGCTTTCGGTTCTGTACCGGGGCCCGCTCCTCCATTCCTCCGCAGCGGCAGCACTCCTCGCCGGTGGACTCTGGCTACTGTTCGTCCGCCTCCTCTCCCTGCCTCTTCCCATAGGCGAGCTTTGGATTCGCTGAGGCACCTCGTCGATGGCTTCGGCATCGCCCTCCAACCGCTCAACGTCTTACTGGCGCTGGCGGGTGTAGGCATAGGCACCTTCGTCGGAATGCTTCCGGGCATCGGGCCGATCAACGCCATCGCCATCCTGATTCCCGTCACCTTCGCCATCGGAGTGCCGCCGGAATCGGCGCTCATCTTGCTGGTGGGGATCTACTACGGATCCCAGTACGGCAACTCCATCAGCACGATTCTCCTCAATGTGCCGGGCACGGCTTCAGCGGTGGTCACCGCCATCGACGGCCACGCCATGACGAGGGCCGGTCGAGCCGGGCCTGCGTTGGCGGCATCGGCCATCGCCTCCTTCGTCGGGGGCACCTTCTCGATCTTCGGGCTCGTCCTCTTCGCGCCCGTCCTCGCCGAGTGGGCCATCCGGTTCGGGCCGGCCGAGTACTTCGCCCTCATGGTCTTCGCCTTCTCCGCCCTCTCGAGCTTCGCCAGCGGAAGCGTGGTTCGGGCGCTGGCCTCAACCGGGTTCGGCCTCTGGCTGGCGACGGTGGGGTTGGACCCCAACAGCGCCATCCCACGCTACACCTTTGGTCGGATCGAACTGCTGGACGGCATGGACTTCGTCGTGGTGACCATCGGCCTTTTCGCCGTCAGCGAGGTGCTGCAGCTCCTGGAAGACACCGGGGCGGGTCGCTCGGCGACCGCCCTCACCGGGAAGGTCATGATCTCCGCCAAGGAGTTGGCTTCGACAGGCTGGACGATGGTCCGGGGAGGCGTCATCGGGTTCATTGTCGGCGTGCTGCCGGGCGCCGGCGGAACCATCGCATCGTTCCTCGCCTACAGCACCGAGGAGCGTGTAGCCGGCGCCAGTGGACGGTTCGGTGAAGGCGACATTCGGGGGGTGGCGGCGCCGGAGGCGGCCAACAACGCCTCCGTAAATGGCGCGCTCATTCCTCTTCTCACCCTGGGCGTCCCTGGGAGTGGCACGACGGCGGTCCTTCTCGGCGCGCTACTCGGACTGGGCATCACCCCCGGCCCCCTCCTCCTCGAAGAGCAGCCCGATCTCTTCTGGGGACTTGCAGCCTCCATGTACGTCGGCAATGCCTTCCTTCTTCTCCTCAATCTGCCCCTGGTGGGTTTCTTCGTCCGGGCTCTCACCATCCCACGCTGGATCCTGATCCCGGGAGTCGCGGCGCTCGCTTTCGTCGCCGTGTACGCCGTCGCCGGCAGCTCCTTCGATCTCGTCCTCATGACGCTCTTTGGCGTCGTGGGCTACGTCATGAGGAAATTCTCCTTCCCGCTGGCTCCCGTGGTCCTGGGTCTGGTGCTCGGGCCTCTCATGGAGAAGAATCTCCGACGGGCGATGGCGCTCTCCGGAGGAGATTGGGGGGTGCTCTTCGATTCGCCTATCGCCATCACCCTCTGGCTTCTGGCCATCGCCAGCCTCGCGGCGCCCCTGGCGCTCGCGAAGTTGAGTCCACGCCACGACGCCGAGTTGCCAACCACGCGCGAGGAGACGTAGGCCGATGACGAAAGATTCCGAGCCCGGTCGGGCGCTCAGCCGCCGCGACTTCGCCAGGATCATGGGGGTGGCCGCCGCCGGCCTCGCGCTGCCGGCTTGCGGCCGAGGCCCGGACATCGGTCCAGACGGCATGCCCACCGACGGACCGTACGGGATGTCACGCCGCGACGGGGTCATGGTGCCCATGCGAGATGGAGTGCGACTCGCTACAGACGTCTACCTGCCCACCCGCGACGGTGAGGAGCTGGCCGGGCCGTGGCCGGCGATCCTCGAGCGTACGCCGTATGGGCGGAATCGCCCAAGCCGGTCCGAGCGATCCGTGGCCGAGCCCGATGAGGCCAAGTCCCGAGCGGAGGTGGCGCAGATCTTCGTGGAGCGGGGGTACGCCGTGGTGTACCAGGACGTCCGCGGTCGCTACGACTCGGAGGGAGAGTATCAGAAGTACCTGGATGACGCTTCCGACGGCTACGACACCTGCGCATGGATCGTGGAACAAGCGTGGTGCGACGGCCGGATCGGGACCAAGGGCCTTTCCTACGCGGCCCATACCCAGGGGGCGCTGGCCTCCGCGGGGGCTCCCGGCGTCGCCGCCATGTTCCTCGATTCCGGAGGCTTCTCGAACTCCTACCAGGGCGGGATCCGCCAGGGCGGGACCTTCGAGCTCAAACAGGCCACATGGGCATTCCGCAACGCACTCGTCAGCCCCGGGGTCACGAGCGACCCCGAGCTGAAAGCGGCCATGGAAGCCGTAGACATCCATCAGTGGTTCCGCGAGATGCCGTGGAGGCCAGGGCACTCACCCGTGAGCCTCGCCCCGGATTATGAGGCGTACCTCTTCGAGCAGTGGACCCGAGGCGTATTCGACGACTATTGGAAGCAGCCGGGCATCTACGCCCTGGGATACCACGACGTTTGGCCGGACGCCCCGATGGTCCACATGTCGTCCTGGTACGACCCATATCCCCGCACGGCGACGGAGAACTACATGGGTCTGTCGCGGCTCGAGCGCGGTCCGGTCCGGTTGATCCTGGGGCCCTGGACCCACGGTGACCGGTCGCTGACCTACGCCGGTGACGTCGACTTCGGGCCCGCAGCGACGCTTGACGGTCAGCTCGCGGCCGACTACTGGGAGCTCCGGGTGCGGTGGTTCGACCACTGGCTCCGGGGCGTGGAGAATGGTGTGGACCGCGAGCCCACCGTGCAGTACTTCGTCATGGGAGGTGGCTCGGGGCGCAAGAACTCCGACGGGCGACTCGACCACGGTGGACGCTGGCGTTCCGCCGACGACTGGCCCATTCCCGCCGCGGTCGACACCCCCTTCTACCTGACCGAGGAAGGGACACTGAGCATCGAGGCGCCCATCGCGTCCGAAGCGTCTCTCTCCTATCGATACGATCCCGACGACCCGGTCCCGAGCATCGGAGGCACCATCACATCGGGCGCACCGATCATGGAGGGCGGTGCGTACGACCAGCGGGAGCGGGAGGACTTCTTCGGCAGTTCACAACCCTACCGGCCTCTCTCGGAGCGGCCGGACGTCCTGGTGTTTCAGACGGAACCACTCACCGAAGCGGTCGAAGTGACCGGCCCCGTCCTGGTTCGTCTGTGGATCTCGTCGGATGCGCCCGACACCGACTTCACGGCCAAGCTCATCGATGTGTACCCGCCCAGCGAGGACTACCCGGAGGGATTCGCCATGAACCTGACCGACGGCGTCGTCCGGTGTCGCTACCGCGACTCATGGGAGCGGCCCTCGATGATGGAGGAGGGCGCCGTCTACGAGGTCACGATCGAGGCCTTTCCCACCAGCAACCTCTTTTCGGCGGGACACCGGATTCGGCTCGACATCTCCAGCAGCAACTACCCCCACTTCGATCTGAACTTCAACACGGGGGAGCCCGAAGGACGGGCGACGGGCTCGAGCGTCGCCACCAACCGGGTTTGGATGGATGCCGGCAGACCCTCTCACGCCCTCCTTTCCCTCGTGCCGTCGAGTTGAGCGGAGTGACGGGGGCAGCGCCCCGTCACTCCGGGACGCGGGGCCCTCCCGACCCGGATCCGACAGGAACGCGAAAGCCCCCGCCCTGTGATCGGACGGGGGCCCTGCGCATCACCCTGGGGTGACGTGGCCGGCTCTTGGCGCGGTCAACCCGAGAACGAGAAGCTCTCGGAGAAGGTCGTCCCGCACACGTTGCCCGCGGTCTGGAAGGAGAAGCCGTTCGCGGACGAAGAGCCCGAGAACTCGTACCCGATGGAGCACGTGCCATCCTTGTTCTCGGCGCTCCACATGAGGGAACCCGAGACACCGCCGGAGAACTCGGCGTTCTCTTCGGCGTCGGTGGTCATCAGGAAGTCGAATCCCAGGTCGGGGTTGCCCGTAAGCGTGAACTGCGTCCCCATATCTCCCTGGACCACGCATGCGGCGTGGACTAGGTCGACGGCGAAGTCGATGGTCCCGGCTCCCGTCTGATCGTCGGTCTCGACGTCGATGACGGCGTCGATGGCGACGGTCCCGCCCAGGGGGCAGTCGCCTGTCGTCTCGACGGTCGCGGTATACATGGCGAGCTGCGGGCCACCCGGGGACTGAGCAGGCTGCTCGTAGTTCAAGGTCAGAGCGTCGAAGAGGCTCTGCGAGAAGATGGCCGTCGCGAGCTCCTGAGCCTCTTCCTCGGTGAGGTTACCCGGAGCGACGCCGTCATCTCCGCAAGCGGCTGCGGCGAGCATCCCGACAAAAGCAAACATTCGAACGCTGGATTTCATGATACGGCCTCTCCTGAGGTCAGTGTGAACTGGTCCCGTGAAACGCAAGCGCCGTGCCAGGGGACGCGACCGCATCCCTGTCCCGGTTTTGCGGGCCTTGGGCCCTGCGCCGTGGGCCCATCGTTGAAGTTTGCACGACCTGCAAAGTGCGACACATGTCGCAGAAAACATATGTTTCGGCGCTGTCCGGGCCCGTGCCCGTTCACGATCCTCGCTTGCGCGGTGGTGTAGGCCATGATATATAGAGTGACGATATAAAGACACTCGACATACAGAAAGAAGTATCGGCAGTGAAAAGGAGTTCCGATGGCAGACGACGACTTCGATGTCCAGGGCTTCGCACGGGGGATCAACGAGTTGTTGATCCTCTCGACCCTCCAGGAGGGTGCGAAGCACGGCTATCAGATCGCCATCGACGTCGAGGAGGGTAGCAACGGGCTCTTCCGCTTTCGACACGGTACGCTCTACCCGATTCTTCACCGCCTGGAAGAGGCCGGGCACATCCGCGGTTCCTGGTCAAAGGAAGAGGGGCGCCGACGAAAGGTGTACGCCCTCACCGAGAAAGGAGAGCGTCATCTGGTCGGCGGATCCGATCGCGTGGACGTCATTCTGCATCGACTCCTCGGCATGCTGAGGGGACCCGGGGAGGTACTCCCGTGACGCGCCCGTCCGAGCAAGCGTGCCCGGTTGAGACCGGCCAAGGAGTGCCATCCCTTTCCGCAGTGGCGTCGAACCCCCGTCTGCCGCTTCCCGCCCGGACCCGGATCGTCACGGAACTGAGCGACGACCTCCGGGCCCTCAGGCGACGCCTCGTGGCTCAGGGTCTGCCACCCGAGGAAGCCGACCGGCGCGCTGCGGAAGTCCTGGTACCGACGGGTCCGGCCCTCAGAGAGTTGGAAGATCTGGCCCGTCCATACTACCTGCGCCTCGTCGCGCCCTTCGCCCCCGAGCGCCTGCGAATGGTCGAGCGATGGGTCCTGGTACTGGCGACTGTGCTATTGCTCGCCGTGGAGGGCGCCACCCTACTCGGTGCCGGTCTACTCTCCAATCCCTCGCTCTACCTCTGGCCCGTGCTCGCTGCCGGCACCGCCATGCTCGCCATTGTTCTCGCCAAAGCATTCCAACTCTGGATCAAGGGCGCCCACGAACACCCTCGTCGGGGCGTCACGAGCATCGCGGTCCTCGCCGGCCTGACACTGAGCATCGGGTCCGCCGGGGTGGTTCTCGGACTACTCGAGCTGGCGATGGCCGTGGAGGCTGCTCCTGGTCGCGCGGTGGAACTCACCATTTCCTGGCTCTTTCGTGACGCTGCTCTCCTCTCCACGGCCATCATCCTCGCGGTGATGGGAGGCCTGGGTTGGCTGGCGCTGGACAGCTGGATCACCTGGGTCGAACAGGCACACGCAGAGGCACTCGACCACCCCAATCACTCAACGAAGGAGTCGTCATGATCGAACTCTGGGAGGCCATGGGCTTCATCCGCTATCCACTCACGATGTCCTCGGTAATCATCGTCGCCCTCGTCCTCTACTCGACGGTGCGGCTCTTCGAGGGGGACGCGCGTCCCCTTCCCATGACGAAGACGTTCATGGATTCGGTTCTCTTCTGGGGCGGGTTCTCACTCATCACGGGGATCCTCGGGACCCTCGTGGGCATCGTGGTCGCGGCGCAGTCCATCGAACGGGCCGGCACTGTCGCGCCGACGCTGGTCTGGGGTGGCATCAAGGTCGCGCTGTATAGCTCGGTATTCGGCCTCCTCGTCCTGGCCGTTTCGTCGCTGGCGTGGTTCGTCCTTCACCTCCGATGGCGGTTCCTTTCGAGCCGCGAGGTCATGCACGGGAGCCACTGAAAGACAGGTCTCGGCGTAGCGCTCCTTGCCGCAACGCGAACGGCGGGGCGAGTATGGCGCCATGCTCTCCCGACTGCTGCCCGCGCTCGTGGCTCTGGCCATGACCTTCGCGCCGTCGGCGGCCCAGACACGGCCAGCCGGCGTCGACTTCCGGTCGTCGGTCAACCTGGTGGGTCAGGCGACCGGCGAAGACAACGTCCGCTCCGAGTTCGTGGGCTCCCTGGACCTCTTTGCAGATCTGCGCCTGGGGACCGTCACGGTGCACGCCTATGTGGAAGCCAACACAACGCCTCGTGGCGGCGGCGTTTCCTCGCGGGTTCCCTTCGCCAACATGGACGCTGGCAGCGCGCTGGGGAGCGACGGCCGCGGGAGAGTGCAGATCTCGGAGTTTCGGTTGGCGTGGGATGCCGGCCGCCGGGTCGTGTTGCACGCGGGCCTGATGGACCTCACCGGATTTCTGGACGTGAGCCGGATCGCCAACGACGAGAACCTCTTCTTCCTCGGTCAGCCCTTCGTCAACAATCCGACCATCATTTTTCCCGACTACACGCTTGGCGCCACCGCTCAAGTAGGTATCCCTCAGATGCCGAGCGGGCACCTTGCCCTGTCCGTGGCATCGTCGCACGGGCTCGCGGACAACCCCGGCGCCTCATACGGAGAGCTCGTCCGTCTGGACGCGCCGGACAAGGGCGTCTTTTTCGCCGGCCGCCTCCGGTGGGCAGCCGACACGTGGGCCGGATCCATCGGCGGTTGGGCGACGACGAGCGATAAATCCGCCGGCGTTTCCGGGCGCCGCCTCCCCACAAGAGGCCTCTATTCGGTTCTCGGCATCAGCTCGGGTGTCCATTCTCTGAACGGCCGGTTGGGATTGGCCTCGGGAGAGGCGGGCACCGAGCCTTTCGTCGGCCTGACCTACCTCGGGACAGTCGGTGCCAACGCGCTGGGGGTCGGTATCGCGCGAACCCCGGGCCTCCCTTCCTTCGTCGATCATCAGGCCGAACACGTCGAGACATTCCTGCGCCGCAGTATTCGTGACATCGTATACCTGACCGCCTCGGTCCAGTGGCTCAGTGAGGAACTGCTCCCCGAGGGCACGGCGTCGGAGGGAGTGTGGATCTTCGGCTTTCGGCTGTCCGCCGCTTTGTGACTCCACTTCCCCGCTGACATGAAGCCACCCATGCCCTCCTACTTCTCCCCCGCCGGGTGCCTCACCGGTCTGCTCATCGCCGCCGCCGGGGCGGTGCCTTTCCAGGTCCGGGGACAGACCCTGGCTCCCGCGCCGTCCTACAGCATCGGACGCACCTCCGAACCCATCACGGTCGACGGGGCGCTCGACGAGGCCGACTGGGCGGACGCGGAAGTCATTCCCCTTTCCTGGGAAACCGCGCCCGGCGACAACGTACCAGCGACCGTCGAGACGGTGTGCCGGATGCTGTACGACACGGTCACGGTCTACTTCGGCTGCGTCGCCAGTGATCCCGAGCCTGATCAGATCCGCGCCCACCTGGCCGAGAGGGACGATCGTGCGAGAACGATCCAGGACGACCACATCGTCTTTCTCATCGACCCCTTCAACGACGAGCGCCGCGGATTCGAGTTCCGCGTGAACTCCCTCGGGGTTCAAATGGACGCCATCCTCAGCAGGTCCGAAGGGATCGAGGACTTCTCGTGGAACGCCGTCTGGCATTCGGAGGTGCGTCGGACGGACGACGGGTACGTGGTCGAGGTGGGAATCCCCTTCAGCTCCCTTCGCTTTCCCAGGACGGCAGGGGCGCAGACCTGGGGCCTCATCATCGACCGCTCGTACCCCCGAAGCGTGCGGCGCCGGATGCGGTCGGCTCCTCTGGACCGCAATACGACCTGCCTTCTGTGCCACGCGAACAAGATCACCGGCTTCATGGGTATCGAGCCCGGCAGCGCGGTGGAGTTCGTCCCGACGCTCACGGCGAGCCGGTCTCAGCGTCGTGACCCTTTTCCCACCGGCAACCTGGTTGCCGACCCCCAGACCGATCTGGCCGACATCGATCCCGACGTCGGCCTGGACGTTCGCTGGGGTGTAACCACGGCCCTCAGCCTGAACGCCACCGTCAACCCGGACTTCTCGCAGGTGGAGGCAGATGTCGCCCAGCTGGCGGAGAATCGGCGCTTCGCCCTCTTCTTTCCGGAGACCCGACCCTTCTTCCTCGAGGGCGCCGACTTCTTCCTGACGCCCCTCCAGGCCGTCTTCACCCGATCGGTCGCCGACCCCGACGCCGGAGTGAAGCTCACCGGAAAGGAGGGGGCCAACGCGGTGGGCTTCTTCACGGCCCGCGATGCGTCCACGAACTTCCTCTTCCCCTCGAACCAGGGCTCGGCTGCCGCCATCCTGGGCCAGGAGGCGTACAACGGTGTTGCCCGGTTCCGGCGGGATGTCGGACCGGCGTCGAACATGGGCGTCCTCTACACGGGTCGCTTCGGCACCGACTACCAGAACCAGGTCGTGGGCGCCGACGCGTTCCACCGCCTCACCCCATCGAATTCGTTACGGCTCCAGGTGCTCAGGTCCAGCACCGACTACCCGGATCAGCTCGCGACCGACTTCGGTCAGCCGACGACCACTTTCGGCGATTGGGCCCTTTCGGCGGCCTTCGACCACTTCAGCCGTGACTGGGTCGCCTCGGTGAGCTACCAAGATCTGGGGAGCGACTTCCGGGCCGACGCTGGCTTCATTCCCCGGGTCGACACCCGCGTTCTCGACGGCTCGGTGGGCCGGGTTTTCAACGGGACGGCCGACGGATGGTATACCCGAATACAGACGACCGCACTCTATCAGCGCACCGAGGACCACGACGGCACCCTCACCGACCAGCGTGTTGGCGCCGAAGTGCGTTACCAGGGGCCGAGTCAGTCTACCGTGGTCGTCTCACCCACCCGTCGTAAGCTCCTCTTCCGTGGGATCACCCACGACCTCAATCGACTCGAAGGCAACTTCGAAGTGCGCCCTTCCGGGTCGTTCACCCTGGGGTCGATCTTCCGGACGGGCGACTTCGTCGACTTCCGCAACAACCGCCGTTCGTTCGGTCTCGTCCTTACGCCGAGCACCAGCTTCTATCTGGGGAGCCGACTGGCGACGACGCTGGCGCTAACGCATCAACGGCTTCGATACGAGGGCAACCCGGTCTTCACCGCCAACCTCGTCCAGATCCGCACGCTCTACCACTTCAACGTCCGGTCCTTCGTACGAGCCATCGTTCAGTACCGGATCATCGAGCGGGTGGCGGCACAGTACGTCGATCCGGTGGTGCCCCAGTCGGAGCAGCTCTTCACCCAGTTCCTGTTCTCCTACAAGGTCACGCCCCAAACAGCCTTCTTCCTGGGGTATACGGATGGACACGAAGCCACCGACACCTTCGGTCTCACCACGCGGAGTCGCACCTTCTTCCTGAAAATCGGCTACGCCATCCAGCCGTAGCGGGGAAGCCAGTCGGCTAGGAATCCAGTTCGGCAATGAGTGCGTTGGCCCGGCGCAGGCGTGTACCCAGAATCGCCCCGATCCCGGCCTGGATCTTGATGGCGATCGTCGGATGCTCCTCGGCCAGACGCATGAAGGCCTCGAAGGTGAGCTCGTAGACGTCCACCGGGTCGGTGGCCCGCACGCCCGCCGATCGGGGGAGCCCATCGATGAGAGCGATCTCGCCGATGACAGTACCCTTCGCCACCGTGCCCAGCCGCCGATGTCGTGCCTCTCCCGAGATGGGGATGGTGATGTCGGCGGTACCTCGGCGGAGGAGAAACAGCGTTCGGTCCGTGTCGCCGACGTTGAAGAGGAAGTCGCCGCCATCGAACCACCGCTCTCCTACGTAGGTCTCGAGGATGCGCGCCTCGTCCGACTCCAGGCCCCAGTCCGCGGCGAACATGTCCAGCGTCCAACCCTTCTCGTCGAACTCGTCGGCACCGAGTTTCATGAGGAGTCCGTCCTCGAAGTACTCGAGGGCCCGGTCCGTGCTCTCGAACATCCGCGCCTCGGGCACACCGTTGAGCATGAGGTCCTCGGCGATCTCGGGCCTCAGGACGTCGGGGATGACGAAGCTGAAGCCCAGGGTGGTGCCCCGGCTCCTGAGTCGCACGAACGTCTGGCCCAGGACCTTGAAGCCGGTTGCGTCGATGTCCCGGACGCGTCGGAGATCGAAGATCACGAAGTCCGCCCCGTCCTCCGCAAGTTCTTCCGCCCGCGATGCCAGGGCATCGGAGGAACCGAAGAAGATGGTGCCCTCCAGCTCGAGAACGGCGATCCGGTGGCCCTTCTCTTCCAGGATCCGCGTCGTCTCCGAGTCCCGGCTCTTTGCCGACCGGACGGTAGCCCCGGTTCGAATCCGTCGGATGGGCGACCGACTCATCTGGACCACGAAGACGACGATGGACAGAACGACGCCGGCTCCCACCGCCTCCACCAGACCCCAGACGACGCCGACGAGGACCACGAACATCATTTGGACCGTCGCCACGACGTTGTCCCTTCGGTCGGTGGCGTCGGGTCGAATGCTCTCTTTGACCTGACCGAAGCTCCAGCGGTCGAAGAGAGCCGACGCGATGACCATGATGAGCCCAGCGATGGCTGCCTTCGGCAGGAGAGCCAATGGCTTGGTGAGGAGCAGCATGAGGACCAGCACGGCGACGCCGTTCACCGCGCCCGACGCCCGGGAGCGACCGCCGGCGCGGTGGTTGACCACTGCCCGGGCGAGAATGCCACTGGTGGTGAGACCACCGAAGAAGGCGACCGCCATCGAGCCGATGCCTTGCCCCACCAACTGGCGGTTGGCGTCGAATCGGCGATCGGCGATGCTCTGGTAGCTGACCAGCGTGATGAGGGCCGAGATGGAGTCGAGAACCGCGATGGCCAGGGCTCCTGCAACGACCGCCGCAACGACACCGAGATCGACACTTGCGGCCAGAGCGGGCAACACGCTGGTCAAGTAGTCGGGACTCGGCACGACGGGCGGAAGAGCACCGAGCACTGGGCCCAGACGAGCCCCCGGAGCGAGTGTATCGATGAGGTAGTACAGGCCGCTCCCGGCGACGAGGGCAGCGATGGGAACCGCGGGCTTTCTCAGGATTCGCCCCCCCTTCGCAACGAATAGCGCCGTGAAGGCCGTGACCGCCATCGTCCCCGGCTGGATCTGCCCCAGGTCGGAGAAGAACGCGGACCAGCTCTGGCGGTCCACGCCCATCGACGGCCAGATCTGGCTGTTGATGAGGAGGATCGCCGTGGTGTTGCGGATCCCGGCCACCACCGGGTACGGCATGAACTTGACCAGTCCCCCCACCCGGAACGCCCCGAGCAACGTCTGGACGCTCCCGCTGAGGAGTACCGCGCCGAACGCCAGGGAGAGGAGAAGCCGTTCGCCGTCGGGCGTCGACAGGTCGAAGTGCCCTGTGGCGACCAGGGACGTGAGCATGGCCGCGAACACCATCGAGGTGGTCGCCTTCGGCCCGGCGATCATCCCCGGCGCCCCGCCCGTCAGCGACGCCAGGAAGCCGGCGATGATCGAGCTCAACATGCCCGCCAGGATCCCCTGCCCCGCGTACTCGGGCCCCAGCGGCGCGAACGCGATGACGCCGGCAGCCACGTTCCCGGGAATCGATACGACGGCCGCCGCGACGCCTCCGGAGAGGTCCCCTGGCGTAAAGCGAATCCTCGACGAATCGGCGGGCATCGAGCTCCTCGTGTGAGAGAGCCGACCGTGCTGGAGGCTCATCGCACGCGAAGGTGCGGCAACGACCCGGCTTCGCGCCAGCCGACGGGTCTTCGATGATCGTCGACCGCCGATGCCCGCCCCCGTCCGCGCCATCGATGAGCGGCGCGCGCCTTTCATCGTGCGCCAAAACTGGCGAGTCGACACGACACCACCGTATTCTGGCGCACGCCGGGAGGATGGGGATCGGGTCACCTATGGGAGAAAGCCGCGATGACCGCACCCCTCGAAGACGTCGTACGACCGCGTTGGTCGGGGCTCGACCTCGATTTTCATCAGGCGCTGATGGAGGAAGGCCAGACGCCGGACGGCGAGGCGCTCCGCATGAAGGCTCAGGACCGGTTCCACTTCGCCGAGGGCAAACCCTTTCTCCTCGGTCCGGCCCAGATGGTGACGGCCGAGTACTCGCAGCGCTTCCGCCAGGTTACGGCCACGTACCACCGGGCCATCCAGGCCATCGTAGACGCCTCCTACGAGGACGAAGCAGTGCGTCGGGCCCTTTCCACGCCTCCGGACCTCGCCGCCGACCTCGCGGCCGACCTCGACCCCGCCAATGCCAAGGTCCACATCTGCCGTCTCGACCTCATGCTCGATCCCGACGGCGGCTTCTGGATCCTGGAGACCAATGCAAACTGCCCCGGCGGCTTCGTCTTCTCGGGCATCTGCAACCGGGCGTGGCGTGAGTTCATGGAGGAGCGGGGCTACCCCATGCCTCCGGCTCTGGACCATGAAGAAAAGGGGTTCATGGCGAAGTGGTTCCTCGAGGTCATCGAGGCAGACACCGGAACGCGGCCTGACTACATCGCGCTCCTCCGAGAAGAGGGCGGGAATCGGCTCGAGCTGGGGGACTTCGCAAAGCACGTGCGCTGGGAGGGGATCGAGTGCGACGAGATCGATCCCAGACAGATCCACTATGACGGTGTCGGAACGGGCCCACCCACGGTCGACGGCCGCCCGGTGACACACGCATACCAGAAGCTGGGCATGCAGCCCTTCCGGAAGCACCGAAAGAACCTCGACTGCTTCGTCCACGCGGTACGCGACCGGGCGCTCTTCGTCCAGAATGGACAGAGAGGGCGCTGGGTGGGCGACGACAAGCTCTGCCTCGCCATCATCTCCGACCCCGACTTCCGCTACCTCTTCGACCCTGACGACTACGCAGAGCTACAGAAGCACGTGCCCTGGTCGCGGAATCTTCGGCTGGTGCCCAGCGACATCCTCGAAGAAGTGAGTCGCGATCGCGATCGCTTCGTCCTCAAGAAGGGCCTGGACACCCGCGGCCGCGGCGTCGTCGTCGGAGCCGGTGTGACCGAGGAGGACTGGGACGAAGCGGTGCGGCGTGGGGTGGCCGACGGATGGCTGGTCCAGGAGTTCCATCCCACCTGTTGGGTGGAGCGCGATTTTGACGCGCCAGCACTTCAGCGTCACGATCTGGCGCTTGGCGCCATCAACGGACGCCTCACCACCCTCTTCATGCGTAGCAGCGGCGAACTCCGCGTGAACATGGCACGGACCGGTCGCATGCACCCGGTCTTCATGGCCGCTGACCCGGCCTCTCCTTCATGAGGAAGAAGCTCACGACACCGCCGGCGAAGGCAAGCGAGTACCAGCTCAAGGGAAAGGGCTCCGACTGGTCGATGACGATCCAGCCCGCCTCCTGAGGCACCACTGCGAGGAAGTTGTTCAGGAAGTGCCACAGCATGGCCGGGAAGATCGATCCAGTCCGGAGCACCACCACGGCGAGAACGACTCCGATGAACGCCGTGGGTGCGATGCGGAAGAGACTCACGTGGAATACCGAGAAGATCAACGCGCTCACCACCACCGGGGCCCACGCGCTCGCGAACCTCTTCCTCAGCCCGGAGAAGAGGACTCCTCGGAACGCGATCTCCTCGAGGACACCGGGCATCACCGCGAAGAAGAAGGCCATCTGCCATAGGGGGATGTCGACGGCCAGGCTCTGTCCGAAGGCTTCGAGAAGCGATTCGGGCACCGGAAAGACGTAGCGGTTCACCACCTCGAACAGACCGCTGCCGAGAACCAGCACACTCGGCGCGCCCACGATCGCGGCCAGCCAGCTTCGCCAATGCGGTCGATAGAGCTGCAACGTCTCCTTTACGTCGAGCTCGTACTTCCGAAGGAGGAAGATCGAGCCCCCTAAAAAGATGACGCCCAGGTTCACCAACACCTGGCCACGCACGCCGAGGTCTTCGCCGAACCAGAGGCTCACCAGGAAGAAGAGGACCCAAAAACCGACGAACCAGCGCAGCACGTCGCGAGGGAAGACGGCAGCACCACCCCTGAACTCGGCTTCGTCGGCTCCGACACTCGTGATGAGCCGCTCGTTGGACAGCGTCACCTCGGTTCGGTACAGGAGCACCGAGCCGGCTATCGCCGTCGACGCGATCGCCAGGAAGCCCCAGACGGGGTGCCAGTCCCCCATGAGCAGGGCACGCGTCGCCACGGCGAGCCCGCTGATGGGCACCAGGGCGATGGCGCTCTGGAGCTCCACGCCCGGCAGGAACGGCGCGAAGCTGGGCAGAAGGAAGACGAGAAAGAGGGGCAGGAAGTAGATCTGGTATTCCTGGTAGCTCTTCGCAATGCCGCTCAGGAGGAGCAGCGAGGCGGCGACCAGGATGATGAGGGGCACCACCAGCATGAGCAGAATAAGGAGCGTATCGAAGCCGATCGCCACCTGGAAAGCCGCTGGAAGATCGATGACACCCAGGCCGATGTAGACGCCGATGTTGGCAATGTTCACCATGGCCACAGCCAGCCCCACCGCCATGATGGCGCCCAGCTTGGCGTGAACGATGTCCTGTCGGGCAGTGGCGGTGGTGAGAAGCGTCTCCAGGGTGCCGCGTTCCTTTTCCCCACTGATGGAGTCGGCCGCGACGATGGAGCCACCGGACAGCATGAGGAGGATGAGGAAGGGCACGAGAGCCCCACCCAGGAACGAACCGGCCTCCTTCGCGGCACTCGCCACGTTCTCCGACGAGAGCACGGCGACGTCGTCGGGATTCACCGGGAAGCCGGCGGCGCGAAAGGCCGAGTCGCGCATCTCCGTTCGCACGGCCAGGAGTCGCTCCTCCATGCGCGCCCGCGCGCTTCGGCTGAAGTCGCTATTGGCGCGGAAACGCAGCTCGATGACCGGGACGCCGGCTGCGATGGAATCGTCGGGGGTGCCGTCCCGACCCACCACCACCAGGTGCAGGTCCCCGACCTGAAGGAGGGAATCGGGGTTCTCGACACCGCTCCGTTCGAAGTTCGCGGCAGCGATGGATCGATCGGTGCCCCCTCCCGACAGCGTCGTTCCGTTCGACTCCCCCCGGCCCGTCCAGGCCTCGAGATCCAGCGCCTTTGCCACGACACCCTCAGCGAAGTCGGCCCGCTCCCCTGCGACGGCGAAGACGTACGTCTGGGTCTCCAGCCGCTCCGTCTCTCGCTCCTCGACCCAGTTCAGGGCGAAGAGCATGAGAGGGAAGAGCACGATGGGCGCGACCACCGCAATGAGGACCGTGCGCGTGTCCCTCAACACCATCCGCAACTCGTTGCGGAGGAGGGTTCTGATCATGGGATCGGGGCCCCCTCCACCTTGCCGCCCTCCAGCTCACCCATCGGGCCGATCTCCGCGTCACCGGCGATCCCCTCGGCCACCTTCACGTAGTCGAGGAATACGTCCTCGAGGTAGTGCCTCCCGGTGGCGTCACGCAGCTGGCCCAGGGTTCCCAGAGCCAGTAGCCGACCGCGGTGCAGGATCCCGATGCGATCGCACAGCTTCTCCACCTCACTCATGATGTGGCTGGAGTAGAGGATCGTCTTCCCTTCCGCCTTGAGCTCCCGAACGACCTTCACCATCTCCAGAGCGTTCATGACGTCGAGACCCACCGTGGGCTCGTCGAAGATGAGCACCGGAGGGTCATGGGCGACGGTGCGGGCGATGGAAACCTTCTGCTTCATCCCGCTGGAAAGCTTGTCCACCCGACCGTTCTCGTACTCTGAAATGCCGAACCGGTCGACGAGGTCGGCGACCCGGGCGTCCACGAGCTCCTTCGGAAAGCCGTTGATGCGGGTGAAGAAGTCGATGGTCTCACGGGCCGTGAGCCTGGGGTACAAGGCCGTGGATGCCGAGTAGAATCCCAGCGATTTCCGCACCGCCTCCGGCTCCTGCGCGATGTCGTGCCCCATGACCGTCGCGCTTCCCCCCGTGGGCTTGAGAATGGTGGACAGCATGCGCAGCGTCGTCGTCTTCCCCGCGCCGTTGGCACCGAGGAGCCCGAATACCTCGCCGGGAAAGCAGTCGAAGGTCACGCCGTCCACGGCGTGCACCTCACCCCGGGACTCGTCGTAGAACGTCTTCCTCAGATCGGAAACGCTGACCGTAGGTCGGGATGGATCGGTCATGCGAACAGCTTCTCCTTCGCGAATCGCCAGAACGAGCCGTCGAACGCCCCCATGAGGAAGTCCTCGAACGTGAGGATCTGCCGGGCCAGGAGGAGGAGGAGGGCTACGAGTGTAAGGGTGAAGAGGAGCGTCACCGCGATCCACTGCCACAGAAAGACGCCGCTGATGGCGTCACGGATCATCATGGTGACGTTACCGATGGGGATGAGCGCCGACCCCAGGCTCAGGTTCACGTCGGTCTGATTGCCGAGGAGGATGGGGATGAAGACGAGCCAATAGACCGGAGTGATCATGGCCTGGCCGTCTTTGAAGCTCCGAGCGAAAGCCGCCAGGATCATCATCGCCGCGGAGAAGAGAAGGGCCAAGGCGATCGCCCCGGCGAGCATGACCGGAGCCGCGAGCCAGGGAATTGTGAAGGTGATGGCGTCGTTGGTCCCGGCCAGCAGGGGCCTCACCACCGCCCCCATGGACACCATCATCGCCACCACGTTCAGCAAGCCCGCCACGATCCCCAACGTGGCCACGTAGAGATACTTCGCCGTCACGATACTCGCGCGCGACGCCGACACGGTCATGAGCGTCTCCCACGTCGATCGCTCCCGCTCGCCGGCGGTGGTGTCGATGCTGGGGATGAAGCAGCCCAATGCGACCATGACGACGAGGAAGAACGAAAGCATCTGACTCAAGAGGAGCTGCCCGATGTCCTCCGAAGTGCTGACGTTCTCGACCTTGACCGCGAACACCGTCCGGTCGGCCTCGTTCAACTCCCGGGACTCGGCCTCGCTGGCCAGCCAGTCGGTCCGATAGTCCGATACGATGTCGCGAATCCGGAACTCGGCCCGCCGGCTCCGCTCTTCAGCGCGGTCGTATTGAACGTCCACTGCGAAGTTCTCCGGGAGCGCATCCCCGTTGAGCGGCCGGAAAGAGACCGTGGCATCGATGTCTCCCTCTGCAAGGGCCTGGAGCCAGTCCGCCCCGGGCGACTCGGACGCGCCCGGCGCCCCATCCGATTCACCGGCACCGCCCTGGGCGAGGCCGAGGAGCTCGACGTCGTCTCGCGCACGCAGCGAGTCGAGAAGGGCTGAGTGAACCGCCGCGGGAGGGGTTTCCACGGCGACTCGGCTTACGAAACCCTCGTTGATTCCCTGCACGAATGTCATGCCTGTGAACATTGCCCACAGCATGATCGGGTACATGAAAATCGGGATGAGAATCCCGTTGACGACGATGGTTCGTTCGCGCAACGCCGAGCGGAGTTCGCGTCGATAGAGGATGCTGACTTGGGACCAATGCATGGCGGATACGATCGAAAGATTTTCCCATCAAGAACAGGCCCCCTCCTTTTCAGCCTCGGGAGCTTCCGCTTCGTAACGTATTCCGTTACCTACGTCGCGGTTGGATCGTCTGCTAAGCATGACGACGTAAGGAACCGATACTCCAAGCCATGCACGTTGCGACGAGGAACCCAACATACCTCGTCACACCCGGAGCGAAGACCGTGAACAAGCCAGAAGCCATCCGCTCAGCCGTGCTCGCGGCGGGCGTCGTGATCTCTACGCTGGCGTGCCTGGCCGTAGGGACGCTGCTGGACCGCTCGCTACAGGCGAGCAGCCCCATCGATGACCCGCCCTTGGAAGCGGTCCGCAACTCCGATTCCGACGACCTGACCGCGACGCGACCCGACCTCATTCAGATGGGCCAACCCCTTCCCTGAGGAGGGATTGAAGCCGGTCACCGCTCCCAGACGACCAACACCTCCAGTGCGTCGGCGACCCTACGGAACTGGTGCTGCACGCCGGAGGGGATGAAGGCGATGGACCCAGGATCGACGCGGATCCCTCCGTCGCCGAGGTCGAAGCGACCCGTGCCCTCGGCGACGAGCTTGATCTCGGCGGCCTGGTGGACCATCAGCTGGTCCGCCCCGATTCCCTTGGGCACCAGGTACATGCCGAGCCCGAGCGTCGAGGTGGATAGGAGCAAGTTGAACATCGATCCCTCCTCGCTGGCGCCGGCAACCATCTCCTCTCGAGTGAAGCTCACGACGTCGGGATCGTTGGGGCTCAGCGAGGCGAGGCGGAAGACGACGACAAGGTCGAGGTCCTCGGTCACGTCGCGGATGGTGTGCTCCACATCACCTCGAACGAAGACGGCGTCCCCCGGTTCGATGTCCACGTCCAGCGTGTCGCCAGCGATCCTGGCAGCGCCGGAGACGACGTGATAGACCGCATTCAGCCGATGGGCAATCAGACCGGTCTCGGTACCCCGTCTGACGTGAAGCAGTCCCATGCGGAAGTCGCGGTTGTCGAGCACGGTGAGGAAGCTGACGTTCTGGCCCTGCCGTTGGGACTGCATGGCCGCGATGTCGAAGGCCTCCCACGAGACAGGCTCGCTGTCCTCCGCTGGCGCCGTGACCGCCTGCCCACACGCGGCGAGGAATACCGCCGCCGCCGTCAACGAACGTCTAAGGATGTTGCCTCCTCTGCCGGCTGACGTCCCACAGCCCAGCCGCCCAACCCCACCCTCACGGGAAGTCCGCGAACTCACCGCCGAGGTTCCAGAGTGAGCGGCCGCGGCGCCTGGGGCAAGCTACGAGCCTCGGCCAGATAGCCGCCGCAGGGGAGGTCGGGTAGGGTCATCACACCGTGAGGCTCCAGATCGGGCCCGACGATGAGATGCCGGCGCCGGGACACGTCCTCCTCGTAGCCCAGGTCGATCCACAGATACCCGAGAGCGTCGGCGATCATTCCCCGGAACGGGGGCTGGTACGTGGGCATCGGGACCACCGATACGATGTCCTCTGCTTGGTGCCGCTCGAGCTTCTCGGCGTACGACGCCAGCGCATCGGCATGCCAACGGGTCAGGGAAGGATCGCTCGGCGCCACGGCCCGGGGGTGATCGACCCATCTTCGCGCTCATCGTCCCCACCCACGACGAGCGTGGGCTCCTTGGAGCCAGCTCGGCCCATGATCCGATCTCTCGGGTGGACACACCCCCCAGGAGGTCAGTCTCCGGCGGCGGAGCCTCCCCGGCAGTGCACGCGGATACCCTCCACGACGCTGCCATCACCCCACCGTGCCTACGTCCCCGTTGGCGCCCGGAAGATCAGCTGATCCATCCGGACGATGAGCGACGCGAGCACGCCGCCGGACGATCGGGTGGGCGACTCGAGAAGCACCACAGCGATGTATGTTCGGCCGTCCCGCTCTACCAGGGCGGCATCGGCGTGGTAGTTCTGCCACGTCCCCGACTTGCGGTAGATGACGGAGCGCGGTCGCGCCTCCTCCAAACCGAGTACGAACTTGTGGTGGATGGCTGGGTCGGAGAGGATCTCCTTCATCTGCGACGAAGCCGACGGGCTAACCAGCTCGCCGCGCTCGACCATGACGAAGAAGCGCGCCACCTGACGGGCTGTAGCTCCATGCGAGGTGTTTGCTATGGGATCGCGGCGCCAGACGCCGAGGCCACCGAAGCCACGACCCACCCAGAGGCCGCCTCCTCGACGCCGATCGTACAGCTGGTGCCGCGGGTCTTGCAGCGTTCTCGCGATATTCTGGAATCCGACGAGACGGATGAGCTCGCTGGAGATGGCGTTGTCCGAGTTCCGGATCATTCGCTCCATCTTGGCGCGCAGTTCGCTCGTGTACTCCAGGTTCCCGCGCTCGATCTGATCGAAGACACCGGCGAGGATGGCGATCTTCGGCAGGCTCGCCGCGTACCGCATCCGGTCGTCCTCCACTCCCGCGTACACGAGGCGATCGTGATCGGTGATGTCGACAAGAGCCACCGAAAGGCGTCGCTCGTCGCGGAGGGCACGGTAGCGTGGTTCAGCCAGGACCTGATCCAGGCCACGCTGGAGTGACGGGTCCTTCGACGGCAGCACCACGGTGGTGGCCGCCGTCGCAGCGCCAACGGCTTGAGCGTGAACGTCTTCCTTCACGCAGAGCGTCGCGGCCACGAGGGCCGCCACGAGAGGGAGGCCAGCAACGCCCGAAAGAACGATCCGATGCGGGATCAAGTCAGGGGTTCTCTGAATGGTGGGATGCGATGAGTCGTTCGACCTGGGTGGCGATCTCCGCGTGCTCGCCAGCCGAATTCACCTTCAGGACGTTGGACATCATCGAGATCAGGTATACACGAGCGTGTTCCGTCCCCGCGGGTGATTCGACGATGGCCACCGAGTGCATGAGGTTCTCCACGTTGCCCAGGTACTGACCGCACGTGTATCCCTCCTCGGCCTGACATCGGTACAGGGAACCGGACTTGAAGTAGACAGCGGCTTCACTCAACTCCGGCGAGAAGGCGTATCGGTAGCGGCGCCGTGTGTAATACATGAGGCGCTTCATCTCCTGGCTGCTCCACCGATCGACGAGCCGCCCCTGCTCAACACGCAGCATCCACCGCACGAGAGCCCGTGGAGTGGAGTGACTGGCCCTTCCGGGCACCACACCCGACGCACCCCGGGTGAACATGGTCCGGATGCGCAGCAGCTCGGGATCGATTCCGGCCTCGATGAGCGGATCTTCGATCACCCGGATGGACCGCTCGGTGAGCTCCGCCTTCGGCGTATTGCGGAAGAAGTCCCGGGCCTGCTCGGCCGTCGGCGGGTACGAGCGGCCGAACTCCTCCATGAGCATGGCCTCACGCCATACCACGGAGCCGGCTGCATTGGAGCTCGGTGAGACCATATGGTCCACCCACTCCCAGAGAGAGAACACGTCGTCGGGCCGAATGGAGCGGTGGGTCACCCGTGACCAGTCTGGTGCCACCACGGGCACCTCGTGGGAGTTGGGCATCGCGAAGTCACCCGCAACCACCTGGGTGTTCCGTAGCAACTCCTCGCGCGCGGCGATGTCGTCGGGATGGAGCTTGCGGAGCTGGTGGAAGAGCCCCGACATGACCAGCAGCTTACCCACACTCCCGGGGATGTAGCCCTGATCCGCACGAACCGCGGCGTACCGAGGCGACGTGGGGTCGGTGATGTCGAGGATGGCCACGCGGTACGAGGGATGTCGGCGCCCGACGATCCGCTCGATGCCGGCTTGAAGGGCCGAGTCGACCGGGGTATCGGGCCCGATGTCGAAACGCGATGAGGGACCCTCCATCCGCAGCCGGATCTGGTCCATGGCGAGCTTCGCCCCGGGCCGGATGGGGATGTTCCCCGGCATCTCGCCGTTCAGGATCATCTGGTACGCCCGAAGGCGTCGGATGCCCGTGTGGTCGTATCCATCCAGGGGATACGGGGTCGGAGTCGTGAGGCCGAGGAGCGCCAGACAAGCGCAGACTCCGAGGGCGCGCAGAACGGAACGCGTCATGAACCTTCCAACGGCTCGAGGAGGACCACAGGTAGATCGGCATTGCGGAGCGCGACGGCGTCGAGGGCCTCGAGCGCTTCATAGACCGCACTGTTGCGGAAGCGGATGAAGGGACGGACCTGGAAGAGCCAGAGTCGTCCGTCGAGGAAACCGAACTCCATGTCCCACGTCGTCTCGCTGTCCGGAGTCCCCACCCACTTCACCTCCCACTCCTCGACCACTGCTCGGAGCTGCGCGAGCTCGCCCGGCGTGAGGAGCGTGTCCGGACGGGCGGCGGCCATCCATCGGGTACCACCCGGTACGATCTGACGGCGCCGCGGGTTCTTGGTCTGCGAAAGCAGGCGAACGCCTCCGTCGGGCTGGAGCAGGAGCGTCTCCGCATCCTCGCCCTCCACGCCCCCGCCCACTCCCTCCGCGGCGACCACCGTGAGGTCGTCGGGGCCACCGTCGCCGAGCCCGGTGGTGATCAGTACGCCCGACCTCGCCGAGGGCACCGTCTGCTGAACGAGGACGGACGGGTAGACCTCACCCTGTTCTTCCAGGATCTGGCGGCGCCACAGATAGGCGCGGTCCGCGAACGGAGACGTCCATACGCGCTTGATCGAGAAGAGGATCTGCTCCATGGACGTCTGATGTGGCACCGTGAGGTTGAGACCGGCGCCGGAGAACTGGGGCAGATCCTCGACGTTCGTGTCGCTCCGGATGAACACACCCCGGTCGATCTCGCCCTCGAGCATCGAGGAGACCGCCTCCTCCACCAGCCGACGCTGCTCCGGTAGCCATTCCAGACGTTCGATGGCCAATCGCGCCCAGGCCAGGCGCTCCATCATCATGGCGTCGATCTCGTCCTCGGAGCGCCCCTGAAGGCGCATGGCGGCGGCCCGCCCCGCCGCCGTGCGGAGCTCGTCGAGAACCGTTCCTCGGGAGCCACCGTACGGCCGGCTGGCATGCTCGACGAACATCCCGAAGGGCAGCGCCACCGCGGGCGACACCCGTCCCGGGAAGTCGGCTGCGAGCTGGCCGAGGTTGGCGGCCTTCGGTCCCACGAGCACGCCCGAGTCGGTGGACCGCAGCCGGCTCAAGGGGATGGGCGTGCGTACGTCGAGGCGAAGCCGCGACGTGTCCAGGCGATGCCGTTGCGGCGGCGCCCCGTCGGCATCGCCCACGAGAAGACGCTCGGCGTCGTCGAGCTGGTCGGGCGACTTGACGATGACCCGCCCCATCGGCGTAACGGCGTAGAAGACCTCCTCACCGCGAGCCGCGAGCAGACGCGACTCGTGTACGGGAGAGACGGCGGCGTTCGGGATGCCGAGATTCCGGGCGAGGAGCTGGACATGCGAGAGGAGGTTGCCCTCGTCGAACGTCAGGACACCCGCCACCGGCTTCAGCTCCGGGGGCGTTTCAGGCAGGAGGTAGATGGTTCCCGCCTGTACGTCCTCGTGATGGCCGGGTTCGAGAACATCCAACGGACCGACGGAAACACCGGGGTTCAGGCCCCGGAGACCGGATGCCTCCGTCACTCCGAAGAGGGAGTGCGTCGCACCCAGAGCGTGGTCGGCATCCTTCTGGAGGTCGTCCAGCACGCCCGAGAGGGGGAGTACGACCGAGCCACGGAGGGTGGCGTCGTAGAAGGTGAGCGCGGCCGGATCGACGGCGGCGTAGCGGTCGAGAACCGGTGCGAAGGTGCCCCGGACCGTCCCCCGGGCCCAGTCGAGACTCCGGGCCAGGTAGGCTAGACTCGCCTTGTAGTCGGCGGCCGAGATGGTGATGCGAGCGGCGAGCGCAGAGACTTCGCCCTGCAGCGCGTCGTGTTCGCGCTGCGAGAGGTACCCGGCCGCGTACGCCAATGTCACGTAGCGGCCGAGCCGGCTCAGCGCCTCGACCCGAGAGCCGGGTGGCGATTCGTTGTCGAGACGGTCCGCCAGGACGTACGCTCGTTCTTGAAGGCTGAGCCCCAGGTCCACCAGATCTACAGCGAGCGGACCATTCGCGGCACCCTCCGCCCGCCGTCGGACCAGGGGTGCGAGCTGGACGATGGCCTGGAAGCTGCCCTGAACATCACCAGCGTCGAGGGCGGCGCGAAGCGATGCGATCCCGTCCGCGAGCTCGCCCTGACCCACGCGACGCTCGTAGGCGGCGAGGGACGCCAATGCACGCTCCGGGTCATATTGCAGCCGCAGGTCGTCGCGCAGGCGGGTGAGGTTGGTCTGCACCTCGGCGGCATGACTGCCACGAGCGAGGTACCGCTCCACGGCGGCGATGTCCGCTTCCGACGGCATCGAGTGGATCTTGACCCGAATGGGCTGAAAGGTCGCATCGGCCTCCGCGACCTGGGTCGAGACCGCTCGGATCCGGTCCATCGTCTGACCGTCGCCGAGCGACGAATGAGGCACGCTCGCGGCGAGGCGCGCTGCAAGGAGATAGTTCGGGCGGAGCCAGGCGCCGTCGGCGAACCGCTGCTCCAGCAGTGCCCGGCCGGCGCGCTCTTCGTCCTCGATCTGCTTGGCGCCGCGGTAATACCGCGCCCGGCGCATGACCCAGCCGTCGTCGACCTCGACGAGGAAGCGCTCGAGAACGATCTCTCGGAGCCGGTATCCCGCATTCGTCTCGTCCGCGAAGTGGTCGTAGGGCAGCGCCTGCAGGATCGTACCGACGTGGTACTGCCGGTCGGCGAGCCATCGGGCACGAGCGTTCGGCTCGGCGTGCTGGACGCCTCCGCCGCGCTCTGAACACGCACCGGCGGCGGGCGGCTGAACGGTCCCGTCGTTACAGAACCAGCGGATGCGCTCGTAAGGGCCGCGCTCGGCGCCTTTGAAGGCCACGAGTACCTGTCGCACGGAGTCGGCCAACTCGGGCGCCGGCGGAGTCGGAAACGCCTGGGCTGCGACCCCCAACGGACCCATCGCGATGGACGCGACGGCGAGTGCCGCGGCCCACGACCCACCATGCGATATCAAATCGAGATCCCCTTGGGCCACCTGTGGAGTAGCCGTGTGGTCAAGAATAGTGGCATGTTCGTGCCCGAGGGAGTCCCCGGTCCGCTCGGCAGCACCAGCCACTCACAGGTATCGTTCCTTGGCATCTTCGGTTCCGGATTCGGCACCGGTCCTGCGGCGCTTCAACCGCATTACGCTGCGTCTTTTCGCTCTTCTGGGCCGGATTCGCCCCGACGAGCGACGGGATGTCGTGGGGGCGTTCCTAACGCTGTTCGCCTTCATGGTAGGGCATGCGCTTCTGGAAACGGCCAGAGACGCGCTCTTCCTGGCGTCCCTGTCCGCGCGGCGCCTTCCATGGGTCTACCTCGCCATCGCGGTGGTCGCGCTGGGCGTCGGTCATCGGGAGCCTCGAGTCGTCCGGCGGCTGTCGGCGCGCAACGAGCTGAGCCGTTGGCTCGTAGCGGCGGGTGTGATCACGGCGGGCTTCTGGCTCTTCATCGGGGACGATGTCTGGGCGCTCTACTCCCTCTATGTGTGGTCAGGCATCATCGTCTCGCTCGTCGTGGTGCGCTTCTGGACGATCCTGGCCGCCCGCTTCACCGTGACGCAGGCCAAGCGGGTCTTTCCCGTCATCGCCACGGGCAGCGTCGTGGGAGCCATCGTCGGATCGGCGCTGGCACGGGGAGCGACGGCGCTGGTCGAGCCTCGCCACCTCGTCCTCGGTGCCGCCATTGCCTTCCTCGCGGCCTCGACGGCGCCCACGCTTCTCGACGTCCAGGAGACGCACGGCCGACCGCGGGGGCAATGGAGTGACCTCGGAGAGGTGGTTCGGGCAATCCAGACGCGCCCGTATCTGCTTCGGATCGCCACGATGGTGCTCCTGGCCACCGTGACCTTCACGCTCGTCGACTTCGTCTTCAAGAGCGTCGCCGACGAGCTCGTCCCCGCCGCCGAGCTGGGTTCCTTCTTCGCCAGCACGTACCTGGCCATCAACCTGCTCTCGCTGGCCGTGCAGCTCATCGCCGTCGGGTGGCTGCTCGGGCAGTTCGGTCTCACGACCGCCATCATCTTCGTGCCGGCCATCCTGCTCGTGTCATCGCTCGGCTTCGCCGTCGTCGGGGGGCTCACCGCGGGTGTCGTCCTGAAGACCGCAGACGGTGGTCTTCGTCACTCCCTGTACCGGACTGGCGCCGAGCTGCTCTTCGTGCCGCTGTCGGACCGTCTGAGGGCACAGGTCAAAGGCATCATCGACGTCCTCGGACAACGGGGTGGGCAGGCCCTGGCCTCCGTCGTCATCCTCATGATGCTGTCGACTCCCGCGACCACTCCGGCCTTCGCTGCGCTAGCCTGCGTCACGGCGGCAGCGTGGCTGGTTGTCGCCACGAGTCTCAAGGAGCACTACCTCGATCTCTTCCGCGAGACGCTCCACCCCGAGACAGAGCGCGGGAGCGGAGGCTTCCCTGCCCTCGATGTCGCCTCCATCGATGCCCTCCTCGCGACGCTCAGCTCCCCCGATGACCGCCGCGTGATCGCGGCCCTGGACCTTCTCGATGGACAAGGTCAGTCCAGCTCGATCCCACCATCGATCCTCTACCATCCATCGCCCGCCGTCGTCGCGCGGGCCACGGAGCTGTTCATCGGATCGGGCCGAGACGAGACCGTTGTGCTCATCCGGAGGCTCGTGCGCCACGTCGACCCCACCGTCCGCGCCACCGCCCTTCGCGCCCTCTCGGTCCTGGCCCCTGAGCGGGTAGCCTTCGAGGAGGCGTTCAGGGACGGGGACCCCGCAGTCGTCGCGACGGCTCGCGCCGCCTTCGTGGCGTGCGGGTGGGATCAGGACCGAGCGGTCGAGGAAGAGCTTCTCGGCTCGACGCGATCGGCGGCCGTGGACGTTCGGCGGGCGGTGGCGGCGGCTCTTCGCGTACGGCCGTCCACCGACCTGGAGCCGCTGCTCCTCGACCTGCTCGAGGACCCTGACGCCTCGGTAGCCCGTGAAGCCGCGGCCGCCGCGGGCCAGCTTCGAGCGCCTGGGCTGGTGACACCCCTCATCCACTGCCTGGGGCGCAGAAGCGTGCGCGAGGAGGCACGCTTCGCGCTCACACGCTTCGGGCCGCTGGCGGTGACACGCCTGTCCGAAGCTCTGGAGTCACGCACGATCTCGCCCGCCGTGCGCAGCCAGCTCCCCGGAGCGCTGGCCCTGTCGGGCTCGAGCCAGGCGCCACAGGTGCTCCTCCGGCACCTCGAGGACGAGACCGATGGTCTCATCCGCTTCAAGGTCCTGCGTGCGCTGGGTCGCTGGCGGCGTGAGCAGCCCGCCTATCCCATGGATGGCGTCATGGTCCAGGACGCCATCCAATACGCCGTCTCCACGGCGTTCGAGTTGATGGAGTGGCGGCATACGCTGGAGGCCGGGGCGCGGGCCGTCCCCGCTCGGAAGACCGAGGTCCACGACGTCCTCGTCGCCCTCCTGCGTGACAAGCAAGACCACGCCCTCGAGCGGGCGTTCCGACTGCTCAACCTCCAGTCCGGTAGCGACGAGTACCAACGCGTCTATCGCGGCCTCCACAGCCCGTTACCGCGGTCCCGAGCCGGGAGCCGCGAGCTGCTCGTTCATATGGTGGTGCCACCCCTGCGCGAGCCGCTCGCCACGCTCCTCGACGACCTTCATGGGGAACACGACGCGCACTGGCGCGACCCCGAGAGTACCGACCTCGCCTATGCCTCAGCGCTGCGAGCCCTCATCGGGTGCGGTACCGAGTCGGCGAGTTCGCTCGCCGCGACTCACGCCGTGGAGCTCCGCGTGGAAGTCGTGAAGGACGCCCTCGAAGCCACCGCACCGCTCTCCGACGACCACGACCGGGTGCTCGATCGATCGCGCCGCGCCCTCGGCGCGACGGAGGCCGCATGACGGGTCGGAGGGAGGCCCAATGACGAGTCGCAGCGATTCGGTCGGGCCGCTCGTTCACCTCAGAACACTTGCCCCGTTCCGAACGCTTTCGCCGAGTCAGATCGGGCTCCTCACCGCCGAAGCGTCGGAGGTCGGGCTCGACGAAGGTGGGTGGCTAATTCCTCCCGGCGAGGCGCCCACGGGCATCTATATGCTCCTCGATGGCTACCTGCGGATCAGAGACGGGCATGAGGATCGCGTCCTCGAGCCCTGGAGTCTCGTCGGATATCCCGACGTGCTCGATCCCGACCACCGCAGCCCGGGCGTCCGCGCCGAGACCGATATCGTGGCCCTGCGGCTCGAGACCGACGATCTCCGCAATCTCTGTGAGCGCCACTTCGCGATCCTCGCCGCCCTCTTATCCAACATGGCCAGCGAGGTCACGACCCGCCCGCCGGCACGGGTCGCTGCTCTCGCCGGCGCAGGCGACGTCGGGCCGCTGCCTCACGACGGCGCGCTCGACCGCGTCGGTCGCATGATCGCGCTGCAGCGATCGCCCGTTCTGCCCCGGGAGAGTATGGATGCGATCGCCGAACTCGCCGGTCGGGTGGAGACGGTCTTGCTCGAGCCCGGCGACACCCTCTGGACAGAGGGAGCGCTCGCCGAGCAGTTCTACGTCGTGTGCTCCGGAGCCGTCATGCTCGACGGATGGCGGGCCGACGAGCTGCGAGCCGGTGTCGGCAGCGCCCCGGGATTCGCCGAGACTCTGAGTGGTCGACCCTACACGGGGTCGGCGCGAGCGGCCGAGGCCACCGCGCTCCTCCGCGTCGGCATCGATCCCTTCATGGACGTGGCCGAAGATCACTTCGAGCTCGGCTACGCCGTGCTCGGGCGGATGGCGGCGTGGTTGGCGGGCCCGGCTAAGCCTGGGGCGCGATCGGCTGGCAACGGATGAGGGTGGACAGGCCGAAGGGCGCTTCGTAGCTCTGGGCCATGTACTCTTCCTGCCTCGCGTGTCACCACCATCTGGGAAGCAATGAGGCCGTCGAGAGCTTCCCGGTGGGCCGTAGCCTCGCCTTCGCCCCCGACAGCGGTCGGCTCTGGGCGATCTGCACCGAGTGCGGAGAGTGGAACCTGGCGCCCATCGAAGACCGGTGGGATGCAGTCGCCGAGTGTGATCGGATCTTCGAGGAGACCAGAGAGCGGGGGAGTACCGGAGAGCTGACGCTGGCCCGCCGGGAGGGATTCGACTTGTTGCGGGTCGGCACCCAAGCGGAGCTCCCAACCCTTCGCTACGGAGCACGCCTTCGTCGTCGCCACGCACAGTATATGCGGCGAAAGCGGGCCGCGAAGCTGATGACGGCATTCGCCTTGATTGGGGTCGTCGTCGGGTTCGCCCTCGGGTACGCCGCCCTCATCGGCATCGGCTTCGTGCTCGTCATCACACTACTCGCTAGCGGTGTGCTCAAGAGCCCGCCGGTAGCGAGGGTCCCGACCCCCGACGGCGGCTGGACCGACATGACGCGACGGGAGCTCCTGGACATGCGCCTCGTGCCCACCGAGCCGCACGGCTGGCAGCTTCGCATACGGCGAAAGCAGACCCTCGAGGGCCCCGACGCCTTCGAGGCGGCCCGCCTCACCCTCCCGCTGCTCACCCGATCCGCTACACCGAAGGAGGATCTCCGAAAGGCGCTCGCGTACATCGGTAAGAAGGGTGGGACCGCGGTGTCGGTCTTCCACGCCGCAGCCCGACGGCGGGGCGTCAACCGAACGGCTCGCGTCTCGAAGCTCGAGGTGCACATCCGCCTCGCTCTCGAGATGCTCGCGAGTCGTGAGGTGGAGGAGCGGGCCGTGGCGGACGACCTGGCCCATCTGCAGACCGCATGGCGTCACGCCGAGGAGCTCGCTGCCATCCAGGACGACGTGACCTTCGACTTGAGCGTGTGGGGGCGCTTGCGGAGGGAGGGGTGAGGGTCGGGAGAGGCGCTTCATGGGTGCGTCCCAGTGCGCCATGGTTCAGACTTCCACCCGTAGCAACTTCCGTGTGGCGGCCGGTTCAGGATACAGGCCATGGTCGATGGGAGGCCTTTTGTTTAACTTTGGGTAGTGTGTTAAACGTCATGAGATGTAGTTTAACCCGGATCCGCCGATGTCCATCGTTCGAACGTCCCCCAAGGGCCAAGTCGTGGTCCCAGCCGACCTGCGTAAGGCGATCGGTCTCGAGCCAGGCGACCTGGTGCGGGTGACCCACGCCGGGGGGCGCCGTGTGGTGATCGAACCCGTGGGCGACGACCCCGTGCGTGCTGCGCAGGGCCTGCTCGCCGACGGCACATCTTTGACGAAGGCGCTCGAGCGCGACCGCGAGGAGGAGGATGTCCGCTCCACCCAGAAGGCTGCTGGACTCATACGCGATCCTGGTGTTGCTCGCCGACGAAGAGGGGGCCGCACGGGTCGCTGACCTGCTGAGGGAAGCGATCGAGACCGACGTCCCATTGCTCGTCAACGAGATCAACGTGGGCGAGGTCTACTACATCGTCGCACGGCACCGGTCTCTCGATGACGCGGAACGGGCACTCGACCACCTCGAGTCCCTCCCCGTCGAAGTCGTCGGCAACACCCTCGACGATGTGCTGGACGCCGCACGGGTAAAGGCCAAGCACCCGCTCTCATACGCAGATGCCTTTGCCGTTGCGACTGCCGCCCGCTTCGACGCGACGGTCGTCACGGGTGATCGAGAGTTCGAGGCCGTCGAGACGATCGTTGACGTAGAGTGGATCTGAGTTGGGGCGGTCGCTCACCAGCCTTGGCGTGGCGGGCCGGCCGGCCGGCCGCTCGGGTCGAACCTCGATTCGCAGCCAGGCAACGACGTGAATTCGCCCACGATGCGCGCTCTACAGCAGCAGGTTGATCTCCCGCTCCAACACGGGCTTCGGCACCGCACCGACCATCTCGAACAGCGGCTCGCCGTCCTTGAAGAAGATCAGAGTCGGGATAGACCGAATGCCGAATCGC
>JABDLS010000143.1 GCA_013002885.1 Gemmatimonadota bacterium | reverse complement strand
TCGTACCCACCCGCCACGTCCATGGAAGAGAGCTCCTGGTCGTAGAGAGAGGAATCGGACCAACGCCCCCGGCATATCACGTTGCCCTTGAAGAGGCGCACGTGGACCTCGCCGTCGATAAGGTGCTCCGATTGGCGGAAGGCCGCCTGAATGAAGTCCATCTCCGGTGAGAACCAGAAGCCGTTGTAGATGATCTCGGCGAAGCGAGGCGAGAGCATATCCCTGAGCCGGAGTACCTCGCGGTCCATGGCGATCCCCTCGAGGTCCCTGATGGCGTGGTGCAGGATCGTACCACCGGGGGTCTCGTAGACGCCTCTCGATTTGATGCCGACGAAGCGATTTTCGACCATGTCGATCCGTCCCACCCCGTGCTCGCCACCCTTCAGATTGAGGTAGTCGAAAAGCGCCACCGGGTCCGTGAGATCTACGCCGTCTGCCTTGCAGACCACACGGACGGGGATGGCATTCCGGTAGTGGATGACCAGCTCCGTGGCCTCGTCCGGCGCTTCTTCAAGCGCTTTCGTCAGCTTGAACATGTCTTCGGGTGGCGTAGCCAACGGGTCTTCCAGCATGCCGGCCTCGTACGACCGATGCATGAGATTCTCATCGCTGGAGTAAGGCTTCTCCGCCGTGGCCTCCACCGGCAGTGAGTGCTTCTTGGCGTACTTCAGCAGGTCGGGACGCCCCTGGAAGCGCTCCAGGAAGTCCGGGTCCTTCCACGGCGAGATGACCTCGAGGCTCGGTGCGAGGGCCGCGTAGGCCAACTCGAAGCGCACTTGGTCGTTGCCCTTCCCGGTCGCGCCGTGGGCTACCGCCCGGGCGCCTTCCGCCAGAGCGATCTCCACCTGGCGCCGTGCGATGACGGGCCGCGCCAATGACGTGCCGAGGAGATAGCGGTTCTCATAGACGGCGTTCCCCGCGATGGCCGGGAAGATGAACTCCGTCACGAAGTCGTGCTGGAGGTCCTCCACGAATACCTTCGAAGCACCGGTCGCTCGCGCACGCTCGGCAACGTCGTCGAAATCCTCCTGCTGACCCACGTCAGCCACATAGGCGATGACGTCGTAGCCGTGCTCGAGGAGGTCCTTGAGAATACACGCCGTATCCAGCCCGCCGCTGTAGGCGAGTACAACCTTCTTTTTGGTCATGTCGTCATCATATGAAAGTGCTCGGGTCCGGCGGGTAGACGCGAACAGCCGTTTCGGGGGCCGAAGGGTGCCCAATTTCTCGTGGTTTCGCTACCTCATGGAAGGAGGAGATCGACGCATGTCCGGCGCACCTCCGCGAACGGTGGTCGTCACCGCCCTACTGACCATGGTGCTCACCCCTGGGGTCGACGGGCAGCAGCCCCGTGTGCCCGACGAGGGTTCGACGCCGCTTTTCGCCGACGACTTCGAGTCAGGCCTCACCGGTTGGAGGTTCCCGTATGGGTCGGGGCACGTCGTCGTCGAGTACGAGGGCAACAGGGCGCTGCGCCTGGAAACCGCCTCTCTGCCCGTCCTCGCGGTAGTCGTTGGCTCCGACTCATGGGGCGACGTGAGGATCGAAGGACGGGTGCTCTTTTCCGACGACGAGCACAACTACCTCGGTTTCATCTACCGCTACGGCGTTGATGATGGTCGTATCGATTTCGGAAGCGTCTATATAAAGGGGAACGGGAGCTACCTGCAGGCGAATCCCCACTACGACACCAACGTGGGGCGAACCGTCTACCCCGAGCTGCGCGCCGACCTCACCGGGCGTCGCGCGATCCGGATCGGGGAGTGGCAGACGTTCGCGCTGGAGGTGGTCGGGGCCGAGGCTCACCTCTACGTCGGGGATCTGAACACGCCGGCAATGACACTACCCGCCTCGGCATCACCGAGGGGCCCGCAGGGGTCGTTCGGGTTCAAGCCGCGAAATCCGGGCGCTGCCGTTCTCATCGACGATATCCGGGTCACCGACCTACGGGAGTTCCGGCATCAGGGGCCCCGGATCCCCGACGCCCCCTACGACCGGCCCGAGCACGCAACGGAGTGGAACGTCCTCGGCCCACTCACACGGCACGCCCCGGATGTGGAAACGGCTTCCGCGACCGACCTCCGCAGGAGTGTCGCCTCCGGAGGGCGGGTCTTCCGATGGAGACCCTTCGAGGCCGACGAGCGCGGCGCGGTCGTGACCGGCCGCGTGGTCGATTTTCGAGGCGACGACCGCGTCGCCTACTTCCATACTGCTGTGGAGTCGGACACCGAGCGCGTGGCCGAACTCCACCTCTCCACCGTGGACGACCTCGCCATCTGGGTCAATGGGGTCTTCGTGGGGTTCGCTGCCAGGCAAGCGTACGCCTGGTGGGACGCCGGATCCAACCCTGAACACCCACCCCTCAGGAGCCGCGTGACGCTCCAGCCCGGCACGAATCACGTCATCGTACGGGTCGTGGGAGGAACCTACGCCACCGGCGGCTTCTTCCTGCGAGTCGTAGACCCAGGTTGAGCAGGCCGCGCTCAGCCCGCGGCTGCCGCCCATGTGAACACGAAAGCCCCGACCGGATTTCTCCAGTCGGGGCCGTGCCCTCCTAGCGGAGGGACTCCGTCGGCGTTCTTACGAAACCGTAAGGGGCTCGACGAGCTCGACCGTGAGGATCGAGCCAGCGGGAAGCTTCGCGCTTCCACCCTTTGTCGCCAGCGCGACCGCCGTTCCAACGGCGGCACCGACACCGGCACCCTTCAGGGTCGACTCGGTGTCTTTCCCGAGAATCTGTCCAACCAGCGCCCCGGCGGCGGCACCGACACCGATCTTGGCGGCGGTCTCCGTACCGGAGTCCGGGTTGTCCGTGTCGAGCATGGCATCCGTCACGGTAGCGGTAACGGGGATCCAGTCTCCGTTCCAATCGACGGACTCGAGCTCCATGGCGAGGAGCGCCTGACCGTCCTCGACGACGGACTGCGTGACAATCCACTGGGACTCGGTCCCAGCCGCGAAGACGACGTTGCCCTCCGCGTCACGGACGGGAGTGTCCAGCGTCGCGACGAAGCGATCACCGATGGCGTAGCTGTCCGTGGAGATCTCCTGATCCACGAAGAAGCTCATGGTGGCTCCCTGAGGCGCGAGGACCCTCACCGCGGGCTCGACCATCGAGTCCGCGACGGGAGCCTCGTCGATCGCCTCCGCTGCGGGAGCTTCCTCCGCTGGGGGAGCTTCTTCCATCGCCTCCGCGACAGGCATGTCCTCGCCCTCGGGTGCTTCACGAGACTGGGCGTCCGAGCATGCGGCAGGGGCGAACGCGACGAGCGCCGCGAAGCCGAAGTAGCGCGAATATTCCATCAAGTTCTTCATCAAAAAACTCTCCTTCATGTTCTCGGTCTACAGGTACCGAAGCTGGTCGCGGGGGACCCGCGACTGCTTGAAAAGAAATGCAACTGCCATGCCAGTCGCGGGTCGCTGCGACGTTCAGGCCCGAGGCCGCATCTCGCTGGCGCTCTGGAGGCCGACCGCCACCTCGGGGATGATCCCCTTCTCGGCGTATATGGGTCGGACGATGGCCCGGAGCGCAGGCAGTCTGCTGAACGTCCATATCGAAGCCGCGACGCAACCCAGTCCACCGAGGACCACCGCAGTCGGGCCGCCGATCCGCTCCGCGATGGCTCCGCCGACGAGGCCTCCAAGTGGGGTCATCCCTACGAACGCCATCGTGTAGAGGCTCATGATGCGGCCGCGCATCTCCTCGGTGACCAGGGTCTGAAGGACGGTATTGGTGGAGGCCGTCACGACGATCATCGAGCAGCCGCTGACCACGAGAAGAGCGCACGAGAGGACCACGTGGGTCGACACCGCGAAGAGGACCAGCGACAGCCCGAAGACCCCGCTCCCCCATGCGATGACTCTACCGAGACCACGCACCGAACTCCGGGAGGCCAGGCCCAAGGCTCCGATGAGTGAGCCTCCACCGGCACACGCGGTGAGCAGTCCCAGCGTCTGGGCGCCTCCCCCCAGGACGTCCCTGGCGAATACCGGGAACAAGACGACGTACGGGATCCCTACCAGCGAGATGATCGAGAGGAGAACGAGCAGATCCCGGATCGGCGGCGAGCGCAGGGCGTAGGAGAAGCCATCGCTCATGGCCCGAAGAACCGAGCCAGCGGGGCGCCCTCGCTGTCGGCCCATCTTCATCCGAGCCAGCGCCCACAGCACGGCCAGGTACGAGACGGCATTGATGACGAAGACCGGCCCCTCCCCGATCCACCCGATGAGGACGCCGGCGAGAGCCGGGCCCACCAGGCGCGCCGCATTGAACATGGACGAGTTCAGCGCGATGGCGTTGGGGAGGTCCTCCGAGCCGTCGACCAGGCGGATCATGAGGGCCTGTCGCGCCGGGACGTCGATCCCATTCACAAGCCCGAGCACAACCGAAAGCACGATGAGGTGTGTCACGGTCACGAGGTCGGTGATGACCAAGACCGCAAGAACCGTGGCTTGGGTCATGGCCAACGACTGAGCGGCTACGACCATCCGATAGCGGCTCCACCGATCGGCTAATGCACCGGCGAAGGGCGCCATGATGAACGACGGGAACTGACTGGCGAACGCGATGACGCCGAGGAGAAGCGCCGAGTCCGTCAGCCTGTAGACCAGCCAACTGGTGGCCACCTGTTGCATCCACGTGCCCACCAGGGACACGGCCTGTCCCGAGAAGAACAGGCGGAGGTCACGGTGTCGAAGGGCGCGGAACGCGAGCCGGAAGCGAAGGGACACCCCGGACGCTAACCACGCGTCGACGCGACAACCAGAGTCGGCGCTCGACCCGCATGTCGCTGCCCAGCACTGGAATTTCGTATATGATGCGTACTGGCTTTTGGCATGCCGGTTGCATCTCCTAGAAAGCGAATAACGAACCACCGACGTTCCTCAAAAAAGAGAGATCGCATCATGCTGACCGCCGCAATCTGGCTCTTCATATTCGCCCTCATCGCCGCCGTTCTCGGGTTCGGTGGCATCGCCGGAACCGCCGCTGGCCTGGCAAAGATCGCTTTCTTCGTTTTCCTGGTCCTGGCCGTTCTCGGCTTCTTCTTCGGTCGCGCCCGAGCCGTGTGAGGAGGAGGTCGATATGAAACGCTCGACTCTCATCACCGTCGGTATCGTGGTAGCGGTCCTCGGCGTCGCGGGGCTTGTCTTCGGGCAGATACCGTACGATCGAGATTCGGCCACGGTGGAGCTCGGCTCAGTCGAGCTGTCCGCCGGCGTACAGGAAGAGGCAGACATTCCTCCGATTCTCGCCGGTGCCGTTCTTGTGGCCGGACTCGGCCTGATCGGCGTGGGGGCCACACGAAGCTGAGCGCTTCCGGAGGGAGCCTGCCTGGGGCCCCCGAGTCGACCGCGACTACGTGGTCGGTGATCCCCGCACCACCACGGCCGCCGCCCCTCAGGGTGGCGGCCGCTGGTTTCGAGGCTCCCTCGGTGTGCCCCCTTTAGTCGTCGGAGAACGCCGCGTCGAAGGCCGTGTCGGACATCGGGAAGTCTATGGCCCTCACGAAGTCGGCAGCCTCCTCGGCTCCGTGCTCACGGTCCATGCCTGAGTCCTCCCATTCCACGGAGAGGGGTCCAGCGTACCCGATACGATTCAGGGCCCGGATCACCTCCTCGAAGGGCACATCGCCTCGACCCGGCGAGCGGAAGTCCCAGAAGCGGTCGGCGTGGCCGAAGGGTAGGTAACCACCGAACACGCCGGCCGGCATGGGTCGGCCCGACCACGCCACGTCCTTCACATGCACGTGGTAGATCCGGTCGCCGAACCTCCGAATGAAGTCGATACAGTCCACGCCCTGGTACGCGAGGTGGCTGGGGTCGTAGTTGAAGCCGAACGCCGAACGCCCCTCCACGGCACGGAGGGCGCGCTCCGCCGTGACGAGATCGAATGCGATCTCGGTCGGGTGAACCTCCAGGGCGAAGCGCACCCCGGCTTCGTCGAACACGTCGAGAACGGGATTCCATCGGCGGGCGAAATCGATGAAGCCTGCCTCGATCATCTCCTCCGACGCCGGCGGAAATGAGTAAATGAGGTGCCAGATGGCGCTGCCCGTGAAGCCGTTCACGACGTCCACGCCGAGGTTGGCCGCCGCCCGGGCCGTGAGCTTCATCTCCGCCGCTGCCCGTTCTCGCACTCCTTCCGCGTCTCCATCCCCCCAGACGTGCTTCGGAAGGATGGACCGATGACGCTCATCGATACGATCACACACCGCCTGCCCCACCAGGTGATTGCTGATGGCATGGACCGAGAGGCCATGGGAGGCCAGGAGTTCGCGCTTTTCGACGCAGTAGTCCGGATCCTCAGCCGCGGCCCGGACGTCGAAGTGATCGCCCCAGCACGCCAGTTCGAGTCCGTCGTATCCCCATCCGGCGGCGTTCTCTGCAAGGATGGCCAGGGGTAGGTCAGCCCACTGGCCGGTGAAGAGGGTCACCGGTCGACTCATGCGGTCCTCGCTGGGTCATACGCCATGTCCATCCAGTCGCCCGTTCGGCTGCTGGACACGGCTTGATGGATGAAGTGCACGCCGAAGGCTCCGTCCTCGGCCGTGGGGAAATCGAGTGTCCGGGGCTCGCCGCGAACCGCCTGCGCAACGCCGCGATATACGTTCGCGAACGCCTCGATGAACCCCTCTGGATGTCCGCCTGGAAGCCTGGTGGCCGCTGCGGCCTCCCCGGACAGTGACGGGTCGCCTCGATAGACGATCTCTTCGCCGCCGTCGGGCACGAGGAGACGGAGCCTGTTCGGCTCTTCCTGGCACCAATCAACACCTCCCTCCGAGCCGTAGACCCGGAGGCGGAGGTTGTTGCGTTCTCCAGTGGCGATCTGGGAGACGACCATGACGGCTCGTACTCCGCCCTCCAGCTCCAGGAGAACGGTAGCGTCGTCCTCCAAGCGTCTGCCCGCGACGACGGTGCCCAGATCGGCAAGCAAGCGCACGACCTCCAGGCCGGTGACATACCGCACCAGGTTGTGGGCATGGCTCCCGATGTCACCCAGCGCCGACGAGACCCCCGCCCGCTCAGGATCGCCGCGCCACTCGGCTTGCTTCTGACCCTCGGCTTCGAGAAGGGTACGCAGCCATCCCTGGGAATATTCGACGACGACCTTGCGAAGCTCTCCCAAGTCCCCACGGCGCACCCTGGCCCGGGCCTCCTTCACCATCGGATAACCGGTGTAGTTGTGCGTCACGCAAAAGACACGGCCGGTCTCGGCCGCCGTGCGGCAGAGCTCCTCGGCGTGCTCGACCGTCGTCGTGAGCGGCTTGTCGCATACGACGTGAAAGCCGTGCCGGAGGGCCGCGGCAGCTACCGCGTGATGCAGGTGGTTCGGGGTTACGATGGAGACCACTTCAATGCGCCGTTCCTCGGGCAACGCGGACTCGACGCTCATCATCTCTTCGAACGAGCGGTAGACGCGCCCCGGATCCAGGCCGAGCTCCACGCCCATCTCTGCTGATCTGGCGGCCTCGGAAGAAAAGGAACCGGCGACCAGTACCCACTCCCCGTCCAGACGCGCGGCCATCCTGTGGACTTCACCGATGAAGGCCCCGGGTCCACCCCCCACCATCCCGTAACGAACGGGACGGCTTCGGCTCACGGCTCGCCTCCGATGGCCTCCACCCGGTACCCACCCGCCTGTCGGTCCCGGACGTAGAGCGCCCCGAAAATCAGGACCAGGATCGCACAAAGGGGCACCACGTACCGGAACGAGATCTTCCCCCCATAGTTGTCGGCGGGTCCAAGGATTGCCTGGGCCTGGGATACAAGCTCGGTGTCCACGTCCGACGCGATGAGGGCCCGCAGCGCGTTGGCCGTCTCGGGTGAAGGAAGGGCGCCGGTGGCTTCATGTTGCGCCAGGGCATCGGCGGTAGCCTCCAGCGCCACCACTGCGTCGAGGTTCTCTTCCATCAGGAGCGGCATGCCCGCCTCCTGGAAGAGCACCACCGTCTCGTCCTCGGGAATTCGGGTGTGGGCGTATCGGTCGGCGATGCCACCCATCTGAGGCGATGTGACAAGACCCACGGTGGCCATTCCGACGGTCCCCATGAGCCCCAAGCCCAGGGCACCCGAGCGGGGCACGCGCTCGGACACCACGCCGAGCATCGTGGGCCAGAAGTAGCAGACGCCCAGGGCAAACACCGTGGCGGCGGCGAAGGTGGCGCCCGTTCCGCTCACGTAGCTGAGTGCCAGGAGCCCGGCCCCCGAGACTACCGCCGACGCCAGAAGAAGGCCGATAGGGGCCATCCGGTGAACCACGTCGCCCGCCCTGTAGCGCATCAGGGCCATCAGGCCGTTGATCCAGACGAGAACGAGGATGCCCGCGATGCCCCCGGCCTCCAGCACCGCCGGGACCCAGCGGTTGGGGCCGAGTTCCACAGAAGCGGTCATCGCCATGGCCAGGAGCATGACCCACATGAAGGGCGTCATGAACGCCGCGCGAAACATCTCCTCCATGCTCACCCCGGCGTCGACGCCTTCCGTCGCGGGGAACGGCTCCCGGAGGATCAGCCACCCGTAGGCAAGGGTGGGTACGAGGATGAGGCCGATCTTGATCTGCCAATCCGTGATGCCCACCGAGTCCAGGGCGAAAGCCGCCAGCCCTCCGATGACCACGCCGCCGGGAAACCAGACGTGGAACTGGTTGAGCTTCACCGTCTTGTCGTCGGGATACAGGGCGGCCACCAGCGGATTGCAGGCGGCCTCCACCAGTCCGTTACCCATGGCGATGACGAGGGCGCCCACGAAGAGCATTCCGAAACCCCCGGCGGTGATCATGGTCAGCGCACCCACGAGGTGGCCGACGAAGGCGAAGCGCAGGAGGGCCCGCATGCCCAGGGAGTCGGCGAGAGGCGCGAAGAGCAGCTGGGATACGGCGAAGCCCCAGAGCGCAGCGCCCCCGATCCAACCCACCTCCTCGTTCGTGAGCACGTACTCCCGCTTGAGGGCCAGCATCACCGCCCCAACGGTGGCGAAGGCGACGCTCGTAGCGATGAGGGCGACGCAGCTCCCCAGGAAGAG